>DASPZZ010000210.1:0-38811 GCA_035635995.1 Binatia bacterium | reverse complement strand
GCCGTGGCGCGGGCTCGGGAGTCTTCTCGAAGCGCCGCTTGGTCCCGTACAGCTCGAGCCCGGCTCTCGCCATCGCCGCCGGTCGTTCGCCTAGCCTGGGCCACTCATGAACGACACCACGGTGGGACCCCCGAGTCCCGTCCGCAGCTCGAAGAGCTGCGATTCGGGCGAGTGGGTGACGGAGCCGGCCGGATACCCGCAGCGCCCCCGCCCCCGGGCGACAGCCGCGTAGAAAACTAGTGGCCGGTGTGCGGAAGATTGAGGACGGGCTTGAAGCGGCTGAAGAACCAGCGCCGGCTCAGCACGAACAGCGCGAGGAACCCCGCGGTGATCGCGAGGTCGCGCGGGCGGAGCGGTAGTCGAGCGCTCGACGAGACCGATGGGAACACGACGAACACGCGCTCGAGGAAGATCGCGATGAGGCCGAAGACCGACACCACGACGAGCGGGGCGTGTCGCTGCGGCGGCCGACCGGTGAGGCGCTTGAGCAGATACGCGAACGGGATCAGCCAGCCCACGATCAGCACCACCCAGGCCAGCGTCGTCCACGGCTGGACGAACACCCGCTGGACGAAGAACCGGGTCTCGACCGGCACGTTGCCGTACCAGATCACGATGTACTGGGACCAGAAGAAGTACATCCACAGGATCGACATGGCGAATTGAAGCTTGGCCACGTCCTGGATCGCGGCCGGCGGGATCGAGGCGCGGCCGCGGGCGTTGGCCCGGACCGTGAGGATCGACAAGAGGCAGAAGGCCGTGTAGAGCGCGCTGACGGCGAAGTACCCGCCGAAGAGGCCGCTGTACCATTTGGGATCCAGCGACATCACGAGGTCGAATCCCCACAGCGACACCGTCACGAGCCACAGCATCAGAAGGATGACCGCGATGCGATTGCGGTGGACGCGCTCGCGCTCCTCGTCTTGTGGGATCGCGTCGCGCAGGAGCGCTCGCACGAAGGCGAAGCAGACGGCGAAGAGCACCGCGGCGCACGCGTACGTCCGGAGCCAGAAGAACGGCACGTTGAGCCAGCCCGCCTTGGCCGGGATCGGCGTCGTGACCCACGGATACAGGACGGTCTGGCCGGCGTAGAGGACGAGGAGCAGGACGAACGACATCGGCAGGAACCCGGCGGTCGTCAGCGCGATGCGCCGGACGCTCGGGGACCAGCGCGCTTCGGTGACCTGCATCATGCCCGCGATCGCCGGTCCGGTCACGGCGAGACCCGACCAGAAGACGAGGTTCACGAGGTAGATCGACCAGACCTGGGGCGCGTCCTCCGCGGAGTTCGCGCCCACGAGGAAGACGACCGCGCCGATCGCAGCCACGAGGCTCCAGAACACGGTCATTTCTGGGCGACGGACCGCAGGAAGTTCACGATGTGCCACGCCTCCTGCGACGACAGCGCCTCGCCGTACGCGGGCATGACCGCGCCGCCGACGACGATGTAGCTGTGCCAGTAGCCGTCCGTGCGCTGCTTCTGGAGCTCGGCGTTCGTCAAGTCGGGCGTCGGGATGAACTTCGTCGCGACGAGGCCCGTGGTCCCTCCCTTCGCCTCGGGGCCGTGGCAGGGCACACAGAACGTCACGTAGCGTTCCTTGCCGATCGCCACCGAGGCCTCCGACGTCCTCACCGGATTCGGCTGCTTGGCCGCCACGTCGCGCTGGTCCTTCGGGATGATCAGCTCGCCGCCGCGCGGGACCACGCCCGCCGGCATCGCGAACACGCGCTCGCCCGGCACGATCCGGGCGGTCTGCGTCATGTTGTCGCTCCAGCGCACGACGATCGCCCCGCCCCACGCCCCGGCCGCCGCCCCGACCACGAGCAACATCAGGATGAAGACGTATTTCATTGGAGCGGGGTCCTCGAGGCCGGCTTGGACCGGGGGTGGCCTGAGACAGAGGCGAGTGGCTCCGACACGCCCGATCCCGTCCGATGTGTTCGAGCGGCGAGTGGCTCCGACACGCCCGATCCCGCCGTTGGCGTCTTCGATGCGCCCGATCGCGTCATCGCGATTTCACTTCTTCGGCGCCGGCCGCGCGCAGGAGCTCGTGGACGGAGGCGGCGCGCTCCGGGGCGCAGTGGACGGCCACGCCGAAGCGGTCGTTGGTGAACCGCCGATCGTACGCCGGGCTCGGCCGCCAGCGTGGCAGCCGTCCGAGCACCACCATGCCGATGACCGTCGCGAGCCCGCCGAAGAGCACCATCAGCTCGAACGCGATGATGAAGAACGGTGGCAGGGACGACCCGATGATGCCTCCGGGCACGAGCTGCAGATACTTTCCGCCGGTGACCTGCCCCCACACGAGCGAGCTCCAGATCGTCAGCAGGAAGGCCGAGGCGATCCCGGTGAGCCCGCCAAACAGCGTGAACAGGCGCACCCGGCTCACCGGCCGGTCGCGCTCGAGCACCTCCTCGATCTCGTGCACGGGCAGCGGCGTGTAGACCGTGAGGTCGTGGTAGCCGCGCGCCCGCAACTCCTCGAGGGCCCGCACCGTCGTGTCCACGTAGGCGAAGACGCCGAGCACCGTCTCAGTGGCCATGGGCTCTGTCCCGGACCGGCGGCGGGATCGTCTCCTTCACCTCGACGATCGACAGCGACGGCATCACCTTGATGAAGCCGAGGAACAGGAGGAAGAAGAAGGAGAAGCTGCCGATGACGATCATCGTGTCGGTTGGGCTGGGATAGTAGATGCCCCACGTGTAGGGATAGAAGTCGTGGCCGAGCGACGGCACGATGATGTTGAAGCGCTCGAACCACATCCCGATCAGCACCAGGATCGACACGACGTAGAGCACGACCGGGCTCGTGCGGGCGCGCCTCCAGAAGAGGACCAGCGGGGCGATGCAGTTGCAGAAGTACATGGTCCAGAGCGCCCACGCGTACGTCGCGGTCACCTTCCAGAACAGCGAGGCCTTCTCGATGTGCTCGCCGCTGTAGAGCGAGGTGAAGATCTCGCACAGGTAGAAATAGG
This sequence comes from Binatia bacterium, assembly GCA_035635995.1. Classification (GTDB taxonomy): domain Bacteria; phylum Methylomirabilota; class Methylomirabilia; order Rokubacteriales; family CSP1-6; genus AR31. The sequence goes on along the minus strand of DASPZZ010000210.1, from coordinate 35,836 downwards.
TCAGGACCAGGCCCGTGACGAGGATCAGCTTGCCCATTGCGTCCAGGTGCTTTTCCTGGATGTAGGCGTGGAGGTTGAAGAAGTGACGCATCGGCAGGATCAGCACCAGCACCATCGCGAAGCCGGAGAAGATCGCCCCGTCGACGAAGAAGGGCGCGAAGAGCGTGGAGTGCCAGCCGGGCACCAGCGCCATCGCGAAGTCCCAGGACACGACGCTGTGGACCGAGAGCACGAGCGGCGTCGCCAGCGACGCCAGGAGCCCGTAGGCGCGCCGGTAGTGACGCCACTGCGTATCGGAGCCCTCCCAGCCGAGCGCCAGCATGGCGAAGATGCGGCGGCGCCAGCCAGTCGAGGCGTCGCGCAACGCGGCGATGTCGGGGACGAGCCCGACGATGAAGAAGACGGTGCTGATCGAGAGGTACGTCGAGATCGCGAAGACGTCCCAGACGAGGGGCGACCGGAAGTTCGGCCAGAGCGACCGCTGGTTCGGGTACGGCAGCAGGAAGTACGCGAACCACATGCGTCCGGCGTGAATGAGCGGGAACAGGCCCGCCGTCATGACCGCGAAGATCGTCATTGCCTCGGCCGCCCGGTAGATCGACGTCCGCCAGCGGGCGCGGAAGAGATAGAGGATGGCCGAGATCAGGGTGCCCGCGTGGCCGATGCCGATCCAGAACACGAAGGTCGTGATGTACATCGCCCACATCTGGGGCACGCGCTTGCCCGCCATGCCCATGCCCCACCAGACCTGCCCGGTCCAGGCGACGAAGAACCCGGCGAGCAGCAGCGCCACGAAGCACATCCAGGCGAAGTAGAGGTTGCCCGGCGGCTCCAGCGTCCGGAGGACGTCGCGGTTGACGTCGGCGAACGTGGGGGACGTGGTCCGGCCGTCGCTCATCGGCTCACGCGTGGTCTCGGACGACCTTCCGGAGGTAGGTGACGGACGGCCGCGTGCCGACCTCGTGGAGCACGTGATAGGCCCGGGGCGAGTGCGCCAGCTTCGCGACGGTGCTGGCGTCGTCCTTGAGGTTGCCGAACGTGATCGCCTGGGTCGGACAGGTCTGCTGGCAGGCCGTGACGATGTCGCCGTCCCGCACCGCGCGCTTCTCGTCCCGTGCCCGATCCTTGCCGGCGATGACGCGCTGGACGCACATCGTGCACTTCTCCATCACGCCGAGCTGGCGGACCGTGACGTCGGGGTTCAACTGGACTTCGAGCGGCGCCGGGAACTCGTACTGGAACCAGTTGAAGCGGCGCACGTGGTACGGACAGTTGTTGCCGCAATAGCGCGTGCCGACGCAACGGTTGTAGACCTGCCCGTTGAGTCCCTCATCGGTGCGGTAGGCCGCGTACACGGGGCAGACGGGCTCGCACGGCGCAACCTCGCAGTGCTGGCAGAGCATCGGCAGGAAGAGGTTCGTCGGATGGTCGGGCTTGCCCTCCGCCCAGCGCTCGAGGCGGAGCCACTGGAGCTGGCGACCGTACGCCGCCGAGGCCTTCCCGACGACCGGCACGTTGTTCTCGGCCTGGCAGGCGACGACGCACGCCTGGCAGCCCACGCACGCGTCGACGTCGATCGTCATGCCCCAGCGGTAGCCCGGATACGTTTGATTTTCGTACAGGCTGGGGAGAGGTGGTTCGGGGCCACGGCCCCGCAGCGCCTGTTCGCGAGCCGCGCGCAGGTCCACGTGCTGCGCCAGCTCGCGGTCGTCCTGGTCGTGCGTCGCCTGGAGCACCGCCAGCGGGCGCCGTGTGCCGAGCTTCGTCAGGGTCACCTTCACGCTCATGAACGAGAGTCCTCCCGACGTCGCGTCGGCCGCCCCCGGCAGGATCTCCATCGGGTTCAGGGAGCGGGGGTCGGTGCCGACATATCGCGGACGCTGGTAGAGCGTATAGCGGTGGCCCATCGGAATCGCGACCGCAGAGGGATGAAGCGTCGGCGAGATGTACGCGGGCAGCTCGAGGCTGCCCTGCGGCGACTTGATTGCGAGCATATCGCCCTGGGCGATGCCGAGCTTCCGCGCCGTCTCCGTCGGGACCTCGACCCACGCGTCCCACACCGCCTGCGTCATGGTGTCGGGCGTCTCCTGGAGCCAGGCGCTGACCGCGCTGCGACCGTCGTAGAACCTGGGGGACGGATAGGCGAGCAGCGTCAGGCCGTCGCCCTCGAGCTTGGCCGATGCTGGATCGACGCCGGCGATCTTCGCGGTCACCGCGACCGGAGCCACGTCACCGAAGAGACCGCCACGCCGAAGCGCCCCTTCAAGTTGCCCCTTCACGAGCGGCTCCCAAGCTGCTTTGAGATATTGCTCAAACGTCGGCCACGGCAGGGGCCCTTTGCCCTCCTCGGCTCCGAGCGCGCCACGGCCGATTCGGAGCAGCGTGTCGCCCATCGGGCGGGAGTCGCGGATCGGCGACATCGTCGGCTGGAGAAAGCCGAGCACGCCCTCGCGCGGCGAGTAGTCGCCCCACGACTCGAGCCAGTGCGTGTCCGGCAGGACCACGTGCGCCAGCTCGCTGGTCTGATCGGGCAGGTTCGCGAAGCTGACGACCAGCGCCACCTTGCCAATCGCGTCGGCGAGCTTGAGCCCGGATGGGAGCGTGAAGGCCGGATTGACGCCCGGGCCCAGGACGAGAACCTCGACCTCGCCGCCGGCCATTGCGCGCGCCAGCCCCGCAACCTCCGCGTGCGGCGTGACCTTGCCATAAGCCGAATCGGGGCCGAAGCGCACGGTCTTGCCCACGTTGCCCGCCGCGGCGTTCAGAAGATTGATCGCGATCTGCGCCTGCGTCGCGTTGGAGCCGGTGACCGCGACCCCGCCACCGACGGCGAGCCCGGGCTTGGCGTGGGCGAACGCCTTCGCGACGTGCTTGATCGTCGCGACGGCGACTCCGCTCTCGTCCGCGACCCGCTTGAGGTCCACCGAGGCGACGGCCTCGCCGAAGCGGCGGTCCGCCATCCCCTCGTCGACCATCACGCGCAGTATGGCGAGGGCGAGCAGCCCCTCCGTCCCCGGCGCGTTGCGCACCCACTCATCCGCGTTCGACGCCGTCAGCGACTGCCGGGGCTCGACGTGGATGAACGTCCCCGCGCGGCCGTCCCTGAACGAATGCATGCGGGCGAACGTCCGCGCGTAGTTGACGTTCGAGAGCCAGGTCTCGATGAAGTCGGCGCCGAAGGACAGGACGACCTCGGCGTCCTCGAACGCGTAGTACGGGATCGCGTCCCGGTTGAACGTGACCCGGTTCGCGGCCCGGATCGCCTCGTAGGCGAAGGGCTCCAGCGTTACCCGGGGGCGCGCGCCGAGCGCCTGGGTCCAGCGGTCGAGCAGCACGCCGAGGCTTCCGTTCTCGAGCTGCGTCACGACGGCGATCGCCCGGCCCTTGCCGGCGGTCCTGAGCGCGCCGATCCGATCGGCGACGAGCTTTCCAGCCACGTCCCACGTCGTCGTCTTGAAGCCACCGCTCCCTTCCCGCACCAGCGGACCTGCGACCCGGTCGGGATGGTAGAGGCCCTGGAGCGCCGCCTGCCCCCGCAGGCACAAGGCACCCGCGTTGACGGGGTGGTCGGGATTCCCCTCGAGCTTCACGACACGCCCCTCGCGGTTGCGCGCGACGACGCCGCAGCCGGCCGGGCACTCCCGGCAAACGGTGGCGAACCACGAGGCGACACCCGGCACGATCTGCTCGTTCGGCACCACCAGGGGAAGGATGGTCTCGCTGGCCTGCTGACAGCCGCCGGTTGCTGCGGCCGCGCCGGACGCCGTGACGATCTTGAAGAAGTCGCGTCGGTTCATCTATTGACTGCTCCAGCCCGGATCCGGCTCCGTTTCAATGGTGGCAGGTCACGCAGTCGAGAGGCGCATGCTTGCCTGCGGTCTCGTTCTGCTTTCGATGACAGTCGATGCACCAGCCCATCGTCAGCGGTGGCGCCATGGGTTTGAAGCCCACGAGGTACAAGAGGTCGTTCGTCAGGCGCGGCCCCGTCTCGGCGGCGTAGGTCGTCATGGTCTCGACGGGCCCGTGGCACGCCTGACACTTGAGCCCTGCGCGCACGTGCGCTTTGTGCGGAAAGTACGTGAACTCGGGAAGCTTGTTCACGCGTATCCAGGGAATCGGCTCCTTCCTCGCGTAGAACTCGGCGAGCTTCTTGACCTCCGGCAGGGCGGCGCCGGCGATCTTGTGACACCCCATGCAGCGCTCGACCGACGGTATCCCGGCGTACTCCGATCGACGCGCCTCGCTGTGGCAGTACTGGCAGTCGATCTTGTAGGTTCCGACATGGACGTTGTGAGGAAAGGTGATCGGCTGATTCGAGGGCTTCGCGGCGGCGGCTGGCTGCCGGCTCCAAGACGAGACCGCCAGAAAGATCAGAACGGCTAGGAGCGCCGCGCCGAGTGCGCCTACGCCCGCCTTCGCCGTCATCGACAGTCGATCGCCCCCCGGGGGATTCTAAGATGCTCGTGAACGCTATCACGTGCTCCCCGCGGCCGTCAATCCATTCGCGCGGTTCGAGCGATAGAAGGGGCACGCGCGAGGCCTTCGTGGGCCCGCGGCGCCCCGGATCAGCGGGCGGCCAGCGCCTCGGCCGCGGCCCGACCCGCCGCCGCGATGTCCGCGTCCGTGTGGGCGAGCGAGACGAAGGCCGCCTCGAACTGCGAGGGCGCCAGAAACACCCCGCGCTCGAGCATCGCGTGGAAGTAGCGCGCGTAGCGCTTCGTGTCGGCGCGCTTGGCCGAGGCGTAGTCGGTCACCGCCCCGTCGCAGAAGAAGGCCGTCAGCATCGACCCCACGCGGTTGACCGTCAGTGGGACGCCCGCCTGCTCGGCGCCGCTTCGCAGCCCTCGCTCGAGCGCTGCGCCGAGCACGTCGAGGCGCCCGTACACGTCGCGGTCGCGCAGGCGCGCCAGCGTCGCCAGTCCCGCCGCCACGGCGAGCGGATTTCCCGACAGCGTTCCGGCCTGGTAGACCGAGCCGAGCGGTGCCACGTGGCTCATCAGGCGCCGCGATCCTCCGTAAGCGCCGACCGGGAGCCCGCCGCCGATGATCTTGCCGAGGCACGTGAGGTCGGGGCGCACCCCGTAGAGTTCCTGCGCGCCGCCGTACGCGACGCGGAACCCGGTGATGACCTCGTCGAAGATGAGCACCGCGTCGTGGGCTGTCGTGAGCTCGCGGAGCCCCTCGAGGAACCCCGGACGCGGGGCCACGACCCCCATGTTGCCCGCCACCGGCTCGACGATGACCGCGGCGATCTCGCGGCCTCGCTCGCGGAAGATCGAGCGCACGGCTTGGAGGTCGTTGAACGGCGCCGTCAGCGTCAGCTGCGCGAGCGGACCCGGCACGCCCGCGCTGTCGGGAATCGAGAACGTCGCGCCGCCGGAGCCGGCCTTCACGAGGAGGCTGTCGGCGTGACCGTGGTAGCAGCCGTCGAACTTCACGAGGACCGGGCGGCCCGTCGCGCCCCGCGCCAGCCGGATCGCGCTCATCGCGGCCTCGGTCCCCGAGCTGACGAGCCGAACCAGCTCGATCGACGGGTAGGCCGCGGTGATCGCCTCCGCCATCTCGACCTCGAGCGCGGTCGGTGCGCCGTAGCTCGTGCCCCGCGCCGCGGCCTGGGTGATCGCGGCGACGACCGGCGGCGCGGCGTGGCCGAGGATCAGCGGCCCCCACGAGCCGAGGAAGTCCAGATACGACCGGCCGTCGACGTCCCAGATCCTGGCCCCCTCGCCGCGTGCGACGAAGAACGGCTCGCCGCCGACGCCGCGGAAGGCGCGTACCGGGCTGTTCACGCCGCCGGGAATCAGGCGACAGGCGGCCTCGAAGAGGCTCTTCGAGTCCCGCATCAGAAGCTCTTGCCGAGCAGCGCGCCGATCCCGGATCGCTCCCACAGCCGGCCGGCGGCGAAGGAAAGCCGCTCGTGCCAGCGCCAGCGAGCGGAGTCGAGCTCGACCTGCACGAACTCGCGCGCGTGCGCGCTCCAGCAGAACCCGGCGACCGCCTCCACCCGTCCGGCCATGACCGACGTCACGAGATAGGTCGCCGTCGGGTACGTCGGCTCGCCGCCGATCAGCGCCTGCTGCCGGTCGGTCGGCGAGAAGTAGGCGCCGGCATCCACGTGCGAGTGATAGATTACGACGATCGAGTACCCCTCGCCCTCGAGCCGTCCGATGCGCAGCAGATCCTTGGGATCGATGAAGTAGGCCGTGCGGGCGTCCCGCGGATGGCGCTGCGGATCCTTGGCGTGCAGCTCGTCCTGGATATTCCGGCACCTGACGAGCCGGCGCAGCGCGCCCTGCTCCAGGATGACGCCGCACGACTCGCGCGGATATTCCTCGACCGCCTGCCGGCGGATCGCCTCGAGCTCTTCGGCGGTGACGATCGCGCGCGCGCCACCCGCGAGCGCCGGGATGATCGCGACCTCGTCACCGTCCTTGAGGGGCGTACGCAGCCCCTGGAGGGATTCGATCGCCTCGCTGTTGACGTAGATGCTCACGTGGTGGTGCACTTCGCCGCCCTCGTCGCGCACGAGCCCCTTCAGGCCGCCGTACGAGGCCTCGAGCTGGTCGAGCAGCCGGCTGACGTCGCTCGCGGCGACCTCGACGCGGTCACGATTGTTCGTGGCCCGACGGAACGAGGTCGGGATGTAGACCATCACGGCCATGCCTAGCCTCCCGGGCTCAGGTACCGCTCGCCCGTGTCGGGCAGGACCGTGACGACCAGCTGGCTCGGCGTCAGCTCCGCGGCGACCAGACACGCGGCGAACACGGCCGCGCCGGCCGAGACGCCGACCAAAAGCCCCTCCTCGCGCGCGAGCCGTCGCGACCACGCGAGCGCATCCTCGTCGCGCACCTGGATGATCCGGTCGATGATCGCGCGATTCAGGACGCCCGGCACGAAGGAGGCGCCGATCCCCTGGATCGCGTGGGGCCGCGCCTTGCCGCCGGCGAGCACGGGCGATGCCGCGGGCTCGACCGCGACGACGCGCACCGTCGGGATCTTCTCCTTGAGCACCTCGCCGACGCCCGTCAGCGTCCCGCCCGTCCCGACGCCGGCGACGAAGGCGTCGAGGCGGCCGCCGACCGCCTCGAGGATCTCGAGCGCGGTCGTGCGCCGGTGCGCCTCGGGGTTGGCCGGGTTCTCGAACTGCTGCGGCATGAAATAGTCCGGATGCTCCCGGAGCAGCTCGCGGGCGGCGTGGACGGCGCCGGTCATCCCCTCGATCGCCGGGGTGAGATGGAGCTCGGCGCCGAACCGCGCCAGGAGGCGCTGGCGCTCGACGCTCATGTCGTCGGGCATCGTCAGGATCAGCCGGTAGCCCCGGACCGCGGCCGCCATCGCCAGCCCGATGCCGGTGTTGCCGCTGGTCGGCTCGACGAGGGTGGCCCCCGGCTTGAGCAGGCCCCGCCGCTCGGCGTCCTCCAGCATCGAGACGGCGATGCGGTCCTTGACGCTCCCGCCGGGGTTCAGCGACTCGACTTTCGCCGCGACGACTGCTCCGCCGGGCTTGGGCAGGCGGTTCAGCCGAACCATCGGCGTCCGCCCGACCAGCTCGAGGACGGAGCCCGCGATCTTCGGCGGCGGCGTCATATGTGGTACATCGGGCGCGCGGCGCTCCGCCGAGCCTGCGCGCGGGCGGCGAGGTCGCCGAAGGTCAGCTGGTCGACGACCTTCGACACCGCGCTCGAGATCTCGTCCCACAGCTCGGCCAGGTCGTGCCGCTCGGCGGTGCTCCGCCCGCCCCGGCGCTGCGCTTCGAACGGCGCGTCGGCGCCCTCCACGGCGCGGAGGACGTCGGCGACCGTGATGTCCTCCGCCGGTCGCGTGAGCTGGTAGCCGCCCGACGAGCCGCGCTTGGACGTGAGGAGGCCGGCGCGCTTGAGGGCGAGCAGCACCTGCTCGAGGTATCGCTGCGGGATCGCCTGGCGCCGCGCGATCTCCTGGATGGGCGTCAGCCCGCGCTCCCGGTGGAGCGCCAGATCCAGCACCGCCTGGATCGCGTACTCGCCCTTCGCCGAGATGCGCACGCTACCGCTCAGCTCGTCCGATTTCGATCATTGCCATGGCTCAGCTCGCACGGGTTCGAGCTTTGAAGGGCTCGCCTCGCCATGCCGAGCCATGGCTCAGCTCGCACGGTTTCGAGCATTGAAGAGCTTGCCTCGCCATGCCGAGCCATGGCTCAGCTCGCACGATTTCGAGCATTGAAGGGCTCGCCTCGCCATGGCAAGCCATGGCTCAGCTCGCACTGCCACGCTCCAGTAGGCGGGCGGCGTCGCGGGCGAAGTAGGTGATCACGATGTCGGCGCCCGCGCGGCGGATGGCGGTGAGCGCCTCCATCATGGCGCGCTCCTCGTCGAGCCAGCCTAGCCGACCCGCGGCGCGGATCATCGCGTACTCGCCCGAAACCGAGTAGGCGGCGAGCGGTACGCCGAACTCCGCCTTCGCCCGCGAGATGATGTCGAGGTACGGCAGCGCGGGCTTGACCATGACGATGTCCGCCCCCTCGTCGAGATCGAGCGCGATCTCGCGCATCGCCTCCGCGCCGTTCGCCGGATCCATCTGATAGGCGCGCCGGTCGCCGAATTGCGGCGCCGAGTCGGCCGCGTCCCGGAAGGGGCCGTAGAAGCTCGACGCGTACTTCGCCGAGTAGGCCATGATCGGCGTGTCGGTGAAGCTCGCGTCGTCGAGCGCCTCGCGGATCGCGCCGACGCGGCCGTCCATCATGTCGGAGGGCGCGACCATGTCGGCGCCGGCTTCGGCGTGCGACACGGCGACGCGCGCGAGCAGCTCGAGCGTCGGGTCGTTCCGAACCGTGCCGCCCTCGACGATGCCGCAGTGCCCGTGGCTCGTGTACTGGCACAGGCACACGTCCGTGAGGACCAGAAGGTCCGGCACCACGTCCTTCACCGCCCGCACGGCCTGCTGCACGATGCCGTCCTCGGCGTACGCCTCGGAGCCGCGCGGGTCTTTCTCGACCGGCAGGCCGAACAGCAGCACGCCGGGAATCCCCATGCTCGCGACGTCCTTCATGTCCTTCACCAGCTCGTCGATGGACAGCCGGAACTGGCCGGGCATCGAGCCGATCGGCTCGCGCACGCCCCGGCCGTGGACGACGAAGAGCGGATAGACGAGGTCGTCGACGGCCAGCACGGTCTCGCGGATCAGCTTGCGCAGCAACGGCTTCTCGCGCAGACGCCTCGGACGGAACATCGCATGCGCCATTACACGCTCCTTCTGGGTCGGCGACCGGCATTCCTCGCGGCACGGGAGAAGTACTCGGCGAGGGCCCGCGCGAGGGCGGGAATCGTGTACTCGCTCGGCATCACGTCGGTGGGCAGGCCGTATTCGGCGGCGGTCGCCGCCGTGATCGGGCCGATGGAGGCGAAGGTGATGCGTCCTCGCCAGGCGCTCCGCTCGTCGTCGCTGAACTGCTCGGCGAAGTTCCGCGCGGTGGACGAGCTCGTGAACGTGACGGCGTCGACGGCACCCGAGGCGAGCGCCTCGCGCAGGCGAACGACGCCGTCGTCGATGCGGCGCGTCTGGTACGCGGGCACCTCGGTCACGACGGCGCCCAGCCTCCGGAGCTCGACGACCAGCACGTCGCGCGTCTCCTTGGCCCTGGGCAGCAGCACGCGATCGCCCGACCCGACGACCGCGCGCAGCCGCTCGACCAGCGCCTCGGCGCGGTACTCGGCGGGGACCACCTCGGGCCGGACACCGTGCTCGGCGAGCGCATCGGCCGTCGCGGGACCGATCGCCGCCACCCGCTTGCGCGCCATCGCGGCCCACGGCAACCCCCGGGCGGCCAGCCGCCGGTCCATCATGGCGACACCGTTCACGCTCGTGAAGATCACCCAGGCGAACGACTCCAGCGCGGCCAGGGCCGTGTCCAGCGGCTCCCACGACGGGGGAGACTCGATGACGATCGTCGGCGCTTGCAGGACGCGCGCCCCCGCGGCTTCCAGCAACTCGACGAACCGCTGCGCCTGGGCGCGGGCCCGCGTCACCACGATAGTCCGGCCTTCGAGCGGCCGCTCCTCGGTCGCGCGACCTATCCGCGCCATGGCGTCACCGGCTTGAGCGGAGCCACCGAGGTCGCCCCTTGTTCGAGAAGCGAGTCCGCGAGGCGCCGGCCCAGCCTCTCCGGCCCCTCCGGAGATCCGACCGCGCTGGCGCGAAGGACCTTGCGCCCGTCCTCGCTGGCGACGAGCGCGGTCATCCTGAGGCTGCTCCCGTCGAGGACCGCGTGGGCGGCCACCGGCGAGTTGCACGACGCGCCCAGGCGCCCGAGGCACGCGCGCTCCGCCAGCGCGCAGGCGCGCGTCGGCGCGTGGTCGAGCCTCTCGAGCAGGGACAGCATGCGCCGGTCGTCAGCCCGCGCCTCGACGGCCAGGACGCCCTGGCCGACCGCGGGCACGAACGCCTCCGGATCGAGCGGCTGGAGGTGCGCCGGGCCGAGGCCCAGACGCTTGAGGCCGGCCGCGGCGAGCAGCACGCCGTCCCAGCCTTCGCTGGCGAGTTTTTTGAGCCGCGTGTCCACGTTCCCCCGGACCGGCTCGACGATGAGGTCGGGCCGCAGCGCCAGGGCGAGCGCGCGGCGGCGCGGGCTCCCGGTGCCGAGCCGCGCACCCGCGCGCAGATCCTCGAACCGATGCGGCTCGCGCGTCACGAGGACGTCGCGCGGGTCTTCCCGCTCCGGGAACGCGGCGAGGGCGAGGCCCGCCGGAATCTCCGCGGGCAAGTCCTTCAGGCTGTGCACGGCGCAATCGAGCGCGCCGGCGAGGAGCATCTCCTCGATCTCCTTCACGAAGAGTCCCTTGCCGCCGATCGCGGCCAGCTGGATCTCCAGGCGGCGGTCACCCTCGGTCCGCACGGGCACGATCTCGACGTCGGCGCCCAGCGCGCGCAGCGGCGCCGCGACGCTCTGGGCCTGGACCAGCGCGAGCGGGCTTCCGCGCGTCCCGATCTTGATGGTCGGAGCGCGCGGCTTCATTGGCGGCCCAGGCCGAAGAGCTCGTGGACGAGCGCCAGCCAGGAGCGGGGCGAGCCGGCGCGCGACGACTCCCGGAGCTTGGTGATCGGCGCGTGCAGGATCTTGTTCACGATCGCCGTCGAGAGCGCCTCGATCGCCTCGCGCGTCTCGGGCGTGGCGCCGGGCAGCCGGGCCAGCGTGCGCTTGACCTCGCCGGTTCGAATGGCCTCGAGCCGCTCGCGGAGCGACACGATCGTGGGAATCACCTCGACGTCGCCGAGCCTGGCGAGGAACTTCGCCACCTCCCGCTCGACGAGCGCCTCGGCCCGGTGCGCCTCGCGGCCGCGCTCGCGGATGTTCGCGTCGACGACCTGCTTGAGGTCGTCGATGTCGTAGCAGTACACCCCGTCGAGGGAGTCGACGGTGTCCTCCACGTCGCGCGGGACGGCGATGTCGATGAAGAAGAGCGGTCGTCCGCGCCGTCCGTTGATGACCCGCTGGACGGTGTCGCGCCTGATCACCGGCTCGGGCGCGCCCGTGGACGCGATCACGATGTCGACGGTGGCGAGCGCCGTCGCCAGCTCGTCGAAAGGCACCGCGGTGCCCGCCAGCGCGCGAGCCATCTCCTGGGCGCGCGCCCAGGTGCGGTTGGCGACGTACAGCGGGAACGCGCCCTGCTCGACGAGGTGCCGGGCGGCGAGCTCGCTCATCTTGCCCGCGCCGACGAGCAGGACGGCCTTGCCGTCGAGCCCGGCGAAGATCTTCTTGGCCAGCTCGACCGCGGCGAACGAGACGGACACGGCGTGCCGCGCGATCTCCGTCTCCGTCCGCACCTTCTTGGCGACGGCGAAGGCCTGCGTGAACAGCGTGTGAAGCGCGGGACCGACCGCCTCGCACGACTGGGCGAGCGCGAATGCGTCCTTCACCTGGCCGAGGATCTGAGGCTCGCCGATCATCATGGAGTCGAGGCTCGACGCCACGCGGAACACGTGGCGAACCGCGTCGCCGTCGGCGTGCGTGTACAGCACCGCCTCCACGGCGGCCGGCTCCACGCCGCGGTGGCGGCACAGCCGGCGGAACGTGGTGGCGCGCGCCTCGCCGGGCACGTCGGCGACGGCGTACACCTCGACCCGATTGCACGTCGAGAGGATGAGGGCCTCGCGGACGATCCCTGTCGCGGCGATGTCGCGGAGCAGCTCGCGCAGCTTGTCCTCGTCGACGGCCAGCTGCTCCCGCAGCTCCACCGGGGCGTTTCGGTGCGAGAGGCCGGCCACGAAGAGCGGCATCTAGCCGCCGTGCCTCCCGGGCAAGAACAGCCCCGCTCCCAGCGTGAGCACGAGCGCCGCGAATCCGAGGATCGCGAAATACGCCCCGCGGCGCCCGTGCCAGCCGCCGGCGGCGCGCCCCGCGAGGGTCGCGGCGTAGACCGCCCAGGCGACGTAAGACGAGAGCGCCAGTGGATCGAAGGTGAAGACGCTGCCCCAGGCGGCTCCCGCCCACAGGACACCCAGGATCAACCCCGTCGTCAGGAACGGGAACCCGAGCGCGAGCGTGCGATACGTGAGCCGGTCGAGCGTCGCGAGGGCCGGGAGCGTGTAGTAGAGGGTCCCCAGGCGCTTGGCCTTGAGCTGGCGTTCCTGGAGCAGGTACATCACCGCGCCCGCGAAGTTGAGCACGAAGGCGGCGATGCCCACGAGCGCCAGCCCGATGTGCACCCAGAGCCACACGCCGCCGAGCGTCGGCCCGATCAGCGGCCGCGTCGCCGTCGCCTGCAGGCTGAAGGCGAGCGCGACAGGCAGGACAAAGGCGCCGAGGACCGAGAGGCCGTAGCGGCGCTCCAGCCACATCTCCAGGAGAACGACGACCCACACGGCCACGGAGACCGCTTCGGAGAGGCTGCCGAGGGGCGGGCGGCCGAGGTCGAGCGCCAGGGCGAGCAGGGCGACCGTGTGGAGCACCCACGCCGCCATGGTGGCCAGTGAGGCGAGGCGGTGCAGCACCTCCTCGCGCTGGACCAGGTAGGCCAGGGCGAGGCCCGTGGCAGCGACGTACCCGATGATCGCTAGCGTCAACAGGGTCTGGTGCATAGCTCTAAAAACTCAAGCGCAGCGAGAGTTTACCACATTTCCGATGCGAATTAGCCGCGGGCGAGCAGAGTGATCGGAGCCGGGATCGGCCGCCGGTAGCCAGCGCGCTCGGCGACGAGATCGAAGTGAGGAGAGCCCCAGTCCTCGACGAGGGCCGATTGGCCGTTCCATCGCACACGTCGGTCCAGCTCCTTCACGTACGAGCGGCACCCTTTGCAGGCGATCACCACGAAGCCCTGGTCCTGGTCCCCAGGCTCGAGCCGCACCAGGTCCCGGCTGCTCTCGCTTCCGCAGAACGGGCACTTCATGCGCGAGTAGAGCCAGGCGCCGCCGCAGAGATGACACGCCAGGCGCCTGCGGCCGTCCTCGAGCACATCGGAAAAGCCTGGAGGACCGCCGCAGAACGGGCACGCGCCGAGCCTCCACGCGTCCCCGTCCAGGTGGGGCCGCACGGAGGCGAAGTAGGCGTCGAGGGGCGGCCTCAGGCTGCCGTACGCGAGGAAGGTAACCAGCTCTGGGCCGAGGCCGGAAATTTCTTCGACCGCGCCCGTCCCGATTCGGCCCGGAGCCGGAAGCAGCGCTTCGGGTCCGATCGCGCCGCGATCCCATGCGCCGGCGAATCGATGCAGGGCGGGGCCCGCGTCTTCACGAAGCTCGGCCAGGCGCTCCATCAGCGCGCCGAGCAGATCTTCGAGCTCGTCGGCGCCGATCGCGACGGACGCCTCGGCCAGCAAGGGAACGCCCCTCTCCCAGCGCTGGCGGCACTCCGGCGCGCCCCACGCGAGCGGTGTCAGCCGCGCCGGGGACCACCGGGCCCAGTGATCGAGGATGTCGCCGTAGACGCCGAGCGTCGCGCGGAACGCAGGACGCCGCTCGAGCAGATCGTCCCACTCCGCCCTGAGGGTCACGCGGGCGAGCCCTTCGAGGGGAGGCGAAAGGACCAGGGGGTCCGCGCGGGCCCCCTGGAGGCCGAGCAACGGCGCCGGCTCAGACCTGGCCCGCCGCCATGATCAGAGTCTTCACCAGGAACCCTCCGACGAGGACCAGCACTGACATGACGGCGGTGAGCCCGACGGAGGGGCGCTTGAGCGCCACCAGGCCCAACAGCAGCGGAACGACGGAGCCGACCACGATGGCCCCGCCCCAGAAGAGCGTGCTGTAGGGGCCGCTGGTGATCAGCGTGAGGGCGCTCAGAGCTTGCGTCGAACCCGACGCTCGGACCGACCAGACGAACCCGATCACCGCGATCAGCTGGATCAGGAGCGCCAGCACGGTGGTCGTTGCGAGCCGGGCGATGCCGTCGCGGCTGCGGCGCCGGAGTGCGGCCAGCACCAGCGCGATGGCCGCGGCGCCCGACGAGCCGCCGACCGCCAGAAACAACGCGCCGAGCGTGTGGGCGTTGATCCAGAGCGGCCGCGACGTCGCGCCGAGGAGCACGCCGGGATATGCGGCAAGGAAGAATCCAAGGAATCCACCGATGACCCCGACGATGAGCTTGGGCGCGGACAGGTTTCGGGCCTTGCCCAGGTCCTCGAGCAGCGTGAGGAACGCCGCCAGGAACGCGGCGGTCGAGAAGCCGAGGAGGGCCCACGCCCCCATGCTCATCGGGGAGAGCGGGTTGAAGGTCAGCACCATGTTCATGAACCGGACCGGCACGCCGAGATCGACGATGAGAATCACCGGACACGGCAGGAGCGCGATCAGGGCCAGGTAGTATCCGACCCTCGTCACATCCCGGTATCGCACGGAGTCGATGATCAGCGCCGCGGTGGCGATGACGAACGCGCCGCCCGCGAGGCCGCCCAGAAAGAAATAGACGTCGATGAGAAACGGCCAGTGCGCCGACTGGAGCAGCGCCATGCTTAGCCCTCCCCGCCCGGGCCGCGCTGACGGAAGGCGACCAGCGCCCCGAGGCCGACGAGCACGGCCGAGCCGATCGACAGCAGCGAGTCGACGAGGATGTTCTTCTGCGGGAGCTTCGGGTTCTCCGGCAGGCCGTAGGTCGTCGGCTTCGACAGGAGGAGGAAGAACGCGTTGAGGCCTCCCAGGAAGCCGGACGAGTCGGCGCCGTAGAGCTGCGCGTCCTTGAACCCCATCGCCTTCAGCGTCTCGACGCGCTTCTGCGCCTTCGGCACCAGCTCATCGCGGAAGCCGAACTGGATTGACTCGGTCGGGCACGCCTTGGCGCACGCCGGCCCGAGGCCGTTGTGGATGCGGTCGTTGCAAAATGTGCACTTCTTGGCCGTGCCGGTGTTTTCGTTGAAGCTCACCACGCCGAACGGGCACGCGGAGACGCAGTAGCGACAGCCGTTGCACACGTCCTGATTGATGTTGACCGTCCCGAACTGCGTCCGGTAGATCGCGCCCGTCGGGCACGCGTTCAGGCACCCCGCGTCGGCGCAGTGCTTGCACACGTCGGACATGAGCAGCCACGCCAGGTCGCCGGTGGGCTTGGGCTCCTCGATGAAGCGCACCAGCCGGAAGGTCTTGTCCGTGAAGTGGGTGTGGTTCTGGTAGGTCCCGGTCCAATCCGGTACCTCCAGGCCGAGCTCGTTCCACTGCTTGCATGCGACCTGACACGCGCGGCAGCCGATGCACAGCGACGTGTCGGTGAACATCGCCAGCGTGCGCGCCATGACTACACCACCCCCTTCTTCACGTTGCAGGTGAAGGCCTTCGTCTCCTGGATGTAGACGTTGGGATCGCCGACGGTGGCGGAGAGGTCGTTGGTGATGTCACCCTTGCTGCCGGGCAGCTCTGCGATCCCGTTGTAGCCCCAGTGCCAGGGCACGCCGATCTGGTGCACCTTCTTGCCGTCGATGATGAACGGCTTGAGCCGGTGCGTCACCATCGCCCGCACGTGGATCTTGCCCCGCGGCGTCGAGACCGTGACCATGTCGCCGTTCTTGAGGGCGAGCTCGGCGGCCAGCTCGTGGCTGATCTCCGTGAAGTGCGAATAGTGCAGCTCCGCCAGCATCGGCAGGTACCGGGACATGACACCGGAGAGATGGTGCTCGGTCAGCCGGTAGGTCGTGATGACGTAGGGATAGTCGGGCGACCCGACGCCCGCCAGCTCGTTCTTCTGGTCGGGCACCTTCCAGATCTTCGCCACGGGATTGCTCTGTTGCTTCGACAACAGGTTTTTGACGGGCGACTCGATCGGCTCGTAGTGCTCCGGGAACGGGCCGTCGTTCAGCGGGCCGAAGAAGCCGCCCACCAGGTCCGTGCGCATGATGAACGGCTTGTCGCCGTTCTTGGCATCGGGGGCCAGGAAGGCGTTGAAGTCCGGCACGTCCAGGCCCACCCACTTGCCCTTCTTGTCGGGCACGTTGGAGGGCGCCTCCGGATCCCACCAGATGAGCTTCTTTTTCTCGCTCCACGGCTTGCCGGCGAGGTCGGCGGCCGCCCGGTTGTAGAGGATGCGCCGGTTCGCGGGCCATGCGAATCCCCAGCCGTGCCCGAGATAGTCCTTCTCGTCGGCCGGCTTCCGCGAGTTCGCCTTGTTGACGAGCTTTCCGTCCGGGCCTTCGACGGTGACGCCGGTGTAGATCCAGCAGCCTCCGGCCGTCGTGCCGTCGTCGGTCATATGCGCGAAGGTGTTGAGCGGCTGGCCTTTCCTGTAGGTGAGCTTGCCGTCCTTGTCGGTGATGTCCGCGGTCGCGTAGCCGTTGACCTCCTTGAGGACCTCGACCATGTCCGGCTCTTTGGGGTTGTCCCCGTACTTGAAGCTCGCCGCGAGGAATCCCTTGTCCCGCTCCTTCGTGGAGCCGGCATAGAGCTTCTGGAGCCGCTGCGCGAGCGTGCACACGAACTCGGCGTCCGAGGTCACGTCGCCGGGCGGGCTCGCCGCCTTCTCGTGCCACTGGATCAGCCGCATCGTGTTGGTCAGCGAGCCGTCTTTCTCGGCGGCCGGCGCGGCCGGCATGAAGAAGACCTCGGTCTTGACGTTCTTGGGATCGGTACCCGGCGCCTTCCACACCTCGGCCGTCTCGGTCAGGAAGATGTCCTTGACGACGAGCCAGTCGAGTCGCTGCATGGCGGTGCGGGCGAGCTTGGCGTTGGGGCCGCCGACCGCGGGGTTCTGGCCCAGGGCGAGGAAGCCCTTGATCAACCCGTTGTACATGTCCACGAAGATGTGCTGGTGGCTGTAGGCGTCCGCCGACGCGCGCTTGGGCAGCCACTGGTAGCCGAACTCGTTGTCCTTCGTCGCCGCGTCGCCGTAGAACGCCTTGAGCAGGCTCACGAAGAATTTCGGCTTGTTGACCCAGAACCCACCCTTCGGCGTCTCCTTCTCCATGTACGCCGTGAGGTCGGGGTGGATGTCTCGCAGCGGCTGCGCCATGTACCCGGGCAGCTCGTGGTAGAGGAGCTCGAGGTCCGTGGCCCCCTGGACGTTGGCGTGTCCGCGGAGCGCCGTGACGCCGCCGCCGGGCCGGCCGATGTTTCCGAGCAGGAGCTGCAGCATGCAGAGGGCGCGGATGTTCTCGACGCCGTTGGTGTGCTGGGTGAGATTGAGGGCGTAGGTGATGGTCCCGGTCTTCTCCCGCCCCGAGTTGGAGCAGAAGAGCTGGGCCACTTCCTCGAACTTCGCCTTCGGGATGCCGCAGACGCGCTCCACCATGTGGGGCGTGTAGCGGCTGTAGTGCCGCTTCATGAGCTGGAACACGGAGCTGGGGTCCCGGAGCGTTGGGTCGCGCTTGGGGTTCCCCTCGCCGTCGAGCTGGTACTTCCAGGAGGTCCGGTCGTAGGTCCCCTTCGCCGGGTCGAACCCGGTGAAGAGACCGTTGCCGTCCGTCGCCGTCTTGAACGCGGGGTCGATGAGGAAGGGCGCGTTCGTGTAGTGAACGACGTAGTCCTTGAAGTAGAGGTTGTTCTGGATCGCGTAGTTGATGAGGCCGCCGAAGAACGCGATGTTCGTGCCCGACCGGATCGGCACGTGGATGTCGGCGGCGGCGCTCGTGCGCGTGAACCGCGGGTCCACGTGGATGAGCTTCGCGCCGCGCTCCTTGGCCTTCATCACCCACTGGAACCCCACCGGGTGGTTCTCGGCCATGTTGGACGTGGCCATGATCACATCCGCGTTCTGGATGTCGATCAGGTTCGTCGTCATCGCCCCGCGACCGAACGTGGTCCCCAAAGCTGGGACCGTGGCGGAGTGTCAGACTCGGGCCTGGTGTTCGTGGTAGACGATGCCGAAGGTTCGGTTGAGCTTGGACAGGAGGTAGCACTCCTCGTTGTCGGCGCACGCCGATCCGAGCGAGGCGATCGCCTCCAGCCGGTTCACGGTCACCACGCGGCCTTCCTTGTCCTTCTCCTTCTCGATGAAGTACTGCTCGCGCGCGGCGTGGTAGCGCATGGCGATCTGGTCGTACATCCAGTCGAGCGGCTTCTCCTCCCATTTGTCCGACCCGGGCGCGCGGTAGAGCGCCTTCGTCGGCCGCAGGGGATTGTTGGAGAGCTGGATGGTCGCCGCGCCCTTGGGGCAGAGTCGGCCCAGCGTGTGCGGCGTGTCCGGGTCGCCCTCGATGTCGATGATCTTGTCGTCCTTGGTGTAGATCAACTGACCGCAACCGACCGCGCAGTACGGGCACACGCTACGGAAGGCCTTGGCCTCCTTGATCTTCAGGGAGGTGGCGGCGGCCTCGACCGGTGCCAGATCGACTCCCTTGCCCGCGACCGCGACCCCTGCAGCCGTCGCGCTCCCGAGCTTGAGAAAATCACGCCGGGACAAACTCATGGAGTTCCTCCTTGCAGCCCTTGCCGACGACTCTGTCGTCGACAGGCCTGGCTGGGGCCGGCGACCGGTCGCATCACGAGCATCCGCGACGCGGCGCTTACCACTCCGGGCTGGTGAGCTCGTCCCACACGCGGCGCACGACGACGATCCGCTGGGGACTTCCCGTTTTTCCTTCGAGTTTGACGATGTCGCCAGGGTTGAGCGTCTGAAGGTCCGCGCTGATGCCCTGGTCAGAGACAACGAGGGTTTCCTTGGAGCACGACAGATCGGTGCAGGCTTCGGATTCCTCTTTGACCCGGACGCGCCCCGAGGCCTGGTCCACGGCTACGACGATCAGTCGGTTCTTCCGGAGGGACTCCGTCAAGCTTTGTGCCATCGCCTGGGTCCTCCTGGATGCGGGTGGGTAGTCACGGCATGCTAATGTGGTCAGATCAGAATTGTCAAGACGCGCTGCCCGCTAAGTGCCCGGCTTCGTGTGAGAAGTCTCTCCAGTGCCGGGCAGCGCCTTGCCTACCCGCTCTGCTCCGTGCGCGCATAGAGGGCAAGGCGCTCGTCGAGCAGCCTGCTCGCTTCCTCGGTCTGTGAGGCCTGAAGAAGCTCGACGATGCGGCGGCGGGTCGCCAGATCCACGATCGGGCCGTGCAGCAGGGGGTTGTAAAATTTACCCAGCTCGAGCAGGATCCTGTCGATTCGCGCTACGTCGTCCAGATGTGCCTGAGCCTCCTTGAAGAGCTCGACGGCGTAGTCGTCGCGCTTGCGAAACCGAAGCCCACGGCGGTGGCGCTCCGTCTCCGCCGCGTCGTCCAGGGCCTCGTCAGCCACGGGGCGCGACGACCTCCTCGCCGAGGAGCAGTCCAGCACCCGCGTAGAGATTCAGACCGTCACCGCGAACGTATCCGCACACCGTGATGTTGAGCTGCTCGGCCAGGCCCACCGCCATCTCGGTCGGCGACGTCCGCGAGGCCACGAGCGGGACGCCCATGCGGGCGGCCTTCAGGAGCATCTCGGAGGAGACGCGCCCGGTGGAGAGGAGGATGCGGTCCTCGGTCGGAATCCCGCGCAGCAGCGCCGCGCCCTTGATCTTGTCGACCGCGTTGTGCCGGCCGACGTCCTCGGCGACCAGCAGAAGGCGCTCGCCGTCGCTCAGGGCCGCCCCGTGGATGCCCCGCGAAGCCCGGTAGTGGACCGCGGCGGCGAAGAGATCCTTCATCCCGAGAGCGAGGGCCTCCGGGCGGACGCGCAGCGTCGAGGACAGCCGGGGGAAGAGTCGATGGTCGATGCGAAACGTGATCCCGCCGCCGCACCCTGAGGTGAGAATCCGCTCGGTCGGCAGCGTCACCGGGCCCGCGAGCGTGATCTCGGCCCGCCCGTCGACCGGCGAGACCTCGACGCGGCGGATCTCGTCGAGCCCGCCGATGACCTTTTCCATCCAGAGATAGCCCACCACCAGCGCCTCGAGGTCGATGGGCGAGCAGAGGAGCGTCAGGAATTTCTCGCCGTTCACGTAGAGGGTCAGGGGTTGCTCGCGAACGACTTCCCCGGCGATCTCGTCGCCGTGGTTGCCGCGGACCCTGATGTAGGTGCGCATCACCTGCTCACACGCGATTCTAGCGCGGATACAGGACCCGAACCAACGCGAGTCCGTGCGCGGGCGCCGTCGGGCCCGCGCGCGTGCGGTCGCGCGACGCGCGAACGGCGTCGAGCCAGTCGGCGTCGCGGGCGCCGCGTCCGACCGCGACCGCGCTGCCGACGATGTTCCGCGCCATGTGGTGCAGATAGCGATCCGCCGAGAGCAGCACCGCGAGCCGCTCCTTCCGGCGGATCACGTGGAGCGCCCGCACGACGCAGATCGGGTCCTTCGCGCGTCCCGGTGCGGCGCAGAACGCGCCGAAGTCGTGGCGGCCGCGGAGCCTCGCCAGCGCGCGCCGCATCGCGTCCGCGTCGAGCACCTGGGGGACGTGCCAGGCGTAGCGGGAGAGGAGCGGGTTCGCGACCGGGCCGTTGTCGATGAGGAACGCGTAGCGCTTGCCGGTCGCCGCGCGCCGCGCGTCGAAGCCCGCCGGCGCCTCGCGGGCGTCGAGAACGCGGATGTCGCGCGGAAGGTCGGCGTTGAGGGCGCCGCGAATGCCGGCGGCGGCGACGCGCGCCGTGGTCGTCAGCGACGCGACCTGCCGCAGGGCGTGCACGCCCGCGTCGGTCCGGCTGGCGCCCGTGACGCGGGTGTCCGCGCCGAACCGGCGGCGCGCCGCCTCGAGCAGGGCCCCCTGCACCGTGCGGGCGCCGGGCTGGACCTGCCAGCCGTGATAGTCGGTGCCGTCATAGGACAGCACCAGACGGAAGGTCAAGCGGCCCGGCGCTATCGCGGCGGCGGGTGGCGCCCCGGGCTGCGTGCCGGGACGAAGGTGAGCCAAACGACCGCGACCAGCAGGAAGAGAATGATGTCGATCGCGATCTCCCACGAGAACCCGGGCAGCACGGCCGGCGCGACCTGGCGCTTGAGCCAGTCCTGGCGCTCGAAGTCTTTCGGCTCGTAGTACGCCGGGTCGTAGCCGCGGACGGCGTCGACGAACCGCACGACCAGCGGCACCGCGACGTACGCGACCACCACGATCGTGAAGAACACCGCCAGGTGGAAGCGCTCGTGGCGGCCGAAGCGACGGTGGTAGTAGCGGCGGAGGGACATCACCGCCGGCCGCTCCGGGTCTGCGGCCGGCCGGCGGACGGCCGCCTAGGACCGGAGCAGCAGCTCGGCGATCTGGACGGCATTCGTGGCCGCGCCCTTGCGCAGCTGGTCGCCGACCACCCAGAAGCTCAGTCCGTTGGGGCTCGAGAGATCTTCGCGGATCCGGCCGACGAAGCAGTCGTCCTGCCCCTCGACGGCGATCGGCATCGGGTAGCGCTGCTGGGCGGGGTCGTCCCAGAGCTTGAGACCGGGGAACTGCTCGAAGAGATCGCGGGCGCGTCCGGCGGTGATCTTGACCTCGGTCTCGGCGGTGACCGCGACCGAGTGCGAGGTGAAGACGGGCACCCGCACCGTGGTCGGCGCGACGCGGAGCCCCGGCGCCTCGAGGATCTTGCGCGTCTCGTTCACGAGCTTCATCTCTTCGGCGGTATAGCCGTCGGGCCCGAACCGGTCGATCGCCGGGACGAGGTTGAAGGCGATCTGGTGGGGGAAGTGCCGGGGCACCATCGCCTCGCCCCGCGCCCACGCCAGGGTCTGCTCCCGCAGCTCGGCGATGCCGTTGACCCCCGCGCCGGAGACCGCCTGGAAGCTGGTCGCGATCACGCGGGTGAGCCGCCCCGCGTCGTGCAGCGGCTTGAGCGGCATCACCGTCACGATCGTCGTGCAGTTCGGGCTCGCCAGGATGCCGTGGTGATGCCGGGCCGCGTGCGCGTTGATCTCGGGGACGACGAGGGGCACGTCCGGGTCCATCCGGTAGGCGTTCGACTTGTCGATCACGGTCGCGCCGGCCTTGACGATCATCGGCGCGTACTCCTTCGACTGGGCCGAGCCCGCCGAGCAGAAGGCGATGTCCACGCCCTTGAACGCCGACGGCTCGACTCTCCGGATGCCGAGGGGCTCACCCCGGAAGGTCACCGTCTTCCCGACCGAGCGCTCGGAGGCGAAGGCGCGCAGCTCGCGCACCGGGAACTTCCGCTCCTCGAGAATCCTGAGGGTCGTCTGCCCGGCGGCGCCGGTGGCGCCCACCACCGCGACACAGAGGCCGGAGGCCATCAGTAGAGCCGCTCCACTTCGCGCACGATCAGGTCTCCCATCTCCCGTGTCCCGGTCGGCCTCACGCCCGGCGCCGCGATGTCCGCCGTCCGGTGACCCTGCTCGAGCACCCGCAGCACCGCCTGCTCGATCCGGTCGGCGTCCTTCTCCATGCTCAGCGAGTACCGCAACAGCATCGCCGCCGAGAGGATCGCGGCGATCGGGTTCGCGATGCCCTTGCCGGCGATGTCGGGCGCGGTCCCGTGAACCGGCTCGTACATGCCGACCGACCCGCCGAGCGACGCCGACGGCAGCATCCCCATCGAGCCGGCGAGGATCGCGGCTTCATCGGACAAAATATCACCGAAGGTGTTCTCGGTCACAATCGTGTCGAACTGTGTCGGCCGCTGCACCAGGGCCATCGCGCAGTTGTCGACGAGGATGTGGTCGAGCGTCACGTCCGGGTACTCGCGGCCGACGCGCGTCACCACCTCGCGCCAGAGCTGCGACACCACCAGCACGTTCACCTTGTCGACCGAGGTGAGGCGCCGCCGGCGCTTGCGGGCGACGTCGAACCCGATCCGCGCGATCCGCTCGACCTCGCGCGAGGTGTACGCCATCGTGTTGATCGCGCGTGCCCCGCCGTCGGCGAAGCGCTCGACGCCCCGGGGCTCGCCGAAGTAAAGCCCCCCCGTCAATTCGCGGATGACCATGAGATCGGTCCCCTCGACGATCTGACGCTTGAGCGGCGAGGCGTCGACGAGCATGGGAAAGCACTTGGCCGGACGGAGGTTGGCGTAGAGATCCAGCTCCTTGCGAATCGCGAGGAGCCCGCGTTCGGGTCGCTGCTCGTGCGGCACGTCGTCCCACTTCGGCCCGCCGACCGCGCCGAAGAGGATCGCGTGCGACGCGCGGCACAGCTCGAGCGTTCCCGGAGCCAGCGGCTTGCCGGTCGCGTCGATCGCCGCGCCGCCCACCAGCCCTCGCTCGAACTCGAACGTGGCGCCCGTGCCCTTGCCCACGGTCTCGAGCACGCGGACGGCCTCGGGCGTGACCTCCTGGCCGATTCCGTCCCCCGGCAGGACCGCGATCCGGTACGTCGCCATCACCTGGCCTCCACGCCCCCCTGACCTAGGGGCCGACTTCCTTCATTCGCTGGGACGACGGCTGGGCCACCCGGTTCAGGGCACTGAGGTACGCGCGGGCGCTCGCCTCGATGACGTCCGTCGAGGCGCCCTTACCCGAGACCAGCGTGCCGTCGAAGTCGATCTTCATCGAGACCTCGCCGATCGCGTCCTTCCCCGACGTGGCCGATCGCAGCGAGTAGTCCTGGAGCCGGCCCTTGAGGCCGGTGATGGCGTCGATGGCCGCCAGCACCGCGTCGACCGGCCCGTCGCCGACGCCCGAGTCCTGGAACGTCTGCCCTTCCTTCTTCAGGCGCACCGTCGCCGACGGCACGACCCCCGTGCCGCTGATGACGTGGAGATAGTCGAGCACGTAGAGCGGCGTCGTCTGCGTGGCGTCGTCGGTCACGATCGCCATCAGGTCCTCGTCGTAGACCTCCTTCTTCCGGTCGGCAAGGTCCTTGAACGCCTTGAACGCCCGGTCGAGCTCTGGACCGGCCAGCGCGAAACCGAGCTCCTTGAGCCGCGACGCGAGCGCGGCCCGCCCGGAGTGCTTGCCGAGGACGAGCTTGTTCGACGCGCGCCCGATGTCCTCGGGGCGCATGATCTCGTAGGTGAGCTTCTCCTTGAGCACCCCGTCCTGATGGATCCCGGCCTCGTGGGCGAACGCGTTCTCGCCGACGATCGCCTTGTTCGGCTGGACGTGCACGCCGGTGATGTGGGAGAGCAGCCGCGACGACTTGAAGATCTCCTCGGTCCGGACACGCGTGTCGATCCCGAAGTAGTCTTTCCGCGTCCGGAGCGCCATCACGATCTCCTCGAGGGACGCGTTGCCCGCCCGCTCGCCGATCCCGTTGATGGTGCACTCCACCTGCCGGGCGCCGTGCATGAGCGCGGTCAGCGAGTTCGCCACCGCCTGCCCGAGATCGTTGTGGCAGTGGACGGAGAGGACGACCTTGTCGATGCCCTGGACCTTCTCGCGGATGCGGGCGATCCGCTCGCCCCACTCGCGCGGGATCGCGTAGCCGACGGTGTCGGGGATGTTGATCGTGCCGGCACCGGCCTCGATCACCGCCGACAGAACGTCGCACATGTAGTCGAAGTCGGAGCGTGATGCGTCCTCCGGCGAGAACTCCACGTCCTCGCAGTACGCCCGCGCGTGACGGACCGCGTCGACCGAGGCCTTGAGCACCTCGGCCCGGGACTTGCGCAGCTTGTACTTCAGATGGATGTCGGAGGTCGCGACGAACGTGTGGATGCGCGGCTTCCGGGCGTACTTCACGGCCTCCCAGCAGCGGTCGATGTCGCCCAGCCCGACGCGGGAGAGGCCGCAGATCGACGGCGCCTGCTCCAAGGTCCCGACCTGCTTGGCCACTTCCCGGGTGGCCTCGAAGTCCTCGTCCGACGAGATCGGGAAGCCGGCCTCGATGACGTCCACCTGCAGACGTGCCAGCTGCCGGGCCATCTCGAGCTTTTCCATCGTGTTCATGGAGAAGCCGGGCGCCTGCTCGCCGTCCCGCAACGTCGTGTCGAAGATGATGACGCGATCCATACGTCCTCCTAAGGCGATTCCTTGCTGGCCAACTCGGCCGGCACCGAGAGCGTACGCCCGACGACCAGGCGCCGTACCGGTCCGGAGAGCGCGTAGCCGGTGAAGAGCACAAAGAGAAACAGGTCGTGCTTGGTGGCGACGATCATGATGGCGAGAACGACGACCAGGAGCGTCTGGACCGGCCGGCGCCGGACGAAATGGACCTCCTTGAAGCTCCAGTAGCGGAACGTCGACACCATCATCAGGGCGAGGACGCCGGGGGCCGCCGCGAGGGCGATCTGCACCCAGCGCGCCGGAGGCCCGTCGCCGAGCAGGATCACGGTCGCGGCGACCACACCCGCCGCCGCCGGCGTGCTGAGCCCGATGAAGTAGCGCCGGTCGACGGTGCCCGTCTGCACGTTGAAGCGGGCGAGCCGCAGGGCACCACAGATCACGAACAGGAACGCGCCGAACCAGGCCGGGCGGCTCAGGTCCTTGAGGGCGTAGGCGTAGAGGAGGAAGGCCGGCGCCACGCAGAACGAGACGACGTCGGCCAGCGAGTCGAACTCCACGCCGAACTCGCTGGTCGCCTTCATCAGGCGCGCGACGCGGCCGTCGAGCAGGTCCATGATCATCGCGACGAAGATCGCCAGCGCCGCATCGGTGTAGCGCCCCTCCACCGTGAGCAGCATGGCGAAGAAGCCGCAGAAGAGGTTGCCGGTGGTGAGCAGGCTCGGCAGCAGCACGATGCCGCGCCGGCGCTTGTCGCGGAGCTCGTGCCAGCGCCGCCGCCGCGGTCCCTTGTGGCGCCGGATCATGAGCCGCCCCTCGCGCCGGCGACCCACCCGCCCGCCGGGCGACCCGGACCGAGTCGTTCCGCGGCGCGCGCGTTCGTCACGGCAGCACCCCCAGGACCGTGACGCCGCCGGTGACCCGGTCGCCCGCCCGCACGCGCACGCCGGCACCGCGCGGCATGCAGCAGTCGGTGCGGGAGCCGAAGCGGATCATCCCGAAGCGCTCGCCGGCGGCGAGCTTGTCGCCCGGCCCCACGCGACAGACGATGCGCCGCGCGACGACGCCCGCGATCTGGACCACCGTCACCCGGGCGCTCTCCCCCTGGAGGTTGACGACGCAGCGCTCGTTCACGTCGCCCGCGTCCGGCCGGTAGGCGGCGACGAAGCGGCCCCGCGAGTAGGCGACGCCGACGACGAGACCGGCGATGGGCGAGCGGTTCACGTGCACGTCCAGGGGCGACAGAAAGATCGTGACCCGCACCGCCGGCCCGGCGAACGGATCTTCGAGCTCGTCGACGGCGATCACCCTGCCGTCGGCCGGGGCCAGCACGCCGCCCGGGACCGCGGGCGTCTCGCGTTCGGGGTCGCGGAAGAACCCCAGGGAGGCCAGCGACGCCGCCGCGAACGGCACCGCGAGGCCGCGCCGGCCGGTCAGCGCGAGCCCGGCGGCGATCGCCGCCGGAACCACGATGAACGGCCAGCCCTCGCGCGCGACCGGAAGCTTCGACATCAGCCCATCCGCGGCGGCTTGATCCACGCCATCATCGCGCGCAGGCGCTTGCCGACCTCCTCGATGGGGTGCTCGGCGTCGCGCCGTCGCATCGCGAGGAACCCGGCGCGGTTGGCCTGATTTTCCAGCACCCACTCGCGCGCGAACTGGCCCGACTGGATCTCGCCGAGGATCCGCTTCATCTCGGCCTTCGTCGCATCGCTCACGACGCGCGGCCCCCGTGTGTAGTCGCCGTACTCGGCCGTGTCGGAGACCGAGTAGCGCATGTACGCGAGCCCCCCCTGGTAGAAGAGATCCACGATCAGCTTCATCTCGTGCATGCACTCGAAGTAGGCGACCTCCGGCTGGTACCCCGCCTCCACGAGCGTCTCGAACGCCGCCTTGATGAGGTGCGAGATGCCGCCGCAGAGGGTCGTCTGCTCGCCGAACAGGTCGGTTTCCGTCTCTTCCTTGAAGGTCGTCTCGAGCACGCCCGCGCGCGTGCAGCCCACGCCCTTTCCGTAGGCCAGCCCGAGATCGCGCGCCCGGCCGGACACGTCCTGGTACACGGCCAGCAGCGCCGGCACGCCCGGGCCCTGGGTGAAGAGGTCGCGCATCACGTGGCCCGGCGCCTTGGGCGCGATCATGGTGACGTCGACGTCCGGCGGCGGGACGACCTGGTTGAAGTGGATGTTGAAGCCGTGCGCGAACATGAGCATCTTCCCCTTGCCGAGGCCGCCCCTGATCTCGCTCTCGAACACCTGACGCTGGCTCTGGTCGGGGAGCAGGATCATGATCACGTCGGCCATCTGCGCCGCCTCGTTCACGGTCGCGACCCGGAGGCCTTCCTTCTCGGCCTTCGCCCAGCTCTTCGAGCCCTTGTAGAGCCCGACGACGACGTCCTGGCCCGAGTCCTTGAGGTTCAGCGCGTGGGCGTGTCCCTGGCTGCCGTAGCCGATGATCGCGATCTTCCGGCCCTTGAGCAGGCCGAGGTCGGCGTCCTGGTCGTAGTAGATCTTCGCGGGCATCGCGTGTCCTTTCCTCGGTGAGTGTTAGTCGGCGAAGCCGACCACCTTGGGGTCGTCCGTGACGCGCGGCTTTCGCGGAGGCTCGACGCGCCGCACGCGCGTCTTGGGGCCGCGCGCGATCACGACCTTGCCCGTGCGGACCAGCTCCTGGATCCCCATCGGCCGCAGCAGCTCGATCAGTGCCTCGAGCTTGCCCTCGTCCCCGGTCGCCTCCAGGACGAACGAGACCGGCGTGACGTCGACCACCCTCGCCCGGAAGATATCGGCGGTCCGGAGGATCTCCGCCCGGTTCGACGGCTCGGCGTTCACGCGGATCAGGACCAGCTCGCGCTCGACGTGGCTCTCGTCGGTCAGGTCGGTCACCTTGATCACGTCGATGAGCTTGTGCAGCTGTTTCGTCACCTGCTCGATGACGAACTCGTCGCCGCGCACGACGAGCGTCATCCGGGAGACGGACGGGTCGAGCGTCTCGCCGACCGACATGCTCTCGATGTTGTAGCCGCGCGCCGAGAAGAGGCCGGCGACCCGCGAGAGGACGCCGAACTTGTTCTCCACCAGGACCGCGATCGTGTGCTTGCGAGGCTCGCTGCCGTTTTGCATCTAGAACCCCGTCTGAGACTTCGCGGCCTTGTCCCGCACTTCGCGGGTCGGCAGCGCGAGGATCATGTCGGTGTTGGCGCCGCCGGCCGGCACCATCGGGAACACGCACTCGTCCTTGTCCACGCACACGTCGAGGATGACCGGCGCGGGCGTGCTGATCATCTTCTCGATCGCCGGGACCAGCTCGCTCGGCTTCGTCACACGGAGCCCGACGCAGCCGTAGGCCTCGGCCAGGCGCACCCAGTCCGGGACGCCCGGCAGGTCGATCGCGCAGTAGCGCTCCTTGTAGATGATCCGCTGCCACTGGCGCACCATGCCGTGGCCGCTGTTGTTGATGATCACCGTCTTGACCGGCAGCCCCTCCGTGAAGCAGGTGGCGAGCTCCTGGCTGTTCATCTGGAACGACCCGTCACCGTCGATGTTGATCACGAGCTTGCCCGGGTGCGCGGCCTGGACGCCCATCGCGGTGGGCAGCCCGTAGCCCATGGTGCCGAGGCCGCCGGAGGTGCACCACATGCGCGGGTGCTTGAACTTGTAGTACTGCGCGGCCCACATCTGATGCTGGCCGACGCCCGTGACGATGAAGGCCTCGCCGTTGGTCGCGTTGGAGATCTCCTGGACCACGTACTGGGGCTTGACGACGTCGTCGCTCCACTCGTAGCGGAAGGGGAACTCCCGCTTCCACTGCGCGATCTGCGCGGCCCACTGGCGCCGCCCCTCGCGGACCGCGGGCGCCGGCTCCTCCCGGAGCTCCTCGCGGAGCGCCTCCACCAGCTTCACGAGCACCCGGCGGCAGTCGCCGACGATCGGCACGCCGACCTGGATGTTCTTGGAGATCGACGACGGGTCGATGTCGATGTGGACGATCTCGGCGTTCGGGGCGAACGCGTCGACGCGGCCGGTCACCCGGTCGTCGAAGCGCGCGCCCACGGCGACGAGGACGTCCGAGTGATGGACCGCCATGTTCGCGTAGTAGCTCCCGTGCATGCCGAGCATGTCGAGCGAGAGCGGGTGCTCCATCGGGAACGAGCCCAGCCCCATGAGGGTCTGCGTCACCGGGAGCTGCGCGAGCTCGGCCAGCTCCCGAAGCTCCGGGCTCGCGTCGGCCGAGATGACCCCGCCGCCGACGTAGAGGACCGGCTTCTTGGCGCGCGCCAGGAGCTTGGCCGCCCGCTTGATCTGGCCGGGATGGCCCTCGTAGTTCGGGTTGTACGAGCGCATCTGGACCTGGTCGGGCCAGATGAGCTCCCACTCCTTGACGAGGATGTCCTTGGGCAGGTCGACGTGGACCGGGCCCGGCCGCCCGGTCGACGCGATGTGGAAGGCTTCGCGGATGATCGGGCCGAGGTCGTTGCCGTCCTTCACGAGGAAGTTGTGCTTCGTGCACGACCGCGTGATCCCGACGTTGTCCGCCTCCTGGAACGCGTCGTTGCCGATGAGGTGCGTGGGCACCTGTCCGGTGAAGGCGACGATCGGGATGGAGTCCATCATCGCGTCCTGCAGCGCCGTCACCAGATTGGTCGCGGCGGGGCCCGAGGTCACGAGACACACGCCCACCCGGCCCGACGTCCGCGCGTAGCCCTCGGCCGCGTGGCCCGCCGCCGCCTCCTGGCGCACGAGGATGTGCCGCAGACCCTGGAAGTCGTACAGGGCGTCGTAGATGGGCAGCACCGCGCCGCCGGGCAGGCCGAAGATCAGGTCGACTCCCTGGCGCTTCAGGCATTCGAGAAGGATTCGCGCCCCGGGCATTCTCACTTCGCGTTCCTCCTAGAGCAGTCCGGCCGTCGCCAGGACTTCCTTGATGTCTTCGATGCCGTCGCCGTCGGGCGTCCCGACCGGCGCGCGGCACGGGCCGCCGTAGAACCCCTGCAGGTCGAGCGCCGCCTTGAGCCCGCCGATCCCGTATCGCCCGGCGATGCCGCGGTCCGCGACCATCATTCGCCTCGCGATCTCGCGCGCCTCGTCCCACCGTCCGCCCCCGGCGAGGGCGTAGACGTCGCAGAACTCGCGGGCCGCGATCAGGCCGAGGGCGAGGATGCCGCCGGCCGCGCCGATCGCCAGCGAGGGCAGCAGCGCGGACGCGGCGCCGACCAGCACGTGGAAGGTCTTGGGCGTCTGGTCGATGATCTGGGCCGCCTGCGGGATGTTTCCGGACGAATCCTTGATCCCGCAGACGTTGGGGTGGCTGGCGATCCTCGCGACCGTGTCGGGCTCGAGGTTGATCCCGGTGTTGAGGGGGAAGTTGTAGAGCAGGATCGGGATGGGCGACGCCTCGGCGACCGCGACGTAGTGACGGACCTGCGCCGCCGCCTGCCCGAAGGCCCGGGTGAAGTAGTGCGGCGTGATCACGATCGCGGCGTCGGCGCCGATCTCGGCGGCCCGCCGGGTCTGGCGGATCGTGTTCAGCGTCGAATCGGTCCCGGTTCCGGCCAGGAAGAGCTTGTCGCGCGGGATCGCCTCGCGCGCCGAGACCAGGATTCGGTCGCGCTCGGCCTCGTTCAGCATCGGGAACTCGCCGGTGGAGCCGAGGACGACGTAGCCGGCCAGCGGCGCTCCGTTCCACTTCTGGAGGTTCGCGGCGAGGCGGGCCGGCGCCACGTCGTCGCCCGAGAACGGCGTCGTGACCGGGATGAAGACCCCGTCGAAGCTAGACACGGTAGTCTCCGCCGCCGCCCACCTGGCGCTCCTTGATCCGCGCCTGCGCGGCCGCGAGCCGGGCGCCGGGAATCAGATAAGGCGAGCACGACACGTAGCTCATCTTCACGCGGTGACAGAACTCGACGGACGAGGCCTCGCCGCCGTGCTCGCCGCAGATCCCGATCTTCATGTTCGGCCGGCGGCTCCGCCCCCGCTCGATACCGATCTTGATCAGCTCGCCCATGCCCTCCTGATCCAGGACCGAGAACGGATCGTGCGGCACCAGGCCCATGTCCAGGTACTTCGGCAGAAACTTCGCGACGTCGTCCCGACTGTAGCCGTAGGTCAGCTGGGTGAGGTCGTTGGTCCCGAACGAGAAGAACTCGGCGTACTCGGCGATCTGGGCCGCGATCAGCGCCGCCCGGGGCACCTCGATCATCGTCCCGATCAGGTACGGCACGGCGACGCCCGTCTCCGCGATGACGCCGTCGGCGACCCGCTTGGTCTGCTCGAAGGTCTCCTTCATCTCGCCGACGGTCCCGGTGAGCGGGATCATGATCTCGGGCTCGGCGTGGACGCCTTGCTCGGCGACCGTGCACGCGGCCTCCATGATGGCGCGCACCTGCATGCCGTAGATCTCCGGATGCGTGATCCCGAGACGGCAGCCGCGGTGGCCGAGCATGGGGTTGGCCTCTCGCAGCTCCTCGACGTTGGCGATGAGCGTCTCGAGGCGCGCCTGCTCTTCGGGATTGATGCCGAGCGCCTCCAGGCGGCTCCGCGTCTCGATGAGCTCCTTGTACTCCTTGTGGTTGGGCAGGAACTCGTGGAGGGGCGGATCGAGCAGGCGGATCGTCACCGGGAGACCGTTCATCGCCCGGAAAATGCCCATGAAGTCGTCCCGCTGGAACGGTCGGAGCTTCTCGAGCGCGACGCGGCGCGTCGCCTGGTCACCCGCCATGATCATTTCGCGGACGATCGGAATTCGCTCGGGCGCGAAGAACATGTGCTCGGTGCGCACGAGCCCGATGCCCTCGGCCCCGAACTCGCGCGCGCGCTGGGCGTCGGCGGGCGTATCGGCGTTGGCCCGCACGCCGAGACCCTCCTTGCGATAGCGATCGGCCCAGGACAGGAGCTCTTGGACCTCGTCGCCCAGCTCCCCTTCGACGGTCTTCACGGTGTCGAGAAGGACCTCGCCGCTTCCGCCGTCGACGGAGATCCAGTCGCCCTCGCGGACGATGCGACCGCCGACCTCGAACACGCGGCGATGCTCGTCCACGACGATCTCCCCGGCGCCGACCACACAGGCCTTGCCCATCCCGACGGCGACCACCGCCGCGTGCGACGTCCGGCCGCCTCGCGAGGTGACGATGCCCTCGGCGGCGTACATGCCCGCCACGTCCTCGGGCGAGGTCTCGGCGCGAACGAGGATGACCTTCTCGTTCGCGTGCGCCCACTCCACCGCGCGATCCGCGTCGAAGACCGCCTTGCCGACCGCCGCGCCCGGCGCGGCGGGCAGGCCCCGGGCCAGCAGCCGCCCCTTGTTGATCGCCGCGGCCTTGTCCCGGTCGTCGAAGACGGGCCGGATGGCCTCGTTCACCTCCTGCGGCCGGACGCGGAGCAAGGCGGTGTGCTGGTCGATCACGTGCTCGTTCACGAGATCGCGGGCCACCTTCACGGCGGCGCGCGCGGAGCGCTTACCGGAGCGCGTCTGCAGGAGGTAGAGGGTGCCGTCTTGCACGGTGAACTCGATGTCCTGCATGTCCTTGTAATGCCGCTCCAGGCGCCCGGCGATCTCGAGGACCTCGTCGTAGATCGTCGGCATCCGCTGGCGCAAGGCCTCGATCGGCAGCGGCGTTCGGATTCCGGCGACGACGTCCTCCCCCTGGGCGTTGGGCAGGAACTCGGCGTAGAATCGCGGCTCACCGGTCCGCGGATCGCGGGTGAAGCCGACGCCCGTCCCGGAGGTCTCGCCGAGGTTCCCGAACACCATGGCCATCACGGTCACCGCGGTGCCCCATTCCTCGGGAACGTTGTGGATGCGGCGGTACTCCGCGGCCTTCTTCGCGAACCAGGAATCGAAGACGGCGTTGATGGCCAGCCGCAGCTGCTCCCGCACGTCCTCCGGGAAGGCGCGCCCCGTCCGCTCGCTGACGATGTTCTTGAAGGCATCGGTGAGCTTTCGCAGCTCGGCCGCGGGGACCTCGGGATCGGTCTTGACACCGAGGCGCGTCTTCGCCGCGTCGAGCTCGGCGTCGAAGACCTCCCGCCGCACTCCGAGGACGACGTTCGCGAACATCATGACGAAGCGCCGATAGCAGTCCCACGCGAACCGCTCGTTGCGCGTGCGGGCCGCCAGCCCCTCGACCGTCGCGTCGTTCAAGCCGAGATTGAGGATCGTCTCCATCATCCCCGGCATCGACACGCGGGCGCCCGATCGGACGGAAACCAGGAGAGGGCGTTTGGGATCGCCGAAGCCCGCATCCGCGGCGCCCTCGAGTCTCTCGAGGTTCTCGAGCGCCTGGTCCCACAGCTCCTCGGGCCACTCGTGCCCGGACCGGTTGTAGTGAGCCCAGGCCTGCGTCGTGACCGTGAATCCGGGCGGGACCGGAATTCCGAGGTTGGTCATCTCCGCCAGCTCGCACCCCTTGCCGCCGAGCAGATTCCGCATGAGGGAGGAGCCCTCGGCGTGACCACCACCGAAGAAGTAGACGTATTTCGTCATGGGCGCCGGTCTCCCTCCTCGATGACCAAAAAAGCCTTATGATAGTAGTGGATGCCGAGCATCGGTGTCAATTATTCTACCGCTCGTCACCACCACCGCGCCCGCACTCATTTCCCCTCCCCGGCGTTTCCGGAAGCCCGACCTCTACAAACGCGAAAGGCCACGGGTCTTCCAACCCGTGGCCTTCGAGGTCTGCATCGCCACGGGCTTCGTCCCCGCCCGTGGCATCCGATGTCGCTACGTCGCGGATGCTCCGGGCAGGGGCAGCAGCCCCAGCAGAATCAGACCCAGCAGCGGTACCCGCGGCGTCGTCTCGAGCACGGTGCGGAGTATACGGACTCGCCCCGGATTGGTCAAGCGCCCGAGCGCCGGCCGCCCTCCGGGCGCTCGGGCGCGGTGCCGAGCACGAGGGCGTCCACCGCGACGAGGTGGTCGAGCATGGCCTGGCGCGCCGCGCTCGCATTGCGTCTCGCGATGGCCTGCAGGATCCGGCGATGGTCCTGGTGCGAGCGCGTGGGCCGGCCCGGCGTGTTGAGGGATTCCTCCCGGCTCTGGGTCAGCAGGTCCATGATCGCGTGCGCGATCCGAGTGATCGCGCGATTGTGGGCGGCGATGCCGATGGCGGTGTGAAAGGCGGCATCCTGAGCGAGGCCGGTCCTCCCGGCGGCGACCTCCCGCGCCTGGTCTTCGAGGATCCGTTCCATCTCCTGGACCTCTTCCGGCGTCGCGCGGCTCGCCGCGAGCGCCGCGATGGCCGGCTCGAGCACCCGCCGGGCCTCGAAGAGCTCCCCGATCGCCTCACGCTGCGAGGTCATCACGAGGGCCAAGGGGGCGACCAGCGCGTCGATCGACACCTGGCGCACGAACGTGCCCTCGCCCGGCCGGATCTCGATGAGCCCCAGGCTTTCGAGCGCCCGCAGCGCTTCGCGCACGGAGGTCCGGCTGACGACGAACTTCTCGGCGAGATCCCGCTCGGGCGGCAGCCGATCGCCGCTCTTGAGGCGACCTTCCGCGATCAGCTGCTTGACCTGGCGGACGATCTCCTCGTAAATCCGCGTCGACTTGATCGGCCCAAGCTCGATGGCGGGGTCCGCCGGCTCCCCTGCCGCTTTCCGGCGTCCGGGCACGCTCATCGCGACCTCAGAGGTTTTCTGGGACGTGGACGTGACGGCGGCGCCGACCCAACCACCAGCCGAGCCCCGTGAGCACGCCCCCGATGGCGATCGGCACCGGATAGTGGAGTGGCGCGGCGTAGTCGCCGAGCCATCGGGTAACGGCCGGGTCGTCCAGCATCATCTCGCCCGCGACATAGCCAAGTATGCCCCCGCCGAGCCAGACGATCCACGCGTAGCGATTCATGAGATGCGCGAGGATGCCGGCGCCCCAGACGACGATCGGCAGCGAGAGCCCGATCCCGAACATGACGAGCACGAGATCGCCATGCGCCGTGGCGGCGATCGCGAGCACGTTGTCGAGGCTCATCGTGATGTCCGCCACGATGATGAGCCAGACGGCTTCCCAAAGGGAGGTTCCGTGCCGAATGTCACTCCCGCCGCCCGTCTCCGGCCGGACGAGCCTGACGGCGATCCAGACGAGGAGCAGCCCGCCGACGAGCTGGAGAAACGAAATCTTGAGGAGCAAGCTGATGACCGCGACGAAGATCAATCGCAGCACGACCGCCCCCACCGCGCCCCAGATCTGACCCAGCAGACGCTTTCGCTTGGGCAGGGCGCGCACCGCGAGGGCGATGACCAGGGCATTGTCGCCGGACAGGAGGAGATTGAGCGCGCCGATGCCGAACAGGCGGATCCAGAATTCCGGGTCGGTGAAGATCGCCATCAGGGTCGCGTCGGCGAGGCGGCCGGCCCTGGTCCCGGTGCGCCGCGCAGGCGGCGCCACCACGGCGTGAGGACCGGCAGCACGAAGAAGAAGATCGCGACCGCCGTGATCGCGCCGGCGATCGGGCGAGTCACGAAGATCGCGAGCGAGCCCTGCGACATGATCAGGCTCTGGCGGAGCGCGTTTTCGGCGAGATCGCCGAGGACCAGGGCCAGGACCAGCGGGGCGAGCGGATAGTCGAGCTTCTTGAAGACGTAGCCGACGACGCCGAAGATCAGCATGTACCAGATGTCGATCATGCTGTTGTGCACGGCGTACGAGCCGATCGCGCACACGACGACGAT
>DASPZZ010000209.1:0-13432 GCA_035635995.1 Binatia bacterium | reverse complement strand
GGCCCCCTCCCAGGAGACTAACGAGGTTGCGGGGTCAGACGCAGGTAGGGCTTGAGCGCGCGCCAGCCCTTCGGGAACTTCCCGCGCGCTTCCTCGTCGCTGACGGCGGGGACGATGATGACGTCCTCGCCCTGCTTCCAGTTGACGGGCGTCGCCACCCGGTGGGCGTCCGTGAGCTGGAGCGAGTCGATGACGCGCAGGATCTCGTCGAAGTTGCGACCCGTGGTCTGCGGGTAGGTGATCATCAGCCGGATCTTCTTCTTCGGGTCGATCACGAAGACCGTCCGTACCGTGTAGACCTCGTCGTGCGCCGGATGGATCATCCCGTAGAGCCCGGCCACCTTGCGATCGGGGTCGGCGACGATCGGGAAGTTGGGCGCGTGCCCCTGCGTTTCCTTGATGTCGGCCGCCCAGCCCTGGTGCGAGTCGACCGGATCGATCGAGAGGCCGATCGCCTTCACGCCGCGCTTGTCGAACTCCGGCTTGAGCCGGGCCACGTATCCGAGCTCGGTCGTGCAGACCGGCGTGAAGTCACGCGGATGCGAGAAGAGAATGGCCCAGCCGTTGCCGACCCACTCGTGAAAGCTGATCGGGCCCTCGGTCGTGACGGCGGTGAAATCGGGCGCGGTATCTCCGAGTCTCAGGCTCATCAGGCTCCTCCTGTGCCGGTCGCCACGCGGACGATGTAGTCCGCGAACCGTGGAATGGGGTCGAAGCCCAGCACCGCGGGCGCGTTGGCGACGAAGTTGGACGTGGCGTTGACGTCGTAGAAGTAGACGCGACCGTCGGCGCGGCCGACGAGATACTCGATCCCTCCGACGTCGATCGACGCCGCGCGTGCGAGGGCGCGCGCCTGGTCGACGACCGCCGGCGGGGCGTCGTAGCGTGTGACGCTGAGCCCGGGCTTCGCCTCGACGGGACAGGCGCCGAGGTCGGCGCTCGGGGGCGCCGCGGACACCCGGCAGATGTCGGCCGGGCAGAGATTGAAGTCGGACGCGGGGCGAACGATCCGGATCGCGTAGAGGTATCGGTCGTCCATCACCTCGACGCGCACGATCGCGCCATCCTCCGACTCGACGTACTCCTGGACCAGGGCCGTTCCGTCCGGCCCGAAGTCGAGCGCGGGCACCCGCGCCTCCAGGTCGGCGCGCGAGTCGAAGCGCTCGATGAGCGCGCCGGAGCCGCCCACGTTCGGCTTGACGAGGAGCGGGAAGCGAAGGTCTCCGCTGGCCTTGAGCAGCTGATCGCGATGGTTCACCACGATCGTCCGGGGATACGGGACCTCCAGGCGCTCGAAGAGGCCGAGCTGGAGTGCCTTGGACTTCTCGAAGCGGTACGACCGGAGGGAATTGATCACGGGCACGCCGAGCGCCTCCCAATGAGCCAGGAGCGCCTCGGCGTAGAACAGGACGCTGCCGTGCCCGCGCCGGTGCGACGACGGGCTCGTGCGGTTGACGATGACCGAGTACCGCGGGACCCGGTCCCGCGGGTCGAAGCCGTGATTCGAGTGGTCGATCTTCTCGAACGGCAGCCGGCGGTGCTGGAGCTCGGCGATGAGCCTGGCCGACCACTCCGGGTGCTCGTCGAGGATGCCGATCGGCGTCGAGAGTCGGATGCTCACTGGGCCACCTCCAAGGGGACGTGGTTGTCGTCGAACCACTGGAGCCGGTCGCGCAGCGCGACGACCTCTCCGATCACGACCACGACGGGCGGCTCGAGCCGCGCGCGCGCCGCCAGCGCCGCGATGTCGCCGAGGGTGCCGGTGATCGTCTCCTGGACGCTCGTCGTCCCCCAGCGCACGAGGGCGACGGGCGTCGCCGCCGGGCGCCCGTGCTCGATGAGCTCGCGCGCGATCCGGGGCAGGCTCTTCACGCCCATCAAGACCACGAGCGTGTCGACGGCCCGCGCCAGCCGCGACCAGTCGACACTCGACTCGTGCTTGCCAGCCTCTTCGTGGCCGGTCACGACCGCGAACGAGGAGGCAACGCCGCGGTGAGTGAGCGGGATTCCCGCGTACGCCGGGACGGCCACGGCCGAGCTGACGCCGGGGACGACCTCGAACGGAATCCCGGCGCGCGCCAACGCGTCGGCCTCCTCGCCGCCCCGTCCGAAGACGAACGGGTCGCCGCCTTTGAGCCGCACGACACGGCGGCCACGCCGCGCGTGCATGATCAGGAGCGCGTTGATCTGCTCCTGCGGCAGCGTGTGATGGTCGGACGCCTTGCCCGCGAAGATGCGCCGCGCGCGCGGTGCCGCGTCCAGGAGGCGGGGGTCGACCAGCCGATCGTAGACGACGACCTGGGCCCGCCGCAGCAGCTCGAGGCCGCGCACCGTCATGAGCCCGGGATCCCCGGGGCCCGCGCCGACGAGGGCGACGGCCCCAGCCCCGCGACGGCCTGCGGCTCGGATTACCGGGCGCATGCTTCGACTCCAAGTAGCTCTAGGAGGCGGTGCTTGGCGTCGTCGCGCCCGCGCTCGACGATGAGCCGGCGCACCTCCGGGCCGAGCGCGCGGCGCCAGGCGTCCGCCGTGACCAGTCGCCCCGCCGCGCGGAGCTCGCGCCTGGCCTCGGCCGCGATCGCGGCCAGCGTCGCGTACTCGGCAGTGAGATAGGCCTCGAGCTCCTCGCGGATGGCGCGCGCGAGGGCCGGGCTCGAGCCGCCCGTCGAGACGGCCACGGTGAGATCGCCACGGCGCACGAGCGCCGGGAGGATGAAGGTACAGTGTGTCGGGTCGTCGGCCGCGTTGACCCAGAGGCCGCGCTCCCGCGCCTCGCGCGCCACGGCCGCGTTGACCTCGCCCGCGTCGGTCGCGACGAACGCGAGATCGGCGCCCGCGAGGTCGCCCTCGCGATAGCCGCGCGACTCCAGCTCGATGCGTCCCTCGGCGGCCAGCGCGGCCAGCGTCCGCGTCGTCCGCGGGCTGATCACCCTCACCCGCGCGCCGGCCGCGAGCAACCCGTCGACCCGTCGCTCGGCAACCATGCCGCCGCCGACCATGACGCACCGGCGGTCTGCGAGCTCGAGGAGCACGGGAAAGTACCCCATCTCAGCCATCGACCCCATGCGGCGGACGCTCGGCGGCGACGTCGCGCGCGACGGCCTCGACGAGCTCGCCCGCGAGCAGCGCGCGCAGCTCGGCGTCCGTGTGGCGCGCGGCGAACTGGCGGAAGTTCTCGTCGGGCCGGCGGTCGGCCAGGAAGACGCGCAGCAGGCGCTCGATCGCCGGAGCGACGTCGGTCGCGGGCAGGCGCAGGCCGATGGGTCGCGCCACGGCCTGATGCCGGCCGACGGCGCCGCCGACGCAGAAGTAGTAGGCGTCGACGAGCGCCCCGCCGACCTTGACCTTCTTGCCCTCGATGCCCAGATCGGCGATCCAGTGCTGGCCGCAGCTATTCGGGCAGCCCGTGATGTTGATCCTCAGGTGCTGGTCGAACCCCGGCAGCCGCTGCTCGAGCGTCTCCACGAGCCGGTGCGCGAAGCCCTTCGTCTCGGTGAGCGCCAGCTTGCAGAACTCGGAGCCCGTGCACGCGACGGTCCCACGCCGGAACGGCGAGGCGCCGAGCGCGAAGCCGGCGGTCTCGAGCTCGCGGGCGAGGGCGTGGACGCGCTCGCGGCGGACGTTCGGGATCAGGAGGTTCTGCATGTGGGTCGTCCGGAGAGCGCCCGTGCCGTAGCGCTCGGCCAGCTCGGCGGCGGCCCGCATCTGGTCGGCGGTGAGGCGCCCCCGCAACACGGCGACTCCCGCGGAGGCGAGGCCCGGCTGCTTCTGGGCGTGGATCCCGACGTGGTCGCGGTACACGTCATCCGGCGGGTCATCGGGCACACCCGGCTCGAGCGGCGAGCCCAGGCGTTCCTCGATCGCCGCCCGGAACCGCTCGGCGGTCCACCCGTGCTGGAGGAAGAGAAACTTGAGCCGCGCCTTTTCGCGATTCTGTCGCAGCACGTCGGAGTCGCGGAAGATCTCGGCGATCGCGCGGACCACGGACAGCGCCCGGCCCCAGGGAACGAAAGCGTCGATCCGCACGCCGAGGTGCGGGTCGGTCGAGAGCCCGCCACCGACGCGGACCGCGAAGCCGATCGCGCCGGTCTCCGGGTGGCGGACCGCGGTGAGGCCGATGTCGTTGATCTCTGGATACGCGCACCAGGAGCGGCATCCGGCGATCGAGACCTTGAACTTCCGCGGCAGGTTGTAGAAGGCGGGGTTGCCGTTGAGCATGCGGGTCGCCTCGAGGACGAGCGGCGAGGCGTCCACCAGCTCGTCTCCGTCCACGCCGGCCAGCGGGCAGCCGGTGACGTTGCGCGTGACGTCGCCGCAGGCACCCATGGTCGTCACGCCCTGGAGCCAGAGCGCGTCGAAGACCTCGGGCAGGCCCTCGAGCGTGACCCAGTGCAGCTGGATATTCTGGCGGACCGTGATGTCGGCGATCCCATGACCGTGCCGCTCGGCGAGGTCGGCGATCGTCCTGAGCTGATGGGACTCGAGGGCGCCGTTCGGGATCCGGATACGCACCATGAAGTGGCGAACGGCCTTGCCCTCGCCGCCCTTGCCGCCGACCGCGCCGACGCCGTCGCCCTGCGTGTAGATGCCCCACCAGCGGAAGTACGTGCCGAGCCACTCGGGCGGGACCGCGTCCCACCCTTCCCGCGCGAAGCGCTGGATGTCGGCATACGCCTCCCAGGGATTGAGCTCGCGCTTGAGCCTCTCCACGCGCTGCGCTTTCGTCTCTTTCACGGCTTCGCTCATGGGTGCCTCCAGAAGCGTAAAGCCGGGAGACCGGGCATTTCTCGGCCCGTCCTCCCGGCTTGTGTCTTGATTCGACGTTGCCTTGTGACGGAGTCACATCACCCGACGTACCGTAGGGGGACCTCGACCCACGCTTTACATCGCGCGCACTTGGCCGTCACCCGGCCGGTGGGCGGGTCGACCTTCAGGATCGCGTTGTGGATGACGACCTCGTCCTGGAGCTTGACGACAACCTTCGCCCGGCACACGGGGCAGCGGGAAGTGGACTGCTCGAGGCTCGTGGGCATCGCCGGTTTCCCAGGGCAAAATACCCATTCTCGATCGAGATTGTCAAGAGAGGGTATTGGGCGGGTCGGATCAGCGTTTGGCGGCGCCCGCTCGGGCCGTGATAACGTTCCGGCGCCGTCCAGCGCGGCGCCCAGGGAGGGCTCACATGGCGAAGAGCGTCTACGACGAGACGTACGCGCGATCGATGAGGGACCCGGAGGGGTTCTGGGCGGGGGTCGCCGAGGACATTCACTGGCACAAGCGCTGGGACCGAGTCTTCGACGACTCGCGCAAGCCCTTCTACCGCTGGTTCGTGGGAGGCGAGCTCAACACCTGCTACAACGCGCTCGACCTGCACGTGGACCGCGGCCGCGGCAAGCAGCGGGCGCTCGTCTACGACAGCCCCGTCACCGGCACGGTCAGGACGTACACCTACCGCGAGCTGCGAGACGCGGTGGCGCTCTGCGCCGGCATGCTCCGGCGTCAGGGGGTCGACAAGGGCGACCGCGTGATCGTCTACATGCCGATGGTGCCCGAGGCCGTGATCGCGATGCTCGCGTGCGCGCGGCTCGGCGCGATCCATTCGGTGGTCTTCGGCGGCTTCGCCTCCAACGAGCTGGCCAAGCGCATCGACGACGCCAAGCCCAGGCTGATTCTCTCGGCCTCCTGCGGCATCGAGGTCAACCGCGTCATCCCCTACAAGCCGCTGCTCGACGGCGCCATCGAGCTGGCGCAGCACAAGGTTCCCCGCTGCGTGATCCTACAGCGGCGGGAAGAGACGGCGCCGATGGTGCGCGGTCGCGATCGGGATTGGAACGAGGAACTCGCCGCCGCGACGCCCGCGGAGTGCGTGCCCGTCGCCGCGACCGACCCGCTCTACATCCTCTACACCTCGGGCACCACGGGCATTCCCAAGGGCGTCGTGCACGACAACGGGGGCCACGCCGTCGCGCTCAAGTGGTCGATGAGCGCGGTGTACGGTATGGGCGCGGGCGAGGTCTACTGGGCCGCCTCGGACATCGGCTGGGTGGTCGGCCACTCGTACATCGTCTACGCGCCGCTGCTCAAGGGCTGCACCACCATCCTCTACGAGGGCAAGCCGGTGGGCACGCCAGATCCCGGCGCGTTCTGGCGCGTCATCGCCGAGCACGGCGTGAACGCGCTCTTCACGGCGCCGACGGCGTTCCGCGCGATCAAGAAGGAAGACCCGCAGGGGACGCACATCGCGAAATACGACCTCGCCCGGTTCCGCACGCTCTTCCTCGCGGGCGAGCGCTGCGATCCGGACACGCTCCACTGGGCGGAGGACCGGCTCCGCGTGCCCGTCGTCGACCACTGGTGGCAGACGGAGACGGCGTGGCCGATCGCCGCCAACTGCGTCGGCCTGGGCATGCTACCGGTGAAGCCCGGGTCTCCGACGAAGCCGGTGGCGGGGTACGACGTCCACGTGCTCGGCGACGACAACCAGGAGATGCCCGCCGGCCAGATCGGCTCGGTCGCCATCCGGCTGCCCCTGCCGCCGGGATGTCTGCCGACGCTCTGGAACAACGACGCCGGGTACGAGAAGTCCTACCTCGCGAAGCATCCCGGCCACTACCTGACGGGCGACGCGGGATACCGAGACGAGGACGGGTACGTCTACATCATGAGCCGGGTGGACGACATCATCAACGTCGCGGGGCACCGCCTCTCCACCGGCGCGATGGAAGAGGTGCTGGCCGCCCATCCCGACGTGGCCGAGTGCGCCGTCGTCGGTGTCGCGGACGAGATCAAGGGCGAGGTCCCCGTCGGCTTCGTCGTCACCAAGGCGGGGGTCGCGCGCGGCGAGGCCGAGATCGTCCGGGAGCTGGTCGAGAAAGTGCGCGCGCAGATCGGTCCGGTCGCCGCGTTCAAGACCGCGCTCGTCGTCAAGCGGCTGCCCAAGACGCGGTCGGGCAAGATCCTGCGCGGGACGATGAAGAAGATCGCCGACGGCCAGGAGTACAGCGCGCCCGCGACGATCGACGATCCCGTCATTCTCACCGAGATCACCGAGGCGCTCTCGACCAAGGGCTACCCGAAGAAGTAGCGGCGGCTCTCAATCGCGTCGGAACCGCCACCACAGCGCGAGCGCGCCCACGGCGGCGAGGCCGAGCGTGCCGTTCCAGAGGAAGGCCACCGAGACGCCCCACCACTGCGAGATCGTGCCGACGATGAACGCGCCGATCGGGAAGACGCCGCCCGAGACCCACGTGTAGATGCTCATCACGCGCCCGCGCAGCCCGTCCGGCGCCTGGAGCTGGATCGACGTGTTGCAGCTGGCCATCAGCATGATCCCCCAGTAGCCGGTGAAGAACAGCAGGGGCACGGCCAGCTCGATGCGGCCGGTGACGCCGAGCGCCAGGAGCATGCTCAGCGCCAGCGTCGCCGACGCGAGCATCGAGCGAACGGACGGATAGCG
This sequence comes from Binatia bacterium, assembly GCA_035635995.1. Classification (GTDB taxonomy): domain Bacteria; phylum Methylomirabilota; class Methylomirabilia; order Rokubacteriales; family CSP1-6; genus AR31. The sequence goes on along the minus strand of DASPZZ010000209.1, from coordinate 5,979 downwards.
CGCGGCGCGCGCGCCGACCGTGAGGGCTCCACCGACGGCGCCGACGCCGAGCGACGCCATGAGGAACCCGAATCCCTCCGCGCCCAGCCCCAGCACGTTCTTGGCCAGGAGCGGCACGTACACGCTGAAGTTGAAGACGCAGAGGCTCACCACGAAGACGAGGCCGATGGCGAGCCGGAGTCGCGGCGTGCCCGCGGCGTACCGCACGCCCTCCGCGATCTCCTCGAAGATCGACGCCCGAGCGGTGGCGGGCGGCGAACCCCTCGCCTTCATCCTCAGGAGGATGACGATGACGCCGACGAAGCCGAGGCTGTTGACGAAGAACGTCGGCGCCACGCCGAGCCGCCCGATCACGACCCCGGCGATGGCCGGCCCGACGATCCGCGCGAGGTTGAACCCGGCGGAGTTGAGCGCGACGGCGCTCGACACGTCGGCCCGGCCGACCAGCTCCATCACGAACGACTGGCGCGCCGGCTGGTCGACGACGTTGGCGAAACCCAGGGCGAGGCCCAGCACCGCCACGTGCCAGTACTCCACGTGACCCGTCGCCACCAGCAGGGCGAGCAGCAGCCCCTGGCACGCGAGCGTCATCTGGGTGGCGACGAGCAGCGGGCGCTTGGGCAGGCGGTCGGCGACGGCGCCGCTGACGATGGCGAAGAGCAGCACCGGCGAGAACTGGAGCGTCGCGAGGAGCCCGAGCTTGAAGGGCGAGTTCGTGAGCTGAAGGACGAGCCAGGCCTGCGCCACGTTCTGCATCCAGCTCCCGATCTGCGCCGCGAGCTGCGAGAAGTAGAAGCGGCGGAAGTCGCTGTGGTTCAGCGCCCGCAGGCCGTGGGGGTACGGCATCAGCGCCGCGTTAGCTCGAAGGCGGCCGGCGGAATGGTCCTCGGTCTCGTTCCGCTGCCTCCTCTCAGACCCCCGCCAGGTTCGACGTGCAGCGCGGGCACCGCTTGGCCGCGACCGGAATCGCCGACGCGCACCACGAGCACTCCTTGGTCGGCGCCGGGGCGGGCGCGGCCGGCTTCGGGAACAGGCGGTTGACCTGCTGGACCAGCAGGAAGACGGCGGACGACACGATGAGGAAGTTGATCAGGGCGTTCAGGAACACCCCGTAGTTGAGCGTCGGGGCCCCCGCGGCCTTCGCGGCGGCGAGCGTCGGGTAGGCCTGTCCCGACAAGCTGACGAAGAAGTCCTTGAAGTCCACGCCGCCGAGCAGGCGCCCGATCGGCGGCATCAGGACATCGTTGACGAGCGAGGTGACGATGGCGCCGAAGCTCGCGCCGATGATCACGCCGACGGCAAGGTCGACGACATTGCCGCGCATGATGAACGTCTTGAACTCGCCGAGCATTGGTTTCTCCTCCTACCCCAGGTGCAGCTTGCAGGGCCAAGGTATCCGTCGGCGGCGAAGCCGTCGGCGACGCGCTTGATGTGAGAGTTGACGCCCAGTGTGTCGCCGTCTTCAGCGGTGAGGGTGATCATCTCGCCCAATGGCGTGCGCTCCCTTCCTGAGTGCGCACACAATACAAGTGCGCACACAATACAACGGGCGGCGGAGCAGCGCGAGAGGACGAGACGCGGCGGGCTAGACGAACGAAGCGTGGACGGACGCGCCCTCGGGGGCGCGCCGTTCCAGGTCGGCCCGTTTGACCGTCGCCGTCGGCATCTCGACCTTCACCGTCGCCTGGGCCTTGCGGCCCGCGGCGAACCGGTAGAGGAGCTCCTCGGCAACCAGCCAGAGCGGAAGCCCGAGCACCACGGCGTACGCGATCAGGTTTTCCAGTTCCATGGTCCGTCCTCCTCGGCCGTTTGCAAAAAGCAGGAGGCGTGCCACCCGAGAAGTCCCGGAAATACGCAGTTTTGTCGAACCGATGTCGAGGAGAGATGGCGAATTGCCCGATCCGCCGGGGTCAGCCCGCCCGAAAGGTTCCTGGTATCCTCTAGGCTCCGATGAGAGGAGACCCCATGCGAGCCCAGATCGCGCTGGTAGCGGCCGTGCTGCTCACGGGTTGCACCCTCGACCTGCGTGGAACCGAGTGGCAGAAGCCCGGGGCCATGTTCCAGGAGGTGTCGCTGGTCGAGGTGGAATGCGCCCGCAAGGCATTCGAGATCGGCCCCGGGCCGGATCTGATCCTCGGGGGCCTCCTCGACGTTGGTCGTATTGCGGTCCAGGAGTCGCGGCAGGCTAATGCCTTCAGCAACTGCATGACGAGCGCCGGGTACGAACGCTCGAGCTGATGCTCGTGGAGGTCTGATGTTCCGTGTGAGCGGCCGCGCCCGCAAGATTCTGGTCGTGGGCCTCGCGGCGCTGGTGGTGGTCGGCGCGCTGGTCCTCGCGGTCCTGCCGGAGGTCGTCCGCCACGTCCTCGTGAGCCAGGTCCCCAAGCTCACGGGTCGCACCATCACCATCGACGACGTGGACCTGAACCTCTTCACGGGCCACCTCGCGCTGAAGGGCTTGAAGCTCGCCAAGCGCGGCGGGAACGAGAGGGCCTACGAGTTCGCGCGGCTGGACGTTCGGCTCGACTACCTGCCGCTCCTCCGCCGCGACGTGCGGGTGACGCAGCTCACGCTCGTGGCGCCGGCGCTCAGCATCCTGCGTCGCGGCCCGGTGGAGTTCGACTTCTCCGATCTCCTGGACGCGCTCGGCGGGGGCGATGCTCCCTCGCCAGCCTCGAAGCCGTCCGCTCCTCCCTCGAAGTGGACGGTCACGCTCGACCGGGTATCCGTGCGTCGCCTGACGGCTGTCGCGCGGGACCTGACGACCTCGCCGGAGAGCGCGTGGCAAATCGACGACATGACCCTCGACGCAAGCGGCCTGACCATCGGCCCGGGCGCGCGGCCGGGTCGTCTCGAGATGAAGCTCAAGCTGAACGGGACGCCGATCTCCCTGACGAGCGACTCGATTGTGCTCACGCCCCTGGCAGTCTCGGCGCGCGTCGCCGTCGACGGCTTCGACCTGGCCCCGGTCCGACCCTACCTGCCCCCGACCGTCCCCGCCGCGCCCCATGCCGGCCGCGTGAGCCTCGCGCTGCAGTTGGCCGTCGAGCTCGAGCCCGGCGGGCTGAAGCGCGGCAGCGTCCGCGGCGACGTGGCGGTGGCCGGGCTCGAGGTCGTGCAGGCCGGCCGCACTGAGGCCTTCCTGAAAATTCCGCGAGTAGACGTCAAGATCAAGGACGCCGATCTCGTCGCGCGCTCCGTCACGATCGGCGCCGTCGAGGTCGAGGGGCTGGCGCTCCGCGCCGTCAGGGACGCACAGGAAAGAATCGATCTCGTGGCGCTCGGTGCGCCGCAAGATGCGCAGGGTGCCGCGCCGGCGGCGAGTCCGGCGACGCCCGCAAGCCCTCCTGGTCCGTCCGGTTCCCCGCCACCCGAATTGAAGCTGAAGGTCGAGCAGGTCGCGCTCCGCAAGGGCGGGTTCATCTTCCGGGACGAGGCCGTCAAGCCGCTCACGACGCTCGTGGTCACCGACCTGTCGGCGGACGTCAAGGACGTGAGCTGGCCCGCCGCCGGTCCGGCGCCCTTCGCCGTGTCGCTGAAGCTTCCGAAGGCCGGGCGGCTCGAGCTGAAGGGCGCCGTCACGCCGCTGCCCTTCGACATGGCGATCGACATCTCGCTCCGCGACGGAACGGTCGAGCCGTACCAGGCCTACTTGCCGGTCCGGGCGCGGTTCAGCGGCTCCTTCAACGGCGAGAGTCGCAATCGCGTGACGCTCACCAACGGCGCGATCACGGCGACCTCCCGGGGAAAGAACTGGATCGAGAAGTTCGCGATCCTGGCGCCCGGCGAGACGACGCCGGCGGCGCGCTTCGATCGCCTCATGGTCGACGGCATCGACTTCGCGTGGCCGACGCACGCGAAAGCGGCGAAGATCACGCTGACCAAGCCCGACGTCCGCGTCGAGCGTGACAAGGACGGGGTGATCTCGCTCCGCAAGCTCTTCACGCCGGAGACCGGCGCAGCCGGGGGCAGTCCCAAGAAATCCGGCGAGCCGGAGACGAGCGCCAAGCCGAGCCCGGCCGCGCCCGCCGAGCCTCAGAAGGACGGCGGGCTCCCGATCGCGCTCGAGGTCGGTATGATCGTCATCGAAGACGGCTACGCGCGCTTCATCGACCGCACGACGGAGCCCGAGTTCTCGGAGACGATCTCGCGCCTCGGGGTCACGATCGAGGGCCTCAGCTCCGCCCCGGGGCGCCGTGCGCGGCTCACGACTCAGGCGATCATCGGCGGCAACTCGGCGTTCGATCTCAAGGGGGAAATCGTGCCGTTCGGCGAGGTCTACGCCGACATCAACGGCGAGCTGCGCGACTTCCACCTGACGAGCGTGAATTCCTACGCCGACCCGCTGATCGCGTGGTTCCTGAAGACCGGTCAGCTCGGTGTCAAGGTCCACTTCCGGATCGAGAAGAACCAGCTCACGTCCGAGAACGAGATCGTCGTGCGGAACCTGACCGTCGCGCCCTCGCGCGAGGGGGATGAGGTCAAGAAGAAGATCGGCCTGCCGCTCGGCATGATCGTCGCGCTCATCACCGACACCGACAACGGCATCAAGGTCGACGTCCCGCTCTCTGGCGAGCTGAACCACGTGCGGGCGGGTGTCGGGGACGCCATCTGGACGGCCGTGAGGAACGCGGTCGTCAACATCGTCAGCGCGCCCTTCCGCTCCATCGGCAAGCTCTTCAAGGGCAAGGGCGACACGGTGGACGAGCTGCAAGTCGACCCGGTCACCTTCGCCGCCGGCAGCGCGGACGTGGCTCCCGAGATGGAGCGGCACTTGACGCAGGTCGCCGACTTCCTGCGCCGCGCGCCGATGATCAAGTTCGCCCTGGCGCCGATCGCGGCGCCGCGCGACGTCGACAGCCTCAAGGCGCAGGAGCTGACCCTGAGGATCCAGCGCCTCCAGCGCGAGCGCGGACTCGCGGACTTCGGCGCCGCGGTCGCGGCCGCGTTCAAGGACGAGCTGCCCGATACCCCGCTTCCCAAGTCGGAGGAAGAGCAGCTCGCCCTGCTCGGCCAGCGTGAGCTTGCGCCCGACGCGCGGGTGAGCGAGCTGCTCGCGCATCGCCTCACAGTCGTTCGCGACACGCTCACGAAGACCGAGGGTATCCTCGCCGGTCGGCTGGTCTCGGGCGAGGCCAAAGCGTCGCCCGATACCGCCGCCGAGGGTCGGATCGAGTTCCACATCGAGCAGTGACGACCTTCAGCGAGATCCGCTACGACGTCGAGGACGGAGTCTGCACGGTAACCCTGAACCGCCCGGACCGGCTCAACGCGGTGACCGCGACGATGCTGCGCGAGCTCGGCGAAGCGTGGGACCGCGCCGACGCCGACGACGCCGTGCGCGTGGTCATCGTGACCGGGGCGGGGCGCGCCTTCTGTGCGGGCGCCGACCTCGGCGCCGGCGGCGGCACCTTCGTTTATAGGCGGGCCGCGGACCACCGCGACGGCGGGGGCATCGTCACGCTCCGGATCTTCGATATGAAGAAGCCGGTGATCGCGGCGATCAACGGGCCCGCTGTCGGATTCGGCATCACGTTGACCCTCCCGATGGACATCCGGATCGCGTCCACGGCGGCGCGCGTCGGCTTCGTCTTCGCCCGCCGCGGCGTCGTGCCCGAGGCCTGCAGCACCTGGTTCCTGCCGCGGCTCGTCGGGATCAGCCAGGCCGCGGAATGGATCTACACCGGGCGCGTCTTCTCCGCCGAGGAGGCGCTGGCCGGCGGACTCGTGAGCCGTGTCGTCGCGCCGGACGCGCTCCTGCCGGCCGCGCGCGGGCTCGCGCGCGAGATCGCCGAGGGCACCTCGGCGGTCTCGGTCACGCTGGCCCGGCAGATGATGTGGAAGCTCCTCGGGGCCGACCATCCGCTGGAAGCGCACCGCCTGGACTCGCAGGCGATGTTCTGGACCGGACGGTCCGAGGACGCCCGCGAAGGCATCACGGCGTTCCTCGAGAAGCGACCGGCGCGGTTCCCGCTGCGG
>DASPZZ010000208.1:0-7276 GCA_035635995.1 Binatia bacterium | reverse complement strand
GAACAGGAAGACCTCGGGACTGACGAACCGCGTGTAGTGGGCATAGAGGCTTCCGCCGAGTCCGGCCATCGCGGCGCTGACCACCGCGGCGACGACCAGGTAATGGGTCACCTCGACGCCGACCGACTCGGCCAGCGGCTCGTTCTCGCGAAGCGCCACGAAGGCGCGGCCGATCCGCGAGTTGACGAGGCGCCGGCACGCCCGGAAGCCCGAGCGGGCCGTTCGTCAGCTCGATCCAGTTGACGCTGACCAGGGAAATGACGCCCGCGAAGCTGATCGTGACCAGGACGAAATAGGCGCCGCGGAGCTTCAGCGACAGGCGCCCGACGAACCAGCCCGCCGCGCCCGCCAGCGCCATCGCCGCCGCCAGCGCCGGCCAGAACGACCACTCGAGCCTCAGGGTCAGCAGGGCCGAGGTGTAGGCGCCGATCCCGAAGAACGCCGCGTGGCCGAGCGAGAGCTGACCGGTGTAGCCGAGCAGCAGGTTCAGCGACAGCGCGAGCACACCGAAGATCCCGGCCATGATGGCGACGTGGAGGTGATACGTGCTGAGCCAGAGCGGAAGCGTGAGCGCGACGAGCGCCGGGAGCCAGCGCCCGATCCGCGTCATGCGATCCGTTCTTGACGCGCGAAGAGGCCGGAGGGCTTGAAGAGGAGCACGAGAATGATGATGACGAAGCCGACGGCGTCGCGGTAGCCGGACGAGATGTAGCCGGCGCCGAGCTCCTCCGCGATGCCGAGGAGCAGTCCGCCGAGCGTCGCGCCCGGAAGGTTGCCGAGGCCGCCGAGGATGACGACGCAGAACGCCTTCAACGACGCCAGATCGCCCATCGACGGATAGGCCAGGAACACCGGGCCAGCAGCGCCCCCGCGGCCGCCGCGAGCCCGGAGCCAAGGGCGAACGTCGCGGCGTGGATGCGCCCGATGCCCACGCCCATGAGCGCGGCGGTATCGCGGTCCTGGAACGTCGCCCGCATCGCGCGGCCGAGCTTGGTTTTCTGGATGAGGAGCCAGGAGACCGCGATGAGCCCGGCGGAGAGTCCGAGGACGAAGAGCCGGAGCGGCGCGATCGCGACCGGGCCCAGGACCAGGGGCGCCGTCGGGAAGGGATGGGGAATCGACTTGGCGACGCCGCCCCAGACGAGCAGCTCCGCGTTCTGCATCGCGATCCAGACCCCGATCATCACCAGCATCGTCGTGTCGATGGACTCGCTCCGGAGCGGCCGCAGGAGCGTGACCTCGCAGACCCAGCCCAGGGCGCCCCCGACGACGATCGCCGCCAGCACCGCCACGAAGAAATCGACGCCGGCCCAGGCGAGCGCGGCGAACGCCGCGTACGCCCCCAGCGTGTAGAACTCCCCGTGGGCGAAGTTCACGAGGTTCATGAGCCCGAAGATCAGGGTGAGGCCGATGCCCAGCAGGGCGTACGTCCCGCCGAGCACCAGGCCGTTCACCAGATGCTGAAGGAGCTGGTCCATCCGCGCCGCGCGCGCTACTTCTTCGCGAGAAAGTCCGGCAGCGCCACCTTGCCGTCGCGGATCTGGACGACGAAGATGCTCGGCTTGCTCTGGCCGCTCTCCTTGCCGGCCGGACCGTCCTTCTCGAACTTGATCGGGCCGTTGACGCCCATGAGGCTCACTTTCCAGAGGGCGTCGCGGACGGCCGCGGCCTCGTCCTTGCCGGCGAGCCGGATCGCCTCGGCGATCGTGGCGATCCCGTCGTGGCCGCGAAATCCCTCGGTCAGTCCCTCGAACGGATGGCCGCGCCTGGCCCACTCGTCCACGAACGCCTTCGCGAGCCGGCCGTCGGGCATCGCCTCCGGGAACCACGGCATGAAGAAGACGATGTGATAGCTGCCCTCGGCGGCGGCGCCCGCCTGCTTGATGAGCTGCGTCGGCGACGAGCTGCCGCCGGTGGTGACGATCTTGCGCCCGAGCCGCTGCTCCTGCGCCTGCTTCATCACGAGCGTGATCTGCTCGACGGCCGTCGTGAGAAAGAGCGTGTCGCCGCCCGTCGCCTTGATCTTGGTGATCTGGGCGTTCATGTCGGTCGCGGACTGGTCCATGAACTCCGCCACGCCGACCGCGGCACCCTTTTTCTTCAGCATGTCGCCGAACGCGGTGATCGAGCCGCGGCCCCAGTCGGTGTTGACCGCGAGGAAGTCGACGCGCTTGACGCCGAGCCGGTCGACGTACTGCTCGAGCCCGAGCGCCTCCATCTCGGAGGGCGGGCTGATGCGGAAGATCCACGGATTGCCGCGCTTGGTGATCGACGCCGCGCTGGAGGTCTCGACCACCATCGGGACGCCGTACTCCTCGAGCTTCGGCATCGCCGCCAGCGTCATCGAGCTGCCCCAGGCGCCCATGATGGCCGGCACCTTGTCGCGGACGATCAGCTTCTCGGCGGCGCTCGCCGCCTCCTTGGGGTCGGACTTGTTGTCCTCGATGAGGAGGTCGACCTTCCGGCCAGCGATCCCGCCCTTCGCGTTGATCCAGTCACGGGCGATCTCGGCGCCCATGCGGACGTAGTTGCCGGAGGCCGCGACGGGGCCGGAGAGCGGCTCGATGACGCCGATCTTGATCGGCGCCTGCGACTGCGCCGGCAACGTGACCGCGACGAGCGCGGCCAGGACGAGAGCGACCAGGACGATCGACCGTTTGGCCATCGGAAGCCTCCTGCGGGATCGGGGATGTGGCAGCGAGGATAGCGCACGATCCCACGCGCGGGAAGCAGGTGTATAGTCGCGGGCTGGACGTGCCATGGGCGCGAAGTATTTCGGCGCGGCGGTGAAGCGGCGGGAAGACCCGCGATTCCTTCGTGGCGAAGGGCGCTTCGTCGATGACGTGACGCTTCCCGGCATGCTCCACGTCGCGTTCCTCCGCTCGCCCCACGCCCACGCGCGCATCGCGAAGATCGACGCGGCGGCGGCCGCGGCGGGGCCCGGCGTCGTTCGCGTGTTGACGTTCGCCGACCTCGACCGCTGGATGAAGCCCCTGCCGCTCTTCGGCGCGGTGCCGCCCGGACTCGCGGCCGTCGTCACGTTCGACATCCGCCAGGCGCCCCAGTGGGCGCTCTGCCGGGAGCGGGCGCGGTACGTCGGCGAGATCGTCGCGATGGTCGTCGCCGACAGCCCCGAGCGTGCCGAGGATGCGGTGGACCTGATCTCGGTCGACTGGGAGCCGCTGCCGCCCGTCGTGGACATGCGCCGCGGCGCCGAGCCCGGGGGCCCGCTCATCCACCCGGAGTGGGGGACCAACATCGGGGTCGGCTTCACGCATTCGATCGGCGACGCCGACGGAGCGTTCGCCCGCGCGGACGTCGCCGTCGCCGAAACCTTCCACATCCAGCGCTACGTCGGCATGCCGCTCGAGGCCCGTGGCGTCGTCGCGGCGTGGGATCGGCGGGACGGGACGCTGACGACCTGGAACTCGACGCAGGTCGCCCACTTCGTCCAGCAGGGGCTGGCGGGCACGCTCGGGCTGCCCCCCCACAAGATCCGCGTGATCGCGCCCGACCTCGGCGGCGGCTTCGGGACGAAGGCGTCGGGGTACGCGGAGGACGCCCTCGTCCCCATCGCGGCGCTGGCGCTCCGCCGACCCCTGAAGTGGATCGAGAGCCGGCACGAGCACATGTCCGGCTCCGCGCACGCGCGCCATCAGATCCACGCGATCTCGCTCGCCGCCACGCGCGACGGCGCGATCCTCGCCGTGCGCGACCGCATCTGGCTCGACCTCGGCGCCTACAACGTCTGGGGCGTCGTGCTCCCGTACAACACGGTCGCCCACCTCATCGGTCCGCATCGGATCAGGAGCATGCGAGTCGACGTGCAGGCGGTCGTGACGAACAAGACGCCGAACGCGCCGTATCGAGGCGCCGGCCGGCCCGAGACGGTGTTCGCGATGGACCGCATCGTCGACTGTCTGGCGCGCGAGCTGCGGATGGACCCCGCGGAGATCCGGCGCCGCAACTACATCCGCCCGGACGAGCTTCCGTACGACTTCGGCATGCCGTACCGCGACGGCAACCCGCTGGTCTACGACACCGGCGACTTCCCGGGCGCCCTCGAACAGGCGCTCGAGGCCGCGGGCTATCGGCAGTTCCGGGTCGAGCAGGCGCGGCTGCGGGCCCAGGGCGTCCACCGCGGCGTCGGGATCTCCGGGTACGTCGAGGGGACCGCCATCGGCCCGTTCGAGGGCGCGACCGTGAAGCTCGACCTGGCCGGACGCGTGGTCGTGGCGACGGGCGCGGTCGACTCGGGGCAGGGGCACGCGACGAGCTTCGCCCAGATCGCCGCCGACGCGCTCGGCGTGCCCCTGGACTGGGTGACCGTCATCGGCGGCGACACCGCCGCGGTCCAGTTCGGCGTCGGAACGTTCGCGAGCCGTAGCGCCGTGACGGCCGGGAACTCCATCGCCGACGCCTGCCGTGAGGTGCGGACGAAGCTGGTCCGCGCCGCGGCTGTCCTGCTCGAGGCCGGCCCCGATGACATCGAGATCGACGACGGCCGGGCGTTCGTCAGGGGCTCTCCCGGCTCGGCCGTGGACGTCGCTCGCGTCGTCCAGGCGTCGATCCCGACCTTCGCCCGGCCGGGCGTCGCCTCACCGGACTTCGAGGCGAGCGCCTACCACCACGTGCCGACCGTGACGTATGCGAGCGCCGTCCACGTGGCGCAGGTGGAGGTCGACGTCGGCACCGGCGGCGTCAAGCTCCTGCGCTACGTCGTCGCCCACGACTGCGGCCGGGTCATCAATCCGACGATCGTCGAGGGCCAGGTGCACGGCGGCGTCGCCCAGGGCGTCGGCGGCGCGCTCTTCGAGGAGATGGTGTACGACGAGTCGGGCCAGCTCCTGACCGGCTCGCTGATGGACTACGCGGTGCCCAAGGCGGACGATCTGCCGCTGATCGAGACGGTGCACCTGGAGTGCCCGTCGCCGCGTAACCCGCTGGGCGTGAAGGGCCTCGGCGAGGGCGGCGCCATCTCGCCGCCGGCCGCGATCGCGAACGCGATCGAGGACGCGCTGGCGCCGTTCGGCGTGCGCATCACCGAGACGCCGGTGACGGCGGCGCGCATCGTCGCCCTCCTCGAGCGGGCCGGAGCCGCGCGCCCGACAGCGTGAGGGACCGATCAGCCCATTCTTGGTATAGTCCGGGTCGACTATGGCGAACAATCTGACCCACCCCGGCTGGCTGACGGTGCACAGTGTGCGGCTCGAGATCGTCGAGCGAGGACAGGGGCGGCCGATCCTCTGGCTTCACGGCGAGGACGGCCTCGATCCCGGCGCGCCGTTCCTCGATCTGCTCGCGGCCCACGGCAGCGTGCTGGCGCCCTCGCATCCCGGCTTCGGCCGTTCGCCCGACGTGGGCAGCATCGATACCGTCGACGATCTGTCCTACCTCTACCTCGACCTTCTGGCCGAGCTGAATCTCCGCGACGTGGTCGTGATCGGGTCCTCGCTGGGGGGCTGGGTCGCGGCCGAGATGGCGGTGAAGTGTAGCGACCGCTTGAGCGGGCTCGTCCTCGTCGCTCCGCTCGGCATCAAGGTCGGCGATCGGGAGACCCGGGACATCCCGGACATCTTCGCGCTCCCGCCGGACGAGGTCGCGCGGCTGCAGTACCGCGACCCGGCGCGCGCCGCCGTCGACCACGCGAAGCTCTCGGACGACCAGCTCACCGTGATCGCGCGCAATCGCGAGGCGACGGCGCTCTACGCCTGGGAGCCCTACTTCCACAACCCCAAGCTGCGTCAGTGGCTGCACCGGATCACGCTGCCCACGCTGCTCCTGTGGGGCGCCGACGACCGGTTCGTCACCGCGGCGTACTACGGCGACGCGTACCGGAACGCCATTCCCGGCGCCCGGTTCGAGACGATCGATCGGGCCGGGCACTTCCCGCATATCGAGGAGCCGGCGGCGCTCGTCGAACGGGTCCGCGGCTTCCTGGGCGAGCGACGGGCGTAAGACCGTGGGCATGCGGGCCTGGTTCTTCAGCGAGAACGCGTATCACCTCCTGCCCGACGCCAAGGAATATGACTCGATCCGGGTGAAGCTCCCCAATCGCTACTACGACCCCAAGATCGGCGCCGACCTCTATCACCGCTTCATCGACGAGTGGCAGATCGCCGAGGACCTCGGTCTCGAGATCATGGTGAACGAGCACCACCAGACGGCGACGAACCTGAACCCGTCGGCGGCGGTCGTCATGGGCGCGCTGGCGCGCGACACGCGCAAGGCGCGCATCCTGATTCTCGGCAACCCGATCGCGAACCGGCGCGAGCCCGTGCGCGTGGCCGAGGAGATGGCGATGGTCGACGTCTACGCGCGGGGCCGTCTGGAGTGCGGGTTCGTGCGCGGCGTGCCGTACGAGATGTCGGCCGGGAATCATCGGCCGACGCGCATGATGGAGCGCTTCTGGGAAGCCCACGATCTGATCGTGAAGGCGTGGACGAGCCACGACGGCCCCTTCAACTGGGAGGGCAAGTACTTCCACCACCGGCAGGTGAACATCTGGCCGCGGCCGTACCAGGAGCCGCACCCGCCGATCTGGATCACGGCCCTCAGCCCGGCCAGCGCGCGCGACGTCGGTGAGAAGGGCTACGTCGTCGCGTGCTTCCTGACCGGCTTCGACGGCACGAAGAACGTGTTCGGCTCCTATCGAGACCGTCGCGTCGAGCTCCGACTGACCTCGCCGGCGCTCGACCGCTTCGCCTACGCGGCGCTGGTCTACGTGGGCGAGACCGACGAGGAAGGGTACGCCGGGGCGCGCAAGCTGATGTGGTACCTGGAGGCCAACAAGGTCCCGCCGCAGTTCACCAGCCCGCCGGGCTATCACCCGACCGCTTCGGCGGTGAACGCGATGAAGGGGACGAACCCGGGCATCTTCAAGATGTTCCAGAATCCGGCGCTCGGGCCGCTCATGGAGAACGGGCTCGTCTTCGCCGGGAATCCGGACTCGGTCTACCGGCAGATCATGAAGATGTACGAGCACGTCGGCGGCTTCGGCCACCTGCTCATCATGGGGCAGGCCGGGTTCCTCGACCACGAGGAGACGGTCAAGGGCATGCAGATGTTCGTCCGCGAGGTTTATCCCCGGCTCAAAGCGCTCGCGTAGCGCTCGGGCCTGAGGGCGGGTCGCCGGGAGGGGTTGCCGGACCACGCGGCGCGCGGGCGCTGCTCCGCGGCGGCTGGGCTCCATCTGGGCGCGCGTCGTCCGCCGCCGCTCTTTGGGAACGGGTCCGGCAACCCCTCCCGGCGACCCGCCCTCAGGCCCGAGAGTTCA
>DASPZZ010000207.1:0-70654 GCA_035635995.1 Binatia bacterium | reverse complement strand
ATCGCGAAGAAGCACACCGCGTGGCCCGGAAAGCGGAACTTGGCGAAGCCGTAGCCGGCCAGCGACGACACCACGACGCTCGAGAGCGCCGACACAGTGGCGATCAGCGCGCTGTTGAGCAGGAATCGCGCGAACGGCTGGCGCTGGAACACCTCGCGGTAGTTGTCGAGGTTCCCCCACCGGTCTGGGAAGATCTGCAGCGGCACGCGCTGGATCTCCGGCACCGTCTTGAATGACGTCATCGCCATCCAGAAGAACGGGAAGAAGACGCACACGGCGCCGGCGGCGACCACGGCGCCGACCACCCAGTGGAGCCGCCCGGCCTTCAATACTCGACCTGCCGCCGGAAGAGTCGCCACTGGAGCAGCGTTACCAGGAGCAGCGAGACGAAGACGAACACGGCCATGACCGAGGCGTCGCCCAGGCGGAAGTATTTGAAGGCCGTGTCGTAGAGCAGCATGATCACCGTCTGGCTCGCGCCCGCCGGCCCACCCTGGGTGGTCGCGTAGACCGTGTCGAAGACCTTGAAGTTGAAGATCAGCTCGAGCATCGTGACCATCACGATCTGGGGATTGAGCAGCGGCAGCGTGACGTGGCGCAGCGCTCGCGCCGGGCCCGCGCCGTCGATCGAGACCGCCTCGTAATATTCCGTCGGGATCGCCTGGAGCGCCGCCAGGAAGATGATCGTGTCGAAGCCGAGGCGCACCCAGACGTTCACGAGGGCCAGCGAGGGCCGGACCTGCTCGAGGCTCTGCAACCATTTCTGGGTAGGCAGGCCGACCTGTCCGAGCAGATGGTTGAGGAATCCGTAGATCGGGTCGTACATCCACTGCCAGATCAGCGCCGCGGCGACGAGAGACACCGAGAAGGGCAGAAAGTACATCGCCGTCCATGCGCTCCGCCAGCGGAGGCTCGCGAGACGGTGCAAGCCCAGCGCGACGGCCAGGGCCAGGACCACGGTGGTCGGCACCGACATGACGAGCAAGCTCACCGTGTTGGCCACGGCCTGCCAGAAGGTCGGATCGCTGAGGACCTTCGCGTAGAGCCGGAGCCCGACGAAGCGGCTCTCGCCGCCGGGCACCGTGCGATAGAAGGAGCCGATCACCGATTCGACGAGCGGGACGAGGAAGACGAGGCCGAAGTACGCCAGGGCGGGCAGGACGAAGAAGAATCCCGCCCGCCGCTGGCGGGCCATGTAGGACGACGCCACGTCAGTCTTTGAGGACGCGATCCATCTTGGCCGCCGCTTCGTCCAGGAGCGGCTTGGGCTGGCCCTTGCCGTAGAGCGCGGCCACCACGGCCTCGCCGAAGGCGGTCGCCAGCTCGTTCGACTTCGGGTGGTAATACTCCGGCGGCACCGGCTGCTTCAGCATGTCCTGCGTCGACTGGTAGTCGGGCCGCGCCTTGACGTAGCCGGACTCGAGGTTCGCCGTCCAGACCGGCAGGATGCCCTGCGCCTGGTGCTGGTCGAGATCGTCCTTCGCGTTACTGATGAAGCGCATGAACTCCCAGGCCGCCTGCTTGTTCGGGCTGTTCTTGTAGACGAGGTTCGTCCACGGGAAAAGGTTGCCCGCGCCGGGGCAGGCCTTGCCGCACGGCAGCGCCACGACCTTGAACGTGACGTCGGGCGCGTTCTTCTTCACCCAGCCGAAGAACCAGGACTCGCGGAAGATCGTGGCGCCGCGCTTCTGCCCGAAGGCGTCCTCGGGCGTGGGGAAAGCGAGGCTGGCGACCTTGTGCTTCTGCACGAGGTCCTGGTAGAACTGCAACGCCGCCACCATGTCGGCGCTGTTCGCGAAGCCGGTGGCCTGCTCGAGATTCGGCGACAGCATCCGGGCGCCGAAGGCGTGCGCGAACGGCAGGAACTTGTCGGTGATCCCCACGGGGTGGCCCTTGTGCCGCAGCGCGAAGCCGGCCTGCGTCGTCTCGCCCTTGGCGTCGAGCACGGTCAGCTTCTTCATGGCCGCCAGCCAGTCGTCTAGCGTCTTGACCGGCTTGTCCGGGTCGAGGCCGGCCTTCTTCCAGAGGTCGACGTTGATGTACATCTGCTGGAAATTTCCGTGCTCGATCGGAATGCCGTAGCGCGCGCCCTTCCACTTGCCGACGCCCACCATGTACTTCGGCAAGTTATCGTCCCAGGTCTTGGCGAGTTCGGCCGGCATCCGATCGCAGAAATCGTACTGCCCGCACCAGTGGTGCGTCATTCCCATATAGATGTCCGGCGCCCCGCTCTTGCCCACCAGCGCGGCCAGGTACTTCGCCTCGTAGCCCTGGTAGGGCACCGTGACCACCTGGACCTCCCAGCCGGTCTTCTGGGCGAAGTCCTTGCCGCGTGTTTCGTAGAACTTGTTGAACTCGGGGTTCTGCTCCCAGTGCGTCCAGTAGACGAGCTTCTTGGTCTGTGGCGTCGAGGGCGCCGGGGCGAGCACGAGCGGGGCGATGGAGAGCACCAGGGCCAGGGAACACCACGTCAGTCGTCGCATATCGTCTCCTCGGTTAGTCGCCGCGCCTCGGCCGGCGGGGCGATCTCCGTCTTGCTCGCCGCGCACGCGGGGGCCCCAGCCCCCGGCCGTGCTCCGGCTCGCACTGCCGCCCCGCGACGGCTGCGGCGCGCACCACGTCGCTCAGAACCAGCTGGCCTTGTCCACCACGTTGCGCAGCGGCTGGCCGGCGAGAAAGCGGCGGGAGTTGTCGAGCAGGATCTCGAAGCGCCGCTCGTCGAGATGCGGTCCGTGTCCCGCGGTGTGCGGCGTGATGAGGACGCCGGGCATCGTCCACAACGAGTGATCGGCCGGCAACGGCTCCTGCTCGAAGACGTCGAGCCCGGCGCCGGCGATCTCGCCCGCCCGGAGCGCCGCGACGAGGTCGTCGAGCCGCGTCGTCCGGCCGCGGCCGATGTTGATGAAGAACGCGGAGCGCTTCATGCGCTGAAAGCGCGCGCGGTTCATGAAGCCCTCGGTGGCGGGCGTGTGCGGTACGGTCAGGACGACGAAGTCCGCGAGGGGCAGGAGCGAGTCGAGCGCGTCGGGCCCGTCGAGCTTCAGCACGCCCGGCGGCGCCTCGCGGCGCCGGGCGTCGACTCCCATCACGTGCATTCCGAAGGAGGCGGCGAGCCGCGCGGCCTCGCCGCCGATCCCGCCCACGCCCACGATCAGCGCCGTGGCCTCCGGCAGGTGGATCACGCCGCCATCCATGGGCTCCCGGCGCCATTCCCGCCGGAGCTGTCGAGGAATGTAGTAGTGGAGCCCCCGGGCGAACGCCAGGATGAACGCCATGATGTGGGCGCCGATGTGGTCGTTGTAGATCTCGCGGAAGTTGGTCACGACCACGGGATGCGCGATGAGCGCCGGTGTGTAGTAGCCGGCGGGTGGCGCCGCCTGCGGCGCCTGGAGCCAGCGCAGGCGCCGGGCGTCGCGCACCAACGTGTCCGGCATCGTCCCGAACGCGGCGTCGGCGTCGCCGACGGCTCGCGCGGCATCGGCCTGGGTCTCGGCGACCACGACCGACAGCTGCGGCAGCGCGGCCTTGAGCTGCGAAGCCCACGCGCGCGTCGTCGGGGTCTGCGGCGGCAGCACCAGGAGAGTCGTCGGCATCGGTCTCAGGATCCGCCGGGCAGCTTAGTGGTCTCGCGGGATGCGGTCAAGGGCTCAGGCCACGCGAGCGGGCGCCGGCTCGGTGGGCGGCGCACCGCCGGCGGCGCCCGTTGCGGCCTCGCCATCCTTGCGGCTCACGATGGCGCGCGGCAGGAACGGGATGAACACGAGGATCAGCGCCGTCGTGCCGGCGTTGAGCCACACCAGCTCGTGAAAGGCCCAGCCCCGGCTGTCGATCAGCCACGAGCCCATGACGTCCGATCCCCCGAGCGCGAAGTTGCGCGCGCTCATCATCAAGGCGAATCCGAGGCTCTCGCAGCCGGGCGGCGTCGATCGAACCGCCAGGTCCATGAGGGCCAGCTCCGAGCAGATCACCGCGAAGCCGACGATCGCGTGGACGAACGGCGCGGTGGACTGGCTGTACCGGAGATAGAGCAGCGTGACGACCACGTTGATCGTGATCGCCGTCGTCAGGAGCTGCCGCAGGTTGAACTTGCGGCACAGGATTCCGTAGACCAGGGCGCCGATGAGTCCGGCCGCGCCCTCGATGGTCTCCATCAGCCCGATGTACGGCGGGCTGAAATGCAGCGTGTCCGTCTGCATGAAGAGGAGCGGCGTCGTGAAGCCGGGCGAGATGTAGACGAGGGCCAGGAAGCTCCCGCTCGCCCAGAGCGTCCTGGACCGGACGAGCGTCGCGAGCTCGCGGCGCGCGCTGGCCAGCACGTCGCGATCGCGGACCGCCAGGGGGCGCTCGGTCAGGACGAAGAACGTCGCGATCGTCAGGACGATGAGCAGCGCCGTCGCGATGCCGACCGTCCACCCGAACGCGGCGGCGGCGAGATAGCCGCCGAGGAGGCCGTTGCTCAGCGACACGGCGCTCTGGAGCGCCTGACGGATGGAGGTCACGCGGCCGGAGATGCCGTACTTCCGCCCCGCTTCCACCATGAGGCCGCCCATCACGGTGCTGGCGATGACCATGAACGCGTTGGCGCCGAACGCGGTGAGCAGGAGCGGGCCGTAGGTCCTGGGCACGACACCCATCAGGAACCAGCAGAGGGCCGCCATGCCGGCGCCGAGCAGCATGTAGTGCCGCCGGCGCGTTCCGAAGAGCGGAAACGCGTCGGACAGGATGCCGGCGAGCGGTTTGACGTTCCAGGCGAAGGTCGCCACGACCATGAACGCGGCGAGCGTCTGGGCGTTGAAGTGCAGCTCGTTCTTGAGGAGGAGCTGCAGCGGAAGTCGTCCGATGACCCCCGGCTGCGCGATCGTCGTGACGAACGCGCCGAGCCCCACCATGATGTAGTACTGCCGCAGGGTGAGGCCGGTGTCCGGCACAGTCGAACGGTCTGCCGCGTCCAGAGCGACCTCCGCTCTGTCCTTATATCAGGAACCGAGCGGTGACCGGAATGTGACTCGTCCCGGACGTGCTATGGTCGGGGCCGGAGCGCGACATCGATGCCACGACTCGACCGCCTGCCCCAGATCTCCCGGAACAACCTGCTGACCTTCCCGGCGCAGGTCAACGACACGACGCCCTTCGTGCGCCCGGCGAAGCCGCTGGCCGCATGCCGGCTGGCGATCGTCACGACGGCGGGCCTGCACCGGCGCGGCGATCGACCCTTCACGCCCGGCGACCAGACCTATCGCGTGATCCCCTCCGACACGCCGACCGCCGACATCATGCAGAGCCACACGAGCATCGGCTTCGACCGCGTGCCCACGATGCGGGACGTCAACATCTCGTTCCCGATCGATCGACTGCGCGAGCGCGTCTCGCGCGGCCAGCTCGGTGGGCTGGCGCCCGATTGCTACTCGTTCATGGGCGCTCAGCGCGAGGTCGCGCGCATCGAGGCCGAGACCGGCCCCGAGGTCGCGCGCCGCCTGCTCGCCGCGGGCGTCGACGTCGCCCTCGTCACCCCCACCTGACCGAACTGCACGCACACCGGCGGTGTGCTGGCCCGCGCGCTGGAGCTGGCGGGTATCGCGACGACGTCGATCAGCCTCGTGCGCGAGCACACCGAGAAGGTGAAGCCGCCGCGCGCGCTCTGGGTCCCGTTCCCCTTCGGCATGGCGCTCGGACGTCCCGACGACCCGGAGCTGCAGCATCGCGTCCTGGGCGCCGCCCTCGATCTGCTCGACGAGCCGGCGGGGCCGGTGCTCCGCGATTTCCCCGAGGACGCCGAACCCGGCGACCAGCCCGCGGCGCCGCCGCAGGCGTCGGGGATCAAGCCGGCCGAGCAGGTGCCGGACGACGTCGCGATGGAGACGACGCAGATGCGCCGCTACCACGAGCGCTGGCTCGAGAAGAGCGGCGGCCGGACCCAGCTGGGGCTCACCGGCATCCCGGCGACGCGGTTCCGCGGGGTGGTGCGGTTCCTCGAAGGGTTCGCCGACGGTCAGGACCTCGACATGCCCGAGCGCCCGCCGGACGTACCGTTGCCGAACTTCGTCCGCTACTGTGCCGACGACCTCAAGGCCCTCTACTTCGAGGGTCACCTGGCGATGAAGCCGTCCGAAGGCGGTGAAGCGATCGCGCGGTGGTTCTGGGGCGAGACCGCGGCGGGCGGCCTCCTGCGGCGCGTCCGCGACCGGCTCGACGCGTCCGCCGACCCGCGCTGGAAGGCCGCCGCCTTCGGCATCGCGCGGTAGCGTCAGCGCCGCGGCGCCAACCCGGGCGGAGGCGCCGTCGCCATGCTAGTGTCTGCCCGGCGGCCCCGCCGCGCGCCAGGCGCGCGGCGCGGGGACGCGACGACGAGCGTAAGGAGAACGGTCCCATGCGAAGCGGTCGATCGGTGCAGCCACTCCTCGCGGCGCTCTTGACCCTGATGGCCGTCACCCCGGCGAGCTCTCAGGGCGTGATCAAGCTCCCGATCGTCGCCGAGATCACGGGCGGCGGCGCCAGCGTCGGCGCGATGTGGCGGGACGCCGTCAACCTGGCCGTCGAGGACATCAACAAGAAGGGCGGCATCCTCGGCATGAAGCTCGAGACCGCGGTGCAGGACACCCAGACCGATCCGCCGACCTCGGTGGCCGTCATGCGGCGCGTGCTCAACGACAAGCCCTTCGCCATCTTCGGAACCGTCTACAGCTCGAGCACGGTGGCCAACATGGACATCGCGCGCCAGGCGGGCGTGCCGCAGTTCACCGGCTCGGAGTCGGTCATCATCACCCAGAAGGGCAACGACAACATCTTCCTGACCTCGTTCACCCAGGACACGGGGATGGCCAAGCAGGTCCGCTGGCTGCTCGACGACCTCAAGGCGGAGAAGATCGCGCTGATTTGGGTGAACAACGCCTTCGGCAAGGGCGGCCACGACATGTTCGTGCAGTTCTTGAAGGAGCGCGGGAAGGTGCCGGTCGTCGACATCTCGACCGAGGTGCAGCAGGTGGACTTCACGCCCGAGCTGACCAAGGTCCGAGCCTCGGGCGCCACTCACGTCATGGTCTACAACCACGAGGAGGAGAACGCGCGCTTCATGATCCAGCTCCGGAAGATCGGGCTGACGGTCGAGCCGGTCGGCGAGACGACGCTCTGCGCGCAGACGACGATCACGCCCGGCGGCGCCGCCGTCAACGGGGCCAAGTGCCACGTCGGGCTGACGGCGGGCGCGCCGGTGCCGCTGATGGTCGACATGAACCGACGGTTCCAGGAGAAGTACAACCGCGTCCCGGATCACAACGCCTTCAAGGGCTACATCGGCGTGCACATGCTGAAGGCGGCCGTGCAGCGAGTCGGCGGCTGGGATCAAGCCAAGGTCCGGGCCTGCCTGCACAACAACGTGTTCACGACGGCCGAGGAGGCCGGCCTCCTCATGGACCTCTACGTGAACGACAAGGGGAGTCTCGACCGGCCGAGCTTCATCGTCGAGGTCCGCGATCAGAAGTCGGTCGTGACCAAGACGGTCGGAATGCTCGGCGGTCCGTACAACGTCCGCCCCTGTAAGTAGAGCGCCGGGCGCGGGCGAGCGGCGTGGCGGATCTGGTTCAGCTCTGCGTGGCCGGCGTGTCCATCGGCGCCATCTACGCCATGGCCGCGATCGGCTTCGTGCTCCTCTGGCAGACGTCGAACACGATCAATTTCGCGCAGGGCGAGTTCGTCGTGTTGCCGGCCTTCGCCATGGTGTTGTTCTTCGTGATCTTCCGGCTCCCCTTCGCGGTCGCCATGCTGGCCACGGTCCTGGTGTCCACGCTGCTGCTCGGCGTCGGCGTCAAGGAGCTCCTGGTGGCGCGGCTCCTGAAGATGGGCGTGCTCCCCCTGGTCATCGCGACCATCGGGCTCAGCCTGCTCATCCGCTACTCGCTGCAGCAGTTCTGGACGCCGCTCGCGCTGCCGTTCCCGGCCATCTTCTCGCGCGACCCGATCCGGCTCGGCACGATCGTCGTCTCGCTGGAGGAGATCGGGAACATCCTGTTCGCGGCGGTCGTCATCGGCGCCCTGCAGCTCTTCATCACCCGGACCAAGCTCGGCTGGGCCATGCAGGCGGTCGCCCAGAACCGCACGCTGGCCTCGGTGCTCGGCATCAACGTGTCGCGTCTGGTGACGATCACGTTCGTGCTGAACGCCGCCCTCACCGCGGTCGCCGCCATCCTGATCGCGCCCGTCTACCTCGTGAAGTACGACATCGGCGTCAGCCTCGGGCTCAAGGCGTTCTACGCCGCGATCATCGGCGGCTTCAACCAGATCCGCGGCGCGCTGCTCGGTGGTCTCCTGGTGGGCGTGGTCGAGACGCTCTCGGCCGCCTACATCTCGAGCCACTTCCGCGACGCCTTCGCGCTCGTGATCCTCATCGCGGTGCTGCTGCTCAAGCCCGAGGGGATCTGGGGCGTCAAGGAGGAGTGGGCGTAGTGGCGCTCGGCCGGCTGGGCCTCGTGGCCGTCCTGGTCCTGAGCGTGGGCCTGCCGAGCGTCCTCGACCAGTACAAGCTCTACGTGGTCAGCCTGACGCTCGTCTACGTCATCCTGGCCATCGGCCTCAACCTGACCCTCGGATACGCCGGGCAGATCTCGCTCTGCCACGCGGCCTTCATGGCGTTCGGCTCGTACGCGGTGGCGATCCTCGGCCGGCGCGGAGTTCCCTTCGAGGTCGGCCTCGTGGTCGGCGTGGCGGTCGCGTTCGGGTGGGGCCTGGTGCTCGGCTTCCCGGCGCTGAAGGTGAAGCACCACTACCTGGCCATGGTCACGCTCGGGTTCAACATCATCGTGTTCCTGGTGCTGCGCAACTGGGAGTCGCTGACGGGCGGGTCCTTCGGGATCTCCAACGTGGCGCGCCCGGCCTGGGGACCGCTCAGCTTCAAGTCCGACCGCGGCTTCTATCTCTATATCCTCGCGTGGGCCACGGTGGCGGTCGCCTCGGCCTACTGGATCCTGTCCTCACGCTGGGGGCGGGCCTTTCGCGCCATCCGGGAGAACGAGATGCGGGCGGAGGTGGTCGGGGTCAGCTTGCGCAACTACAAGCTGATGGCCTTCGCCATCGGCGCCGCCTACGCCGGAATGGGCGGGGCGCTGTTCGCCCCGCTCCTGGGCTACATCGATCCGGGCGCCTACACGCTCGATCGCTCGATCCAGTTCTTGATGATGGTCGTGCTCGGCGGGCTCGGACGCTTCGAGGGGCCGTTCATCGGCGCCCTGGTCGTCACCGTGCTCCCGGAGGTGCTCCGGGGCTCGGAAGGCCTCTACCTGATCATCTACGCGCTCTCCGTGATCCTCATGATGCTGTTCATGCCGAAGGGGCTCGTCGGCCTCTGGGACCTCGCATGGCGCTCCTCGAGATCGAGAACCTCACCAAGCACTTCTTCCGGCTCTCCGCGCTGAGCCGGGTGAGCCTGAGCGTCGAGCCGGGCGAGCTGCTCGGCGTCATCGGCCCCAACGGGTCGGGCAAGACCACCCTCTTCAACTGCGTCACGGGCGTGCTGCGCCCCTCGGACGGCCACGTGCGCTTCCGGGGCGAGGACATCACGGGACGGACCGCTGACACGGTCTATCACCGGGGTATCGCGCGGACGTTCCAGCTCATCCAGCTCTTTCCGGAGATGACGGTCCTCGAGAACATGCTGGTGGCCACGCAGGAGAAGGAGGGCACGCTGCTCTCGCGTCTGCTCCGTCGCGAGGAGCCCGAGGCGACGGTCCGCGCGCTGGCGCTGCTCGAGTTCCTCGGTATCGCGGGCCTCGAGGAGAACCCGGCCTCGAATCTCTCCTACGGCCAGCAGAAGCTCCTCGACTTCGGGATGGCGCTCATGTCCGACCCGCAGCTCGTCCTTCTCGACGAGCCGATGGCCGGCGTGAACCCGACGATGATCAAGAACCTGGTCGGGCACATCCTCGAGCTGAACGCCCGGGGTTACACGTTCGTCGTCATCGAGCACAACATGGAAGTGGTCATGTCGCTCTGCCGGCGCATCGTCGTCCTGAGCCAGGGCGAGCGCATCGCCGAGGGCACGCCGGCCGAGATCGCCGACAACCCGCTCGTGCTCGACGCGTACTTCGGGAGGTGACGGTGGCCCTCCTCGAGGTGCGCGACCTCCACGCCGGGTACGGCAAGCTCGAGATCTTGAAGGGCGTGTCCCTCAGCGTCGAGCCCGGCCAGGTCGTCTCGATCATCGGCCCGAACGGGGCGGGGAAGTCGACCGTGTTCAAGACGGTGTTCGGGCTTCTGCCCGCGCGGCAGGGCCGCGTGCTCCTCGACGGGGACGACATCACGAACCGGTCCCCGGCCGAGCTCCTGCGCCGGGGAATGGCGTACGTTCCGCAGGGGCGGAACGTCTTTCCGTTGATGACGGTCGAGGAGAACCTCCTGCTCGGGGCCTACACGCGGCCGCGCTCGGCCGAGCTCGAAGGCGAAGTCGAGCGGCTCTACGAGACGTTTCCGATCCTGCGTGAGTCCCGGCGGAAGCGGGCCGGCGACCTCTCCGGCGGGCAGCAGCAGATGCTCGAGATGGCGCGCGCGCTGCTCCTCAAGCCGCGGCTGATCCTCCTCGACGAGCCGACGCTGGGCCTGGCCCCACTGGTCTTCAAGGAGATCTTCCGCATCGTCGAGAGCCTCCGGCGGCTCGGCCAGACGATCCTCATGGTCGAGCAGAACGCGGCCAAGGCCCTCGAGATCTCGGACTACGCCTACGTGCTCGAGCTGGGACAGAACCGGTACGAAGGCTCGGGCGAAGCGATCCGGGCCGACGCCCGCGTGCGCCGGCTCTATCTGGGACGGTGATCGTCAGGGCGTCGGGCGCCCGGCAGCTGCTCCGCCTCGCGCGCGCGGTTGTCGAACAGGTTGCCGAGCGCCGGCCAGACCTCGGCGCCTCCGAAGGCGAGCCGCGCGGTCTCGAGACAGCGGCACCACGGGCTCGAGAGCACGCGGCCCAGGGAAATGCCGCGCGTCCGGAAGGTGGCGCCGACGCGCCGCGCGTCGGCGCCGCTTCGCGCATGAGGATGATCTGGCCGCCACCCCGGAGCAAGCATCGCATCACGGGATTCGGCGTGACGTGATACCTTCGCCACGGGTGTCCTGGCCGCCGCCGCACGGCCGGCGCGGGCCCAGGGCGCGGACGCCGCGCGCACGGCCATGGCGCGGGCGGCGGTGGCGTTCGTCGCGACACTCGAGCGCACCTGCGTCCTCTCACCGTAAGGGGGAAATCATGGCCATCACGAACGTCAAAGCGCTCACCTTCGATGTCTTCGGCACGGTGGTGGACTGGCGGTCGAGCCTCATCCGCGAGGGCGAGTCGCTCGGCAAGGCGAAGGGCCTCAGCGTGGACTGGGCCAGGTTCGCCGATTCGTGGCGCGGCCTCTACCAGCCCGCGATGGACGAGGTGCGCAGCGGCCGCCGCCCGTGGACGAAGCTCGACGATCTCCACCGCGAGAGCCTCGACAAGCTCCTGGCCCAGTTCGCCGTCAAGGGTCTCTCGGAGACCGAGATCGATCACCTGAACCGCGCCTGGCACCGCCTCGACCCCTGGCCCGACGCCGTGCCCGGCCTCACGCGCCTCAAGAAGAAGTTCGTCCTCGCGACGCTCTCGAACGGCAACGTCGCGCTGATCGTCAACATGGCGAAGTATGGTGGGCTCCCGTGGGACGCCGTCCTCGGCGCGGAGGTCGCGCGGCACTACAAGCCCCAGCCCGAGACCTACCTGACGACGGCCGCGCTCCTCGGGTTGGCGCCAGGCGAGTGCATGATGGTCGCCGCGCACAACGGCGACCTCGCGGCGGCGAGCGCGCTCGGCCTGCGCACGGCGTTCGTGCCGCGGCCGGCGGAGCACGGCCCGGGTCAGGCGAAGGACGTGAAACCCGCGCGCGAGTGGGACGTCGTGGCTCGAGACTTCGTCGATCTCGCCGCGCGGCTGGGCTGCTGAGCCCGGCGGGTCGTTGCGGAGTATCATAGGCGCCACCTTCGGCTCGGAGGTTTCCACATGGCGAAGATCACCCAGTCCGTAGACCTCGGCAGCCGCGGCCGCGTGGCCGTGCTCACCGTCGATAACCCGCCCGTCAACGCGCTGAGCCAGCACGTGCGGAAGGGACTGCACGACGGGATCAAGCAGGCGACGGCCGACGGCGCCGTGCAGGCGATCGTCATCGTGTGTGCCGGGCGCACCTTCATCGCCGGCGCCGACATCACCGAGTTCGGCAAGCCGCCCACCGAGCCGTCGCTCCATTCGGTGCTGGACCTGATCGAGAGCTCACCGAAGCCCGTCGTGTCCGCCATCCACGGCACCGCCCTCGGGGGCGGTCTCGAAGTCACGCTCGCTTGCCACTATCGCGTCGGCGTGAAGAGCGCCCGCTTCGGTCTGCCCGAGGTGAAGCTGGGGATCCTGCCCGGCGCGGGCGGCACCCAGCGGCTGCCGCGGGTCGTGGGGCCGCAGAAGGCGCTCCAGATGATCGTGAGCGGCGATCCCATCGGCGCCGACGAGGCGCTCCGCGTCGGGCTCATCGACGAGATCGTGGCCGGGGGAGCCGCGGGAGACCTCGCCGCGGCGGGCGTCGCGTTTGCGGAAAAGGTGCTGAACGAGCGCCGGCCCCTCAAGAAGATCCGCGACCTCGACGACAAGATCGCGCCGGCCAGGGGCAAGCCGGAGATCTTCGCCGAGTTCCGCAAGAGCGTGGCGCGCCAGACGCGCGGCTTCCGCGCGCCGGAGAACTGCATCAAGGCGGTCGAGGCGGCCGTGAACCTGCCCTTCGCGGAGGGCCTCAAGCGCGAGCGGGAGCTGTTCGTCGAGCTGCTCAACTCGCCGGAGTCGAAGGCCCAGCGCTACTTCTTCTTCGCCGAGCGCGAGGCGGCCAAGATCCCGGACGTGCCGGCGGACACGCCGACCAGGGAGATCAAGAAGGCGGCGGTGATCGGCGCCGGCACCATGGGCGGCGGCATCGCCATGAACTTCGCCAACGCCGGCATTCCCGTGACGGTGATCGAGGTGGCGCAGGAGGCGCTCGACCGCGGCCTCGGCATCGTGCGGAAAAACTACGAGGCGACGGCCGCCCGCGGCCGGCTGACGCCCGCGGACGTGGAGAAGCGGATGGGCCTCATCACGGCGAGCGTCGACTTCAAGGCGGCGGCCGACGCGGACATCGTCGTCGAGGCGGTGTTCGAGGAGATGCCTGTCAAGCGCGAAGTCTTCGCCAAGCTCGACGCCGTCTGCAAGCCCGACGCCGTGCTGGCGACCAACACCTCCACGCTCGACGTCGACGAGATCGCCTCGGCCACGAAGCGCCCGGAGAGCGTGATCGGCACCCACTTCTTCAGCCCGGCCAACGTGATGCGGCTGCTCGAGAACGTGCGCGGCAAGAAGTCGTCGAAGACCACGGTCGCCACCGCGATGACCGTCGGCCGCCGGATCGGCAAGGTGCCGGTGCTCGTCGGCGTCTGCTACGGCTTCGTCGGCAACCGCATGCTCCACCAGCGCGGCCTGCAGGCCGAGAAGCTCATCCTGGAGGGCGCCGCTCCGCACGAGGTGGACCGGGTGCTCACCGACTTCGGGTTTCCGATGGGGCCGTTCGCGATGGGCGACCTCGCCGGGCTCGACGTCGGCTGGCGCATCCGGAAGGGCCGCGGCGTGAAGGCCCCTGTGGCCGACCGCATCTGCGAGCTCGGCCGATTCGGGCAGAAGACGGGCGCCGGCTACTTCAGGTACGAAAAGGGTGACCGCACGCCCATTCCGGACCTGGAAGTGGAGAAGATCATCGTCGACGTGGCGACGTCTCTTGGCATCACGCGCCGAGCCCTCTCGGACGAGGAAATCCTCCAGCGGCTGCTCTACCCGATGGTGAACGAGGGCGCCAAGATTCTCGACGAAAAGATCGCCATCCGCGCCAGCGACATCGACGTGATCTGGGTCTACGGCTACGGCTGGCCGGTCTACCGGGGCGGCCCGATGTTCTGGGCCGACTCGATCGGGCTCAAGGCCTTGCGCGACCGGCTGCTGGAATTCAAAAAGCAGAGCGGCGACGCCTTCTGGACGCCAGCGCCGCTGCTCGACCGCCTGGCGGGCGAGGGCAAGGGCTTCATCGCCTAGCCCGCATTATTCACGAAGACGGCGCCGCGAGCCGGCCGGGTGGCACCAGGGTGTCCCCGGCCCGCCGGGCTCCGTCACCCACTCGCCCGAACGCAGCTCTTCGAGTTGCGGGCGGGACTCGGGGGTCCCACTTCCGCCCGGCGGGCCGGGGACACCCTGGTGCCAGCCGGCCGACGGCGCAGTGCGGTTCGTGAATAATGCGGGCTAGCCGCACGCGAGAGTCGCCGGCCGCCGGGAGCCCGACGGCCGGCAATCTGCAACCTCTCGATATCCCTCGTGAGTCCGTAGCGGGCTCGCGCTCCTCCGTTTACTCGCAATCTGTCAAAAAGAACAATTTCGGGAAAAAAGAGAGTCTGTTACAAATGGATTAAGGCTGTTTTTGCCGCAATTGTCCCCATTTTGAGGTCAGGAATGCGTTACTTGACGACAGGTGAAGTCGCGCGCCGGTGTCAGGTGTCGGTGGGCACCGTGAAGAACTGGATCGAGGCGGGCCAGCTCGAGGCGTTCCGCACCCCGGGCGGGCACTTTCGCATTCGGGCCAGCGCGCTCCGACGCTTTCAGGCGGCCTTCGGGTTTGGCGCCGATCCCGACGACGGTCCGAGGATCCTCGTCGTCGACGATCAGCGGGATTTCGTCGAGCTGGCTCTGGAGACGCTCAAAGAGCTCCTGCCCGACGCGCGCCTCGAGGGAGCCTACGGGGGCTACGAGGCGCTCCTGAGGATCGGGTCATTTCAACCCCACCTCCTCCTGCTGGACCTCCGCATGCCCGGGCTGGACGGGTTCGAGGTGTGCCGGCGAGTCAAGGAAACCCCCGAGAGCAAGGGCACGAAGATCGTCGCGATGACGGGATTCGTCGACGACCAGGCCGAGGACGCGGCACTGGCCTCTGGCGCCGACGCCTTCGTCAGCAAGCGCCAGGGCCTCGTGGCGCTCGGTCGCCGGATCAAGGCGCTGCTCGAGGTGGACGCCGCGCCGGTGGGGGCCGGGTCGTCGCCGAAGCGCGTGCGTGCGGCGAGTGGACGAGCGCGGCCGGCGCGACCGACGCGGAAGACTCGGGAGAAGCGCCGGTGACGCCAAGCGCGCGCGGGGTCTTCCTGTCGACGCTGCCGTCCGGGCGCGGTGATCGCCGGCTCGCATGCAGCGTCGTGCTGGTCTCGGTCGCGATCTTTCTCGCGGTCGTGCCCTTCGCCAAGAAGCCGCTCGCGCAGATATGGGCGTTCATCCCGATTTATGAATCGGCGCTCGTGATCAACGACCTGATCACGGCGGTCTTGCTCTTCGGCCAGTTCAGCATCTTGCGCTCGCGGCCGCTGTTCGTGCTGGCCAGCGGCTACCTCTTCACGGCCTTCATCACCGTCCCGCACGCGCTCTCGTTCCCCGGCCTGTTCGCGCCGACCGGCCTCCTCGGCGCCGGGCCTCAGACCACCGCCTGGCTCTACATGGTCTGGCACGGCGGATTCCCGCTCTTCGTCATCGCGTACGTGCTGCTCGGGGAGGCCGGGCGCGAGACCGGCTGGACGTGGGGCCGACCCGGAGGCGCCGTGCTGTGTGGCGTCGCGGCGATCGCCGCGGTCGTCGGCGGCATCACGCTCCTCGTCACGGCGGGGCAGGAGCTCCTCCCGGCGGTCATCCAGGGTGCCCGCTACACCCCGGCGATGATCTTCGTCAGCTCGAGCGTCTGGGCGCTGAGCCTCCTGGCACTGGTCGTCCTGTGGCGCCGGCGACCGCACTCGGTGCTCGACCTCTGGCTCATGGTCGTGATGTGCGCGTGGATCTTCGACATCGCGCTGGCCTCGGTCCTCAACTCCGGCCGCTGGGACCTCGGTTTCTACGCCGGCCGGATCTACGGGTTGCTGGCGGCGAGCTTCGTGCTGCTGGTGCTGCTGCTCGAGAACGGCGTGCTCTACGCCCGGCTCGTCGAGGCGCACGACGGCGAGCGCCAGGAGCGCCAGCGCGCGCAGCAGGCCGAGGAGGCCGCCGCGGCCGCCAACCGCGCCAAGAGCGAGTTTCTGTCACGCATGAGCCACGAGCTCCGCACGCCGCTCAACGGGATCCTGGGCTTTGCCCAGCTCCTGGAGCTCGACGCCCAGAATCCCGAGCAGCGCGAGGGCGTCGACCACATTCTCCGGGGCGGGCGGCATCTCCTGGCGCTGATCAACGAGGTCCTCGACATCGCGCGGATCGAGGCGGGCAAGCTCTCGATCTCGCTCGAGCCCGTGCCTGCCGGGGACGTCGTCAACAGCGCCCTCGATCTCGTCCGGCCGCAGGCGGCCTCTCGCGGCATCAGGCTGCCGGCGGCGATCGCCTGCGACGACCACGTCATGGCCGACCGGCAACGGCTCCAGCAGGTGCTCCTGAACCTCCTCTCGAACGCCGTCAAATACAACCGGGAGGGAGGCGCCGTGAGCGTCTCGTGCGACGTCGGGCCCGCGGGCCGGTTCCGGCTGACGGTCGCCGACACGGGAGCCGGCATCGCGCCCGAGAGGATGCACCGGCTCTTCACGCCGTTCGATCGGCTCGACGCGCCCGAGACGACCGTCGAGGGCACGGGGCTCGGCCTGGCACTGTCCAAGGGTCTGGTCGAGCTCATGGGCGGATCCCTTAGCGCCGAGAGTGCCTGCGGCCACGGCTCGAGATTCACCGTGGAGCTGCCGATCGCGGAGAGCCCGACGCGCCGGCTCGAGCGGGCGAGCCCCGCGAGCGCGGCGGAAGCGGACACTCCGGGCGCGCGCGGGACGGTGCTGTACATCGAAGACAACGTGTCCAATCTTCGATTGGTCGAGCGCATCGTGACCCGGCGCCCCGGCGTGACGCTCCTCTCGGCGATGCAGGGAAGACGCGGCCTGGAGCTGGCGCAGGCTCATCACCCGGACCTGATCGTCTTGGACCTGCACCTGCCGGACATGGCCGGCCAGGACGTGCTCGCCCAGCTGCGCGCGGGCCCCGGCACGCGGGAGATCCCGGTCGTCATCCTGAGCGCGGACGCGACGCCGAGCCAGGTGAGCCGGGTGCTCCAGCAAGGCGCGCACGCGTATCTGACGAAGCCGCTCGTGGTCGCGCAGTTCCTGGCCGTGCTCGACGAGCTCCTGGCCAGAGCCGTGAGGTAAGCCATGGGGAAAGCAGATCCGGCCCAGGCCCGAATCCTCGTCGTCGACGACGAGCCGGCGAACGTGCGGCTCCTCGAGCGCATGCTGACGGACGCCGGCTACCGCCAGGTCCGGAGCACCACGGATTCGCGGCAGGTGCTCGCCCTGTACGGCGAGTTTCAGCCCGACCTGATCCTGCTCGACCTGATGATGCCGCATCTGGACGGGATCGGGGTCATCAGGGAGCTACGGATCCCCGAGGACGTGTTCCTGCCCATCCTGGTCCTCACGGCCGACGCGACGAGCGAGGCGAAGAAGCGCGTCCTGGAGGCCGGCGCCAAGGACTTCCTGACCAAGCCCTTCGACCGGCTCGAGGTCCTGCTGCGCATCAAGAACCTTCTGGACACGCGCAACCTCTACCTCGACCTCGAGCGCCACAACCGCTCGCTCGAGCAAGTCATCGCCGAGCGCACGCAGCGCCTCGTGCAGAGCGAGAAGGTCGCCACCATGGGCTCGCTGCTCGCCGGCGTGGCCCACGAGCTCAACAACCCGCTGGCGATCGTGATGGGACAGGCGCACCTCCTTCGCGGCGGGGCGAAAGACGCTGCGCTGATCCAGCGCGCCGACAAGATCCTCGCCGGCGCCGACCGGTGCGCGCGCATCGTCCGGAACTTCCTCGCGCTGGCGCGCCAGCGGCCGCCCGAGCGGAGCGAGATGCACCTCGATCTGATCGTCCAGGAGGCGATCGAGCTGCTCGGCTACGATCTGCGCACCAGCAACGTCGAGGTCGTGCTGGACCTGGCGGACGAGCTGCCGGTGGTGTGGGCCGACGCCCACCAGCTTCACCAGGTGGTCGTCAACCTCGTGGCCAACGCGGTCCAGGCCATGCGCCCCATGGACGCGGGACGCCGGCTCGTGATCACGACGCGGAGCGAGCGCGAGCCCGCGCGCATCTCCCTCGCCGTGGCCGACTCCGGGCCCGGCATCCCCGCCGAGATCCAGACGCGGATCTTCGAGCCCTTCTTCACGACCAAGCCGCCGGGCGAGGGGACCGGACTCGGGTTGTCGCTGTGCCGGCGCATGCTCGAGGAGCACGGCGGTGTCATCACGGTCGAGAGCGAGGTCGGCCAGGGGGCGACGTTCCGGCTCGAGCTGCCCGTGGTGTCGCGTCCGGCGTCGGCGCGCAAGGCCCCGGAGGTCGAGTCGCTGCCGCCGATCGCCGGGAAGGCGATTCTGGTCGTCGACGACGAGGTCGACCTGGCCGCCACGCTGGCCGAAGCGCTGCAGGAAGAC
The DNA here is from genome assembly GCA_035635995.1 of Binatia bacterium. Lineage (GTDB taxonomy): Bacteria > Methylomirabilota > Methylomirabilia > Rokubacteriales > CSP1-6 > AR31. The sequence goes on along the minus strand of DASPZZ010000207.1, from coordinate 52,186 downwards.
GGGCATCAGGTCGAGGTCGCGGCCCACGGCGCGATGGCCCTCGAGATGCTCGAGCGGCGCGCCTACGACTTGATTCTCAGCGACACCAAGATGCCCGTCCTCGACGGCGAGCGCTTCTTCGCCGAAGTCGAGCGACGGTTCCCGGGATTGCGTCGTCGGATCATCTTCGTGACGGGGGACATCCTGAGCCGGGAGAAGCGGGAGTTTCTCGAACGAACCGGCGCCCCGCACCTCCTGAAGCCATTCGACCTGCGCGAGGTGCGTCAGACGGTCCACCGGATGCTGCTGGACGCCGGCGACACCCCGCGCCCGGAGAGCTCGCCTGGGCTCCGTTAGTCCGGCACCGCCCGGGAGCGGGGAGCCGTCGTTGGCAGGGCAATTCACGATCCTGGTCGTCGACGACGACGCGCTCGTCGTGAGCACGCTCACCGAGCTGCTCCGTGCCCACGGACATCACGTCCTCGAGGCCACGAGAGGCCTGGACGGGCTGGCGCTGGCCCGGGCGGAGCGCCCAGACCTGATCCTCGTCGACTACCACATGCCGGAGATGGACGGCCTGGCGGTCGTCGAGGGGCTGAAGGGCGACACCGCGACCCGGAGCATCCCCGTGGTCGCCGTCACGTCGGGAACGGTTCATCCCCAAGCCCTTCGAACCCGCGACGCTGTCCGCCCTCGTCTCCCAGTTCCTCCGGGCGACCGTCGCCCGAGACCGGCGAGTGGCGCTGCCGCGAAGTCGCCGGGCGTCTTGAACCACGACGCCCGCCGAAAATTGTCAGAATTTGCCAATCAGGCTCCGGGCTCATCCATACGTGCGCCGCAAGTTCCCGAGAACCTTCGTTGGCGTCGCTTCGCGAAACCCGGAATCGGGTGGCATTCGCCGTGCTTGAGCAATCCCAGAGAAGGCATGGAACCGCGAGGGACGATCGGGCGACGAGCTCGAAGAGCGAGCGGCGGCAGATGAAAGTCACCTGCGCCTGGTGTCAGGAGGAGGGGGAGCCGGCGAGTCTGGGGGAGCGGGCGCCGCTCGACGATCCGGCGGAGACCCACGGCATCTGCCGGCGCCATACCCTGGATCTGCTCAGCCGCACGCCGTCGCGCTCGTTCCCGGGAGTACGCCTGCTCCTCGTGGTGAGCGCGAAGGAAACGGCCCTCTACGACCACCTCCAGCGGGAGCTGGCGGGGGTCAGCGGGGTGAAGGTGATGCTCGAGCGGCGTCGGGCCGAGCGCCGGCTCAAGCAGCGCGATGTGCCTGACGAGCATCGGCGGCTCGACCGGCGGATACGCCACGGCGAAGTCTCCTCCCTGGGCTACACGGTGATCAGGTTCGGGAACTAGCGTCCTCGCCGCTCGAGCACGCGGCGGACGAGGACGTGACGCTGGATCTTCCCGGTGGGCGTGAACGGCAGCTCGTCGAAGACCTCGATCGTCTCCGGAAGCTTGTAGGTCGCCACCCCGTCCTTGAGATAGCCGACCACCTCGTCGAGCGTCAACGCCTGGCCGGGGCGGGGGATCACGCAGAGGCAGTTCCGCTCGCCGAGCCGAGGATCGGGGACGCCGACGATGGCGGCGTGCAGGATTTTCGGGTGCGTGTAGAGGATCTCCTCGATCTCCCGCGGGAAGAACTTCTTGCCGCCCCGGTTGATCATCTCCTTGAGCCGGCCCACGATCTTCATGTTGCCGGCCGCGTCGAACTGCCCGAGGTCGCCGGTGCGGAACCAGCCGTCGGCGGTGAAGAGCTCGGCGTTCGCCGTCGGGTTCTTGTGGTATCCGAGGTGGACCGACGGGCCCTGGGCCGCGATCTCGCCCTCCGCCCCCGCCGCGACGTCGCGTCCCGAGTCGTCGATCAGCCGCAGCCCGAGGCCGGAGGAGACCGTGCCCACGGTCCCCGTCACCGCCTCGGGATCGTCACCGAGCCGCGTGTAGGTGTGGAAGCCGGTCTCGAGCATCCCGTAGAGCTCGACCAGATGGCCGTGCATCCGCGCGCGGAACTCGCGGATCGTCTCGATCGGGCACGAGGCGCCGCCCGTGATGACCACCCGTAGCGAGGAGAGATCGAACCGGCCGAGCTCCGGCTCGTTCAGCATGGCGATGATCGAGGCGGGCGCCGTGGGAATGTACGTCACCCGCTCGCGCTGGATCAGCTCGAGCGCGGCTCGGGCGCTGAACTGGTCGAGGAGGACCGCCCGCGCTCCGGCCATCACGGCCTGGACGAGCGTGAGGTAGCCCCAGTTGAGGCCGAGCGGCAGGTAGACGAGGAACACCTCGTCCGCGGTGACACGCATGTCGGCGTTCAGCGTCCGGCACGTCGAGAGCGTGGTGTTGTGGCTGTGGACCACGCCCTTGGGATTCCCGGTCGTGCCCGAGGTGAAGGCCATTCGCATGACGTCGTTCGCCCCCTGGCCGGCGCCGCGCGGGGGAGCCGCGCCGGCGTCCTCGAGCAGGGCGTCGAGCGACACGACCCCCCGGGTCGACCCATCCGGACGCGGGCCGCCGAGAACGCAGACCGCCTCGAGGTCGGGGAGACCGGGCCGCAGCTCACCGATCATCTTCACGTAGTCGAAGCCCTTGAAGCTCGCCGGACAGACAAAGGCGCGGCTCTCCGAGAAGCGCAGGATGTAGTCGACCTCCCGACTCCGGAAGTCGGGCCCGATCTGGTTGGCGACCGCGCCCAGCCGCTCCAGGGCGAAGAAGACGTACGCGAACTCCGCCCAGTTCGGAAGCTGGATCGTCACGACGTCACCCGCTCCGATGCCGAGCGCCCCGAGCCCCGCCGCGACCCGGTCGACCCGAGTCTTGAGCTCGCCGTAGGTGACGCGACGCCCACGGTCCACGATCGCGACCCGGTCCGGATGCGCGGCGGCGCGACCGGCGAGGATCGCGTCGAAGGTCTCGGAGCCCCAGTGCCCGGACCTCTGGTAACGCGCGACGAGCTCGTCGGTGAGGCGCGTCTCAAACCGCATGGCGATGCCTCCCCATCAGCCCGGTCATCCCCCGAGGTAAGCGGCCTTGACGTGCGGGCTCTCCCGGAGCGCGGCGGCGGGGCCGCTCAGCACGATCCGGCCGGTCTCCATGACGTAGGCGCGGGCGGCGACCGCCAGCGCCATCCGCGCGTTCTGCTCGACGAGCAGCACCGCGACCTTCCGGTCACGGTTGATCGACTGTACGATCGTTCGGATTTCCCGCACGATCAAGGGGGCCAGACCGAACGACGGCTCGTCGAGGACGAGCATCGTCGGGTTCGACATCAGCGCGCGGCCGATCGTGAGCATCTGCTGCTCGCCGCCGCTGAGGGTGCCGGCGACCTGGTGACGCCGCTCGGCGAGCCGCGGGAATCGCTCGAGCACCTCGGCCAGCGACCGCGCGATGGCGTCGCCGTCGCGCCGCCGGTAGGCGCCCATCCGGAGATTCTCGAGCACCGTCATCTGCGGAAAGAGGCGCCGCCCTTCCGGCGCGTGGGAGAGCCCGAGCGCCACGATGCGGTGCGGTCGCCACCGCGAGATGTCGACCCCGCGGAAGACGACGCGGCCGCTGCTGGGGCGCACGAGCCCGGACAGCGCGCGCAGGGTCGAGGTCTTGCCCGCGCCGTTGGGGCCGATGATCGCGACGACCTCGCCCTCCTCGACCGTGACCGAGACGCCGTCGACGGCGGCGACGTTGCCGTAGTGGACGCGCAGATCGGTCAGCTCAAGCACCCGGCTCCTCCGCGCCCAGGTAGGCTTCGATCACCGCGGGGTTCGTCTGGATCTCCCGCGGCGTCCCCTCCGCGATGCGGACGCCGTGGTCGAGGACCGTCACGGTGTCGCACACGCCCATCACGGCCTTCATGTCGTGCTCGACCAGGAGGACCGTGATGCCTTGCTCGCGCAGTCGTCGAAGGACGCGCGTCGTCTCGGCCTTTTCCTGCGCGGCGAGCCCCGCCATCGGCTCGTCCAGGATCACGAGCTCGGCCCCGGTGGCGAGCGCCATGGCGAGGGCCAGCGCCTTCTGGTCGCGGTGGGGGAGCTGGCCCGCCACCTGTCCCGCGACGGATCCAAGCCCGAGCGATTCCAGGAGCGCCTCGCCCCACGCGTGGGCCCGTCGCTCCCGCTCGCGGTAGGTGCCAGACCAGAAGAGCGCTGGGGCCAGACCGGGCGCCGCCACGAGGTGGGCGCCGACGAGCACGTTCTGGAGCACCGTGTATTCCCGGAACAGGGTCGTCGCCTGGAACGTCCGCGCGATGCCCCGCCGGCAGATCTCCGACGGGCGAAGCCCGGAGGTTCGCTCGCCCTTGAAAAAGACCTCGCCGGCGGTCAGCGGCATGACGCCGGTGATCAGGTTGAAGACCGTGCTCTTGCCCGCGCCGTTGGGACCGATCAGGCCGTGGATCGCGCCCCGCGCTACGGTCATGGAGAGGTCGGCGACGGCCAGCAAGCCTCCGAATCGCCGGGAGACACCGCGCAGCTCAAGGAGCAAGGCCGACTCCCGCCGGCTCCGTCGCCCGTCCCCGCAGTCTCCGGAGAAGGCGCCGGGCCGTGCTCGGCAGCGCCACCAGTCCCTCGGGTGCGAAGAGCATGGTGAAGATGAGGACGGCGCCGAAGACGAGGATCTCGTAGTGGTGGAGCTCGCGTAGCAGCTCGGCTGCGATCGTCATGAGGATGGTCCCGACCACCGGTCCCCAGACGCTTCCCGTACCGCCGATGACGGTGAAGACGACCAGCAGGACCATCGGCTCCAGGCCGAAGTCACTGGAGTGAAGGACCTGGCGGAAGTGGGCGAAGAAGACGCCGGCAAGCCCGGCCACGAAGCTCCCGAGGACGAAGGTCGTCAGCTTGTACCGGAAGACGTCCACTCCCAGCGTCTCGGCCAGGAGGTCGGCCTGGCGGACGGCGCTGGCCGTGAGGCCAAAGCGCGAAGAGTCGAGGCGGACGAGGGCCAGGACGACGCCGACGCAGAGCACCGCCATCAGTCCGTAGAGCTCGAGCTTGCCGTCGAAGGCCAACCCGAGCAACCGGCCGGGCTTGGGAATCCCCACCAATCCCGAGGGTCCCCCGAACAGCCCCTCGAAGAAGTTGTTGAAGATGAGCCGGACCACCTCCGAGAAGGCGAACGTGATGAGGAAGTAGTAGGGGCCGCTCACTCGCAAGGCGACGCTGCCGATGGGTACGGCCAGCAGGGCGGCCGCGAGCGCACCGATCCAGAGCGTGGCCCAGAAGGACAGCCCGGCCCGCGTCACCAGAAGAGCCGACGCGTAGGCCCCGATCCCCATGAAGGAGATGTGGGCCATGTTGATCTGTCCCGTGGTCACCTGAAGGCGGAAGCTCATGGTCAGCGTGAGGTTCATGAGGGTGGTCGTGGCGACGTCGAGGTAGTACGAGTCGCGCGTCACCACGGGCAGCGCGGCGGCGGCCAGGGCGACGAGGACGACGCCGGCGGCGGGGACCCCGGCGTCGCGCCTAGGCTCCACCGACGAGCCCCCGCGGCCGGACGAGCAACACCAGGATCACCATGAGGAAGCCGAGGATGTTGACGGCGGCGCTTCCCATGAAGAGCGCGCCGAGCCCCTCGACCCCGCCGAGGATGAGGCCGCCGAGGACGGCGCCGGGGAGGCTTCCCATTCCGCCGATGATGATGATGATGAACGCCTTGATCACCGGCAACGCCCCCATGGCCGGGCTCACCGCGAAGACCGGAGCCAGCAGGCCGCCCGCACCGCCCGCCAGCGCGCAGCCGACGCCGAAGCCCAGGGCGGAGACCGCGTCGATGTTGACGCCCTGGAGCGCCGCGGCGTCGGCGTCTTGAGCCACCGCCCGCATGGCGCGGCCGGGCCGGCTCAGGCGCAGGAAGAGATAGAGAGCGACGATGAGGACGATGGCGGAGAGGGTCACCACCAGCCGCTCGATCGAGATGACCAGCCCGAGCCCGCGGACGATTCCAGAGAAGGCGGACGGCACCGGCTTGTCGAGCACGCCGAAGGCGAGCTGCGCGCCCGCCTGCATGACCCAGAGGAGCCCCAGCGACACGATGAACGCGTTGAGGGCCTTGCCGCGCAGGTCATGGAAGATCAGCCGCTCGGCCACCACCCCCGCGCCGCCCACCGTGAGGATGGCCAGGCCGAGGGTCGCGAAGTAGTTCAGGCCGAAGAGCGCGTAGCCGTAGTAGGTGACGTAGCCTCCGAGCATGTAGAACTCGCCGTGGGCGAAGTTGATGATCTCGAGGATGGAGAAGATGAGGGTGAGGCCGAGGGCGACCAGCACATAGACCATCGCCAGGCCGAAGCCGTTGAGCAGCGCCTGGACGAGGAGGTCGATCGACACCTCACTTCTTCAGCGCGTTCGGCAGCACCTGGGCGATATCGACCACCTTGCCGTCGCGGATCTCGCTGATGACGACGGGGTAGAGGAACTGCCGGTCGATGCCGTACGTCTCCTTGCCGCCGAGGACCAACCGGCCCCACACGGTGTCGAAGGGCTTCTGGGTCAGCGCCGCCAGGACCTTGTCGGTGTCGAGCGAGCGCGCGTCCTGCATGGCTTTGGTGAAGACGTCGAAGGCCGCGTAGTTGGCGACGGCGATGACGCCCGGAACCTCCTTGTAGCGCTTCTCGTACTCCTCGCCGAACCGCCGCACGGTCGCGCTGACGAAGTCGCTCTTCACGTTGATGTTCGTGGGGCTCCAGACGCCCTCGGCCGCCTCCTTGCCGGCGACGCCGATGAGGCTCACCGGGTTGACGCCCGCCGTCCAGCCCTTGGCCCCCCGGAAGCCGAGCTCGTGCGCTTGCTTCAAGATCAGGCCGGCCTCGCCGGGCGGCGCGGCCGCCACGTCGAGCATGTCGGGCTTGGTCGCCAGGATCTTGGTGAGGATGGGATAGAAGTCCTTGGTGCCGCGCTCGTAGTACTCGTCGGTGGCGACCTCGAAGCCGAGCCCCTTGAGGGCTTTGACTACGGCGGTGTTCGTATCTTTGCCGCTGGTGTCGTTGGGCGAGACGAGGGCCACTCGCTTGACCGCGGGGTGCTTTTCCTTCACCCAGCGGTAGAACGGCTCGGCCACCTCCCACTGGCTCAGCATCGCCCGGAACGAGTGCGGCTTGTCCGGGCCCAGGTTGCTGGTACCCCAGCACACGAACGAGAAGAGGACCTTCTCGGGCTCCGTCACGGTCTGGACCGCGTTGCACGTGGCGCCCACCGCGTTGCCGATGATGAATTTCACCTTGTCCTGGAACACGAGCTTGTTGGCGGCGGTCGCCGCATCGGCGGCGAGCGCTTTGTGGTCGTAGCTCACGAGCTTGATCCGGTAGACGTCGTTGCCGACCTTGAGGCCACCGGCCTTGTTGATTTCGTCGGCCTTCATCTCGGCGCCCCGCACCAGCTCGACGCCGTAGGACGCCGCACCCCCCGAGAGCGGTCCCAGCACGCCGATCGTGAGCGTCTTGTCCTGGGCCTCGACCGGCGTTGCGGTACCGGCGGCCGCCACCAGCGCGATCATGACGACGGCCGCGATGCCAGCTCGAATCCTCATCGGTGCCTCCTCCTCGTTGACGAGCTTCTGGGATGAACGCCTCGACGAAGAAGCGCTCGCCTGCCGCGGCTTCTCGTCGGGCTCCCGCGCTCGCCGGGAGCCCGACGAGTCTCGCGCGGTCGGGGACGGTATTCAAGCCCTGACTGGCGTTCTTGACCGAGCCGGGATCGCACGGATAGTCTCGACGAAGACGATGAGCGACGATCCTCGGACGTCCTTGTCCTGGTTGCTCGAGCACGCCTCCGACCTCGTGTCGGTGATCAGCCGGGACGGGATCATCCAGTACGAGAGCCCGTCGGTCGAGCGGCTGCTCGGCTGGCGGCCCGAGGAGCTCCTCGGCACGCAGATCCTGGACTACGTCCACCCCGACGACGTGGCCCGCGTCAGCGAGGCGGTCGCCCACCGGATCGCCGACCCGACGTCCATCAACCCGCCGACCGTGTTCCGGGTGCGGACTCGCGACGGCTCCTGGCGCGTCCTGGCCGCCATGAGCCGGGTCACCCGGGACGACGCGGGGGCCGTGCGCCTCGTCGTCAACTCGCGCGACGTCACGGAGCAGCACGCGCTCGAGACGCGGTTGCGAGAGGCCCTGCGCACGGAGTCGATCGCGCAGCTCGCGACGGCCGCCGCGCACGAGATCAACAACCCGCTGGCGGTGCTCCTCGGTCATCTGGCCTTCCTGGACAAGGAGGCCCCCGGGAACCCGCGGATCGCGAAGATGGTCGCGGCGGCGAAGCGCATCCGGGACATCGTGGACCGCATGACGCGCATCAGTCGGACGGACATGGTCCAGCAGGCCTCGCTTCCGGAGATGCTCGACATCTGGAAGTCGAGCGACGCGGGCGAGTCGCCGCCTTCCGATCGACGGTGAGCTCCCCGGTGGGGCCGCGCGATCGGCCCGGCGCCTTGACGTGCTCGGGATGCGCATCGATAATCCGCGCGTGGCGATCTCGGCCGGCCCGCGGGGAGCCTATCAGACCGATCTGCTCGTCCAGGCGCCGGCGGTCGGGCGGCCGCGCCGCTCGGCGAGGCTCCGGCAGGAGTCGTGGCTCGCCTGGAGCCTGCTGACCCCGACGCTCCTCGTCATCGTCTTCCTCGTCGCGTATCCGTTCTTCTCGGCGATCTATCTGAGCCTGCAAGACAAGATGGTCGGCGCGCCCGGGCGCTTCGTCGGCGTCGACAACTACGTGAGCCTCATTCGTGACGAGGTCTTCCTCCGTACGGCCTGGAACAGCGTCGTGTACACCGCGGTGGCGGTGGGCCTCAAGTTCGTGCTCGGGCTCACGATGGCGCTCATCCTCGACCAGGAGCGGCGCTTCAACAACGTCTTCCGCACGCTCCTGTTCGTGCCGTGGGCGGTGCCGGTGGTCATCGTGGCGCTGAACTGGCGGTGGATCTTCGACGACTTGAGCGGGTTCCTCAACAACTTCCTGATCACCTTCCACATCACGAGCGACATCGTGTCGTGGCTGGCCGACCCGCGGCTGGCCATGGGCTGCGTCATCGCGGTGGTCGTGTGGTCGGGGACGCCGTTCTACTCGATGACCTTCCTGGCCGGGCTGCAGGCGATCCCGAAAGAGCTCTACGAGGCGGCGGAGATCGACGGCGCCTCGACGCTCCAGCGGTTCTTCTTCGTCACGGTTCCGCGGCTCAAGACCATCTTCCTGACCACGGTGATGCTCTCGACGATCTGGACGGCCACCAACCTCCAGTTCGTGCTGATCCTCACCAAGGGCGGCCCGGCCAGCCGCACCGAGATCTTCCCGCACCTGGCGTACACGACGGCGCTCGGCGCCCGCCGACTGGGCATGGGCGCGGCGGTGTCGCTGGTGTTCTTCCCGCTGCTGGTCGTCCTCATCATCCTGCTCACGCGGCGCATGCTGCGCTCGGCCGACGAGTAGGCGATGCCGCGCACGAGGTCGGGCTCGCGGCGGCTCCTGCAATGGGTGGGCAACGGCCTGCTCGCGGTGCTGCTGATCTGGACGCTCCTGCCCTTCTACTGGATGGTCGCGACGTCGCTCAAGGCCGACCGCGAGATCTACGGCTTCGAGGCGACGCTCTACCCGCACCACCCGACGCTCGCCGCCTACGGGCGCCTGTTCCGCACCACGCCGTTCCTGAAGTACGTGCGCAACAGCACGATCATCGCCGTGTCGAGCACGCTGGCGTCGCTCGTGTTCGGGTGCCTGGGCGCCTACGCCCTGGCCCGCCTGCGCTTCCCGGGGCGGGCTTTCATCGCGCGCGGGCTCGTCGTCACCTATCTGGTCCCGCCGGCGCTCCTCTTCATTCCGCTCTTCGCCGTGCTGTCGACGCTTCGTCTCATCGATACCCACCAGGGCCTGATCTTCACCTACCTGAGCTTCACGGTTCCGTTCTCCACCTGGCTCCTCATGGGCTACTTCCGCTCCGTCCCGCTCGAGCTGGAGGAGGCGGCGCTGGTGGACGGCTGCAGCCGGCTCGGCAGCCTCGTCCGCATCATCCTGCCCATGTCGTTGCCGGCCCTGGCGGTGGTGACCTTCTTCTCGTTCACGCAGTCGTGGAACGAGTTCCTCTACGCCAACGTGTTCGTGAACAGCGTGGAGGTCCGGACCATCACGACCGGGCTGACGCTGTTCATCGTGGAGGACGTGTTCTTCTGGGGTCCGATGATGGGCGCGGCGTTCCTCAGCACCCTGCCGCCGCTCGTGATGTATCTGATCTTCCAGCGCTGGGTCGTCAAGGGCTTGACGCTCGGCGCCGTCAAAGGCTGAGGCGAACCAAGGAGGCCGTATGAACCGACGCGACGTCCTGAAGCTGGCCGGGGTCGCCGGCGTGGCCGCGACCAGCCCGTGGTGGCGGGTCGGCAAGAGCCAGGCCCAGCGGGGCAAGAAGCTCGTGTACTGGCACCTGCCGAACTTCACGCCGCTGGCCGATCAGATCCAGAAGGAGCAGGTGTACGAGTTCGCCAAGCAGGCCGGCCTCAAGGAGGCCGAGGTGGAGTTCGCCGTCGTCGCCAACGAGCAGGCCAACGCCAAGCTCGCGGCGTCGATCGAGGCCGGCAACCCGCCGGACGTCATCCGTCTCTACGAGTCGAACGTCCAGTTCTACGGGGCCCAGGGCCACCTGCTCGACGTCACCGATCTCGTCGCCAAGATGCGCCGCGAGCCCAAGGGCATCTTCGAGTCCAGTATGACGGCCGTCCTCTACAAGGGGCGGGCGCTGGGCGTGCCGCTGGCCGTGAATCCCTGGCCGGTCCACGCTCGGCTCGACCTGCTCGAGCAGGCCAAGGTCGACTACCCGAAGACGTGGGACGAGTTCATCGAGACGAGCAAGAAGATCCAGGCGCCCCCGCGCCTCTTCGCCTTCGGGATGTGCCTGGGGCTGGTCGAGGACACGACCGACAACGTGATGAACCTGCTCTGGTGCTACGGCGGCAAGATGGTCGAGGCCGACAACCGGACGGTCGTGATGAGCTCGCCCGCGAACGTGGCCGCGGTGAAGGTCATCGAGGCCATGTTCAAGACGCACAAGATCATCCCGCAGGGCGCCATCGCGTGGGACAACTCCGGCAACAACAAGGCCTACCAGTCGAAGCAAGCGGCCTTCGTCATGAACCCTTCGAGCATCTACGCGTACCTCGATTCGAACGACAAGGATCTCCAGAAGGTGACCGGGCTGTTCCCGGTGCCGGCGGGGCCCAAGGGCACGGTCAATCAGATCGACACGTGGTCCTACGGCGCGTTCAAGAAGAACCCGTACCCCGACCTCGCCCGTGGGCTCATCGACTATTTCATGCAGCCGGCCAACTACGACCGGATCATCCAATCGACCGGCGGTCGCTGGGTGCCCGTCTACAAGCGTCTCTTCGACTCACCCTTCTGGCGCGAGAAGCCCGAGTTCCGGCACTTCGTCAACATGGCCGAGACCGGCGTGCCGGTGAGCTATGCGGGCTCGCCTACCGCGGCGGCCGGCGAGGTGCTCAACACGCACGTGATCCCCAAGATGATCCAGCGGGTGCTGGTCGAGAGCTGGGAGCCGGCGAAGGCCCTCGAGGAGTGCGACAAGCGGATCGTCGAGATCTACGCCCGGCACGCGAAGGCGTGAGGCCGCGACGGTCCTCGCGGCGTGGCCGGGCGGCGCGACCCAGAGATTGTGGCCGTGGCATGGAACCGCGTGCCCCCCTCCACGGTTACGAGTAAAATCCTGCCCGAGACATCCCCGTAGAGGAGGAGCCATGTCCACCATGCGTGCCGTGAACCGGACTCTCGTCCTGAGCGCCCTGGCCGTCCTGGTCCTGGCCAGCGCCGCCGTCGCCCTCGAAGTCGGGCAGAAGGCCCCCGACTTCGCGCTGAACGGAACCGACGGCAAGCCGGTCAAGCTCTCCGAGCTGACGGCCAAAGGCCCCGTCGTCATCTATACCTTCATCGCCGCGTTCACCCCGACCTGAACCCGCGAACTGAACGGCTTCGAGGCGGCCCTGCCGCAGTTCGAAGCCGCCGGCGCCCAGGTCGTGGGCGTCAGCTCCGATCACCACCTCGCTCTGGCCGCGTGGCAGAAGGATCAAAAGTCCAAGCAGCTCCTCCTCTCGGATTTCCGCCGGCAGATGCTTCCCGCGTACGGTGCCATGGAGATGAACGAGGCGAGCCCGGTCTATCGCTATGCCAAGCGGGCGTACTTCATCATCGACAAGACCGGAACCGTCAAGTACATCAAGGTCATGGACAGCCCACTGAATCTCCTCGAGCCGGCCGAAGTGCTCGCGGCGGTCAAGGCCGCGAACCTGTAGCCACGGGGGCCGGTCCGTGACAGCGATTCGGTTCGTGCTCCTGGTCAGCCTGATCGTCGCGCTGAGCGCGGCGTGTGCGAGCACGGGTGCGGACCCGCCGCTGAGCATGACGACCACGACCTTGATGGCCGGCTGGGAGCAGCACTTCACCCTCGAGTGGGCGGCCGGTCAGGGGCAGAACGGCGCGCAACGAGTCACCGGCTACGTCTACAATCGGCACGGCGAGTTCGCCATCAGCATGCGCGTTCTCGCGCAGGCGCTGGATTCTTCGGGCGCCGTGGTCGGTCTGCGCATCGCCTTCGTGCCCGGAGGCGTGAACGGATTCGGGCGCGCCTACTTCGAAGTTCCGAACCTGCCGGCGGCCAGCACCTACCGGATGAGCGTCTGGGACTACACCTGGCTCCAGGCCGACGGCGACGGCAAGCGATGAGATCTCGAGACTGAGCTCGTCAGCGGGTGGACTGCAGCGGGCCCTGGGGGTGGTTGACGAATCAGCTCCACGGGCCCCTGCGGCTCCCAGCTCATGGGAGTCGTTCCGGTCCCCACCAACCGGTGCTCACCGCGCCGCGTCAGCGTGATCCGCCCACCATTGACGGTGAGGGGCTCGAGAACCAGCGTGAGCCTCCCGTTCGAGCCCCCGAGCCGGCCCTGCACGTTGACGGAGACTGGCTCGCCTCGGACGGTGAACGTCAGGATGCCGGACACCCCGGGTAAGTCTCGTCCAAGCACGTGCCAGGAGCCGATTGAGACACCGTCGGCGGGCGCGCCCTCCTGCTGATCGAGGATGACGAGCGTCAAGGGAGTCCCGCCCCAGGTTCCCTTCCACGTACCCCGGAGATCGGGCAGCAGCCCTGTCGGCATCGTCAGCGGAGGCGTCGTCGCGCAGGCGCCGACCTGCATCGCGAGCGCGACGACGAGGAGGCCGTTCCACCGCGGCTTCATCGATGTCGAATATACTCACGTCCGGAGCCACTTGACGCGGACCGTCTTCGAGCGGATTCTCTGGCGCATCGAGCGACGCGTTGCCATGAGGGAGAGAGACGATCATGCGCTCACATCGAGACCTCGGGACGACGGCGTCCCAGTTGCTGATCGTCGGGCTGCTCGCGATAGCCCTGCTGACTCTCGGCGTGGTCCAGGAGGTCGCCGGCCAGGCGGCTCCGGCGGGAGATGTGATCATCGCCTGGCACGTCACCATCGCGCCGACGTGGTTCGATCCGTCGACCGCTCCGGCTCAGATCACGCCGTTCGGGATGCTCTTCGCCCTGCACGATGCCCTGGTCCGGCCCCTGCCGGGAAAGGGCAAGATGTCCCCGAGCCTCGCCGAGTCATGGTCGGAGAGCCCTGACGGACTCGTGTACGAGTTCAAGCTGCGCCGCGACCTCAAGTTCCACAACGGCGACCCGATCACCACCGAGGACGTGAAGTTCAGCTTCGAGCGCTATCGGGGGGCGGGGGCCAAGGAGATCCAGACCCACGTCCGGCAGGTGGAGATCGTCGATCCCTTGACGGTGCGCTTCCACTTGAGCGAGCCCTGGCCGGACTTCATGACCTTCTACGGCACGACGGCCACGGCCGCCGGGATCGTCGTCCCCAAGAAATACGTGACCCAGGTCGGGGACGAGGGCTTCAGAAAGCACCCGATCGGCGCCGGCCCCTATCGCTTCGTGAGCCACAAGCCCGGCGTAGAGGTGGTGGTGGAAGCCTACACCGGGTACTGGCGCCGCGTGCCCTCCGTCAAGCGATTCATCATGAAGAGCGTGCCCGAGGGGACCACCCGGGTGGCGATGCTGAAGAACGGCGAGGCGGACATCGCCTACGCGCTCGACGGCGAGGACGCCCTGAACGTGCGACGGGACCCGCGACTGCAGCTGGTGCCGTCCAAGCACGCGTCGATCTACTGGATCGAGTTCGCCGAGCAGTGGGATCCCAAATCGCCGTGGCACGACAAGCGGATGCGGCTGGCGGTCAACCACGCGCTGAACCGCCAGGCGATCAACGAGGTCTCGTGTCTCGGCTTTTGTCCGCCCGCCGGGGTCATCGTGCCCCGCGTGATGGAGTTCGCGCTACAGGCTCCGGTGCCCCCGTACGACCCGCAGAAGGCCAAGCAGCTGCTCGCCGAGGCCGGCTATCCCAACGGGATCGACGCCGGCGACTTCGTGCCGACGCCCCCGTTCGTCACGACCGCGGAGGCGGCGACGAACTATCTCGGCGCCGTCGGGATCCGCACGAAGATGCGGCTCATGGAGCGCGCGGCGTTCCTCGCCGCCTGGCGTGAGAAGAAGCTTCGCGGCTTGTTCATGGCCGCGGTGGGCAACTCGGGTAACGCCGCCAGCCGCGTGGAAGCGTTCATGTACTCCAAGGGCAGCAACGCCTACGGAGGCTATCCTGACCTCGACGACCTCTTTCACCAGCAGGCGCGCGAGCGTGATTACGCGAAACGTGAGGCGCTGCTCCATCGCATCCAGCAGATCACGGTCGACCGCGTCATGTTCGCGCCGATCATGGACTACCGTACGCTCCGAGGTGTTGGACCGCGGGTGGTCGAGCACATGCTCGACTCGATGCATTTGATACCATTTCCGTGCTACGAGGAGGTGCGCCTCAAGGCGCAATAACGGCGCGCCCGCCCCCCCGGACGCGCGGCGGAACCGAGAGCTTGACGCGGGCCCGGTCTTTCTCTAGCTTCGTCACTGGTTACACTCATGTACGCTGCATACTTCGGGCTCACCGAGCGGCCGTTTTCCCTGGCGCCCGACCCGCGCTATCTCTATCTGAGCGCCGCTCACCGGGAGGCCCTCGCCCACCTGCTGTACGGGATCGGCGAGGGCGGCAGCTTCCTGCAGCTGACGGGCGAGGTGGGCACCGGCAAGACCACGGTCTGCCGCGCCCTGCTGGAACAGCTGCCCTCCGAAGTCGACGTCGCCATGATCTTCAGTCCCCGACTCACCGCGGTCGAGCTGGTCGCCGCCGTGTGCGACGAGCTCCGGGTCGCCTACCCGGCGGGAACCACGAGCCTCAAGGTCCTGTTCGACGCGCTCTCTCTGGCGCTGCTCGATGCCCACGCGCGGGGCCGACGGACGGTGTTGATCATCGACGAGGCCCAGAGCCTGAGCCCCCGCGTCCTGGAAGAGGTTCGCCTCCTGACGAATCTGGAGACGACGAAGGAAAAGCTCCTGCAAGTGATCCTGATCGGGCAGCCCGAGCTGGCCGAGCACCTGGCCCGCCGGAACCTGCGGCAGCTGGCCCAGCGCGTGACCGCGCGCTATCATCTGCGGCCGTTCACCGAGGACGAGACGCAGCGATACGTGCAGCATCGGATGGAGATCGCCGGCCAGCGACAGCCGATCTTCACCAGGCCGGCGGTGCGCGCGGCCCACCGTCTCTCACGCGGCGTCCCGCGCCTGCTGAACACCATCTGCGACCGAGCCCTGCTGGGCGCCTACGCGACCGGACAGATGCGTGTCAAGGAAGTGATCGTCCGCCGCGCGGCAAGGGAAGTGCTTGGCGGGCGACGGAGCCGGCGCTGGATGGTGGTGACGGCGACCGCGGCTCTGCTCGTCGTGGCGGGCGGGACGATTGCGCTGTTCGCGTCCGGCGGGCTTCCCCGCCTCGGGGCCTGGCCGCTGTCGCGCGCGGAGACGGCGGGCCCGTCGCCGACGGCGGCGCCGGCCGTGGCGGCCGCGACGGGCGAGCGACCGGGCCAGGAGCCGACGCTCGCGGCGATCCTGGAAGACCCGTCGGTCACCGCCGATCGGGCGAGCGCCTTCGTCAACCTGTACGCGCTCTGGAGCCTGGACGCCCGTACCGGAAACGCCGACCCCGGATGCGAGGTCGGGCGCGCGGCCGGCCTGCGCTGTCTCTTCCGGACGGGAACGTGGACGGTGCTGCGTCGTCTCAATCTCCCGGCGATCCTCGAGCTCGCCACGCCCGACGGCAGAAAGCATCACGTCGTCCTGACCGGCATCGACGGCGAGCGAGCGACGCTCCAGATCGGCCCGCGACGGGTCACGCTGCCGCGTGCCGAGATCGAGCGCTTCTGGGACGGGCCCTTCGTGATGGTCTGGAAGTCACCGGTGGCCGGCCCGCTGCCGCTCCAGCCGGGCATGCGCGGCCGGGACGTCGCCTGGCTCCGCCAGCGGCTCGGCGCGCTCGACGGGCAGCCGGCGCCAGCAAACGTCGGTCAGGTCTACGACGACGAGCTCAAGCGACGAGTCGCCGCCTTCCAGCGGGTCGAGTCGCTGGCCCCCGACGGGATCGCGGGTGAGGAGACGCTCGTCCGCCTCGCCGCCGCGACGTCGGGAGGGAACGGTCCCTCGCTCAACGGGGTACGACCGTAGCCATGTCCTACATCCTCGACGCGCTCACGAAGGCAGCCCAGCAGCGAGATCGGCATGCTCCCGTCGTGCAACGTCTGCTCTCACCCGCGCCGAGGCCGGGATCGCCGTGGACTCGCTCGTCCGGGCGCTGGATCGCGGCGCTGGCCCTGAACGCCGCCCTCCTGACAGGGCTGCTCGTCTGGTGGCTGCGTCCTGTTCCTGTCCCTGTCGTGGCGCCGACCGACCCTGCCGCGACCGCGGCGCCGGCGACAGCGACGCCCCCGCGGCCCGGCCGGCTCGAGGCGCTGCCCAGGACCGACGTCCAGGTGGAGAAGGCTGCGCCGCCGATGCGTGACACGAGCACCGACTCTGCGGCACGCGCCGCGAAGCCGAGGGCCCAGCCCCCGGCTCCGCCGGCAAGTCCTTGGCCCGCGGCGCCGACAGCGCAGCCGGACCCGGCGCCGACGGTCGCCCCCCCAGTCGCGTCCGCCGGACCGGCGTCGTCGCAGGAGCGAGCCCGGCTCCGGCTCGAGGCGCTGATCTACGCAGACGTCCCGGCGCAGCGAATGGTCTTCATCAACGGGCGCCGCTACGGCGAAGGCGATGTGATCGACGGCCGGCTACGAGTCGAGGAGATTCAGGAGGACGGCGTCGAGCTGAGCGATCAGGGTCGGCGCTTCACGCTTCGCGTCGCGCGCTGACGCGGGGGTCGCGACCCCGCACGATCACGCCTTGCCGATCACGCGGGACCGGGGCCAGCGGTGCTGGCGCGGGCCTGACAGAGCCGAGGTCGACCTGGCGCCGGACCGCCGCCACACCTGGCGCGGCACGGCCATTCCTGTCACGACGTCCCCGCGCGCGCCCGCCGCCGTCGGTTCCGGCCGGAGGGCGTTTTCATAGCGGAATTCCTACCGTTTCGAGTCTCGGGGGTCCGCTCTCCCTGACGATGGCTCGACTCTTGCTGTCACAAGGTTGAATCGCCAGGAGGGACCTATGCGACCACATTCTCGGGTGATGACCATCCTCGGCGGCGTCGCGGTCGCGACGCTCCTCGCCGCCGTGCTGCACGCGGCCCCGCCCGCTCGCGCGGTGCGCGTCGCGGTGTTGACGCCGGGCCTCAGCTTCGGAGAGGTGTTGGCCGGGCTCCGCGAGGGGCTCGATCAGCTCGGCTACCGGGAACAGACCAACCTGATTCTGCTGGTCGAGGATACGAAGGGCAGTGGGTCCGAGGTCCGGGCGCAGGCCCAGGCGCTCGTCGCGGAGAAGCCTGACGTGGTGGTCACGGTCGGCACGTCCCATACGGTGGCGGCCAAGGCGGCGACCTCGACGATCCCGATCGTGTTCACCTGGGTCGGCGACCCCGTGCGCTCCGGGCTGGTCACGAACTACGCCTCGTCCGGCAACAACCTCACGGGCGTGTCGGTGTACTCGGGGCCGCTCTCCGGCAAGCGTCTCGAGATCCTGAAAGAGATCGCCCCCGGCGCTCGCCGCATCCTCTGCCTGGTCGGCAACGAGAGCATCGCCGAGATCAGCTTCGGCCTCGCGCAGCGGACCGCCGATCAGCTCGGGGTCGTGCTGATCCGTCGCGACGTCGCGAGCCGCGACGACATCGTCCGGGAGCTCAGCGGCCTGCCGAAGGGCGCGTTCGATGCGATCTATCACGTGCCCTCCGGCCTCGTGAGCGCGCACATCAACCTGCTCATTCAGCGCGCGCGCGAGGACAGGGTCGCGCTGATGGCGCACGAGGACGAGCTGGTCGCGGCCGGCGCGCTCGTCTCGTACGGCGCGAACTACCGACGGATGGGTAGGCAGACCGCGAAGGTGGTGGACCGGGTGCTCGCCGGCGTGGCGCCGGCCGAGATTCCGATCCAGACCCCGGACAAGCTGTTCCTCGCCATCAACCTCGCCACGGCGCGAACGATCGGGCTGAAGCCTCCCCTCGCGCTTCTCGAGCGGGCGGAGCGGATCGTCGAATAGATCCGCGACGACGATGTGGCCCGCGACCGGCCTTGGCCTGGGAACTCTGCGCCGGCGGCTCTTCTTCCTGCTGGCGGCGGCGAGCGCGCCGCCCTCCTCGACGGCGATCCTCGCGGCGTCGCGCTCGTGGCCCAGCGGTTTCTCCAGCGCGAGAAGACCTTCGAGGAGATCGGCGTCTTCGACACTCGGAGCACGTGGCGGTACCGCCTGTCGCGCCGCGAGGTGGTCTCGAACGCCGTCAAGTACTCGCCGACCGGGGGCGATATCGGCGTGCGGCTGACCCGCGAGCAGGGCGTGGTCCGCTGGCAGATTCAGGACACGGGGATCGGGATTCCGAAGGAGAGTCAGCGAGACCGATGGGACCGGCCTCGGCCTCTACCTGGTCCGGTTGATCGTCGAGCAGCTCGGCGGTCGCGTCTGGTGTGAGTCGCAGGAAGGGCACGGCTCGACGTTCTTCTTCACCGCGCCATCCCCGTAGCCCGTCGCCCCCGTTCGAGCTACCGCTCTCCGTCGTCTCGCGATACGCTCCGGAGACGTGGACGGTCTGGCGCTCAAGCTGGTGCTCACTCCCGCGCTGATCGGCGCGGTCAGCATGGCCGGGCGTCGATGGGGGCCCGGAGTGAGCGGCTGGCTCGTGGGGTTTCCGCTCACGTCCGGCCCCGTGGCGTTCTTTCTCGCTCTCGACCAGGGGGTGACGTTCGCCGCCGGGGCGGCGACCGGCTCCATGACCGGCGCCATCGCGCAGGCCGGGTTCTGTCTCCTCTATGGACGGCTGACGGACCGGCACCACTGGGGACTGGCCCTCGCGGCCGGTTGCCTCGCGTTCGCGGCGGCGACCGTCGTCCTCCAGCTCGTCACCCTCGCGCTGGTGCCGCTCCTGCTGCTGGTGATGGGCGGACTCGCCGCGTCGATCGCTTTCATGCCACGAGCCTCCCGAGGCTCGCGCGCCGCCCCACTGCCCCGCTGGGACATTCCGGCCAGGCTCGTGGTGACGACCGGCGTGGTGCTGCTGCTGACGGGGCTCGCGCCCGCGCTCGGTCCGCGGCTCACCGGCCTGCTGGCGACATTTCCCCTCTACGGCGCCATCCTCGCCGGATTCGCGCATCACCTGCAGGGACCGGGCCCCGCGACTCGCGTGCTCCGCGGATTGCTCCTCGGGCTGTTCGCCTTCGCCGGCTTCTTCTTCGTGCTCGCTCTGCTGATCGAGCGGGCCGGCATCGCTCAGGCCTTCGCCGCGGCCATCGCCGCCGCGCTCGTCTTGCAGGCCGGAGCCCTCTGGGTCATGCGCCGGGATTCGCGCGCTTGACTTGGGCCGAGCGCCCGGCCCTGCGGTACACTCCTGCCGGAGGCCCACATGAGGCGTCCTGGCGCTCGGAGGCGGCGGTGGGGCTCGGCCTCAAGACCCCCGCCGAGCACGTGCGGTTGCTCCAGCGATTCAAGGCCGAGGCGCTCGGCTAGCGCGTGAGCGAATCACCAGGGAGGGGACGATGATACGACTCGACGGAATCGGCCATGTGCTGTTGCGGGTGAGCGACGTGGAGCGGTCCAGAGCTTTCTACTCCACGATCCTCGGGCTGAAAGTGGTCGAGGAAGACCCCGAACACGGGGGCGTCTTCATGGCCCTCGCGGGACACGGGCATACCGTGGATCTCTTTCCGGTTCAGAATCCCGAGACCGCGCAGCGCCAGGCTCCCGGCGGCGTCGGCGTGCATCACGTCGCGTTCCAGGTGGCGAGCGACGAGGCGCTGAAAGACGCCTACTTCACCTTGCAGGAGCATGGCGTCACGGTCGTCCGAGCGGTGGACCACGTGAGTCAGAAGAGCATCTATTTTCACGACCCCGACGGCAACTACCTCGAGATCTACTACGAGTTGCCGAACGCGCCCGACCTGTTCCGCGAGGGGCGTCACGATCGGGACCAGCCGCTCGTGTTCGAAGGACGGGTCTCCCCGTCGGGGTCAGGCCCCGGCCCCTCGCCCTCGAGGGCCTGACCCCCGCGTCTCGTTCACGCGGGCGGCGGCGGGACCGGCGGGATCAAGACGGATCCTCTCCGGCGGCCGTTTATCCCCGGGGCCGGTCGGGATGCGGCTGGGCGCTATTCGGGCTCGCGGGCGACGAAGGGCTGATACCCGCCCTTCTGGAGGAATCGCAGCTTCGGCACCAGCTCCGCTTGATCCGCGAACGGTCCGACTCGCACTCGCGAGAGGATCAGCTCTCGATGATCCCAGGTGCGGGCCACCGCGTCGATCGCGACCGGCAGGTTCTGCTCGAGCAGCCGTGCCGCGAGCTCGCCCGCGGCGTCCGGGCTTCGGAATGCGCCGACCTGAATCCAGTAGGATGCCGTGGTCACCACCACCCTCGTCGCCGCCGGTGTGATCCTCGCGGGCTCGGGCGCGGGGGCGAGCGGCGCCTGTCCCTGGCCACGCGCGTCCCGGTCGGCCTCGGCTTCCCGCGCGAGAGCCACGACCGGAGGGTCGCCGTCGACGCGCGGCGCCTCGTCCCTTTCCGGCGCGCTCGCGACGTCCGCGCGGGCGGCGGGCGCGGCCGGCGCCTCGGAGGCCCTGGCCTTCACCTGAGCCACCAGCTCGCCGTAGGACGCCTGCCGGAGGATCCGGGAAAACTGTGCCCGATAGTTCTCGACGATGCTGATGCCGTCGACGTGGACGTCGTAGACCGCCCAGCGCCGGTCATGCGCGATCATCCGATACTCGACGGGCAGATCGTTTCCCTCGCGGCTCGTCATCGTCGTGAGAACCGTGGCCGCGTTGCCATCGACGGACTCGCCCAGGTAGCGGATGGCGAGGCCGCCGCGCACGCTCGCGCGTGAGGCCATTCGCAAGATGTAGGACCGCTCGAGGAGGTCCGCAAAGAGGCGGACGAACTCGTCGCGCTCGGCCGGCGTCCGCGCTCGCCATTCGCGCCCGAGCGCTCGTTGCGACGCCTCGCGGAAGTCGAAGCTGCCGTCGACGACCGTGTGAATCGCCGCCAGGAGCTCCGTCGACTTCTCCTGGAGCCCCGGATCGTCGAGCAGCCGATTCACGGCCATGAGCGAGTTGCGGACCACCTCGCTCGGCGGCCCGGCCGCGGCGACACCGCCGAGGACGAGCCACGCGGCGACGACGCCGGCGGGCATGGGCCAGGGGCGCATCTACGCCTTCATAGCGTGGTGGCACGTGATTTTACGAGTTTTTTCTCCGCCGCCGGCCTTCCGCTTCTGGCGAGAGCCGCCGCGAGCGGTCGCACGCGCTTGCTCGTCCTGGTACGATTGCGGCGTTGTGAGGGGAATCATTCGGCGGTGGCTGCCGTTCGTGCTGGCTCTGGTTGCCCTCGTGATCAGCGCCCAACCCTGCGGCGCCCAGGGACCGGAGGTCGAGCGGTCGCTCGATAGCTCTCAGCCTTTCACGCTCGGGGTGGATACGTCTCGATTCCGCATCTCGACCCTCGGGCCGAGGCCGGTGATCGCGACCGAGGACCCCTCGTTCGGCAGCGTACCGTACCGGCTCTTCGATTCGGATCTACACGGCACGGCCGTCTCGTTCGATCTCAAGCTGCGGTGGCCATCGTCCCCCGCCGCGGAGACCTCCGTCCTGGGATCCCTCGAGCCGTACGTCTCGTTCGGGCCGACGCTCTTCGTGACCGGCGCGGACGGCACGCCCCGCCCGGGGCATCCCGGTGTCAGGTCCGAGGGGGCGATGACGCTGGGGCTCAGCTGGGGCGCGGGGCTTTCGTGGCGGTTTTCCCGGAACGCGGAGCTGTTCGGCGGCTACCGGTTCATGCAGTACGGCCGGGAGAGCGGCCTCTCGAACGGCGACCGATCGCCGTCGGAGACCGATCTCATCGGGCACGACGTCCTCTACGGCATTTCCGTCCGGTTTTGATCGGGGGGAGCGAGCGCCGCGTTTGTCTGGCGAAGGGGCTGACGCCCCCTCGCACTCCCCGGCGATGACCCTCCACCGGTTACGCGTTGCGGCCTGTCGCTGGATTCGATGGCGCCGGCAAAGCCGGCGCTCGAACAGGGGCGGCTCCGACGGGCTTCGAGTCTAGCCCGCATGATTCACGAAGACGGCGCCGCGAGCCGGACGCCTGGCACCAGGGTTTCCCCGGCCCACCGGGCTCCGTCACCCATTCGCCCGAACGCAGCTCTTCGAGCTGCGGGCGGGACTCGGGGGTCCCACTTCCGCCCGGCGGGCCGGGGACACCCTGGTGCCACCCGTCCGGCGGCGCAGTGCGGTTCGTGAATAATGCGGGCTAGCGAGTGCGGCCCTGGCCGAGGGCCAGCTCGATCGCGTCGAGATGCTCGTGCCGATGCTCGGCGCGGAGCAGATTGATCGGGTGCCCCGCCGCCGCGTTGGCGGCGAGGAGTTCGTCGGACAGCGCTTCGACCCGCCGATCGACGGCTTCCGCGGTCGCGAGCGCGAGCTGCGCCGCCACGCGTGGTGGTAGCGCCAGACAGAGGGCCTTGGCCGAGTCGTTGATCCAATCGACGTCCCTGCCGTCGATCGATCGCGGGGTCGCGCCCGGACCGTCTCGCTCCCAGCGCTCGATGAGGGCCAGGACGCGCTGATCCCAGAAGGCCACGTGGGCGAGGACGGCGCCGACCGTCCAGCCGGCGGCGAGCGTTCGGGCGAGCTCTCCGTCGCTCAGTCGGTAAACGAGCGCGCGCAGGCGCGCGCGCTGGACGCTGTTCTCGGTGACGTACGACCGGGTCATGGCCGCCTCCATCGTGCGTCACGACTGTACGTGAAGCTCGCGCCGGCCGCTACTCCTGAAGCGCACCCTGACTTGACAACAGCGCGAGCCGCGGCGAATAGTTCCGGGCGAAGGGAAAGGGAGGCGCGCTCATGGAATCGCGGAGTCTCGGCAAGACAGGGCTCACGGTCTCTGCACTCGGGTTCGGGTGCGGCAACGTCGGCGGTCTCATCATCCGGGGGACGCCGGCGGAGCGAGAGCGCGCGGTCGCGCGGGCCATGGAGCTCGGCGTCAACTACTTCGACACGGCGCCGTCCTACGGCGACGGCGAGTCCGAGCGAAACCTCGGCCAGGTGCTCAAGGCGCTGAGGGCCCGGGTGCACGTCGGCACGAAGTTTCGCCTCGATCCGCGCGATCTGGCTGACATCCCCGGGGCTGTCGCCCGCTCCCTCGATGCGAGCCTGCGCCGGCTCGGCATGGAGCGCGTCGATCTGCTCCAGCTCCACAATCGGATCGAGCCGGCGCGCGGCGCGGGTGCCCTGAGCCTCGGCGACGTCCTGAGCGAGGTGGTTCCCGCCGTGCAGAAGCTCCGTCAGCAGGGGAAGGTCGGATTCTGCGGGATCACCGCGCTCGGGGAGACGGTCGCGCTGCACCGGGCGATCGACGCCGGCGCGGTCGACACGGCGCAGGTCTGCTACAACCTGCTCAACCCCAGCGCGGGCGTCGCGGTGCCGTCCGGATTTCCGGCGCAAGATTTCGCCGGGCTCCTCGGGCGCGCGCGCGAGCGCCGCGTGGGTGTCATCGTCATCCGTGCGCTGGCGGCCGGAGCCCTGAGCGGCATCGAGACGCGTCACCCCGTCGCCGTGCCCTCGGTGGACCCGATCGCGACAGCCGCCGACTATCGCACCGACGTGGCGAGGGCGCAGCGGCTCGGCGCGCTCGTGCGGGAGGGACACGTCGGGAGCCTGATCGAAGCGTCGATACGCCTCGCCGTGGGGTCGGAGGCGGTCTCGACGGTGCTGGTCGGCTACTCGAGCCTCGAGCATCTCGAGGCCGCGGCGGCAGCGGTCGACCGCGGGCCGTTGCCGGCGGCGGCGCTGGAACGTCTCGCCGCGCTATGGTCCGGGCTCGCCTAGGCTCGGTTGACCCGCACGATCGCCCAGCCGAACGCCCGGACGCGCCCATCGACGTCGGGGCGCGCGCGCCGGCCGCGGGCGCGCCGGTCGACCATCCACGGGCACTGCTGCTGGCGCCGCTCGCCCCGTCGGCGGTCGAAGATCACCTCGGCCCAGTCGACGTCGGAGAACGCCCGCTCGAGGTAGCCGTGATAGTTGGTCGCCTCGCGGGAGACGACGAGGAGGAGCCGGTGGCGCCACTGCTTGAGGACGCGAGTCACGTCGAGCACCCGGATGAGCGCGCCCAGACTCGTGTGGATCACGCCCGCGTCGCCGCCGTTCGCGCGCATCACGGTGTCGATCTGATCGACCCGCATGCGGCGCGTGCGGCCATCCGGCGTCGTGAACTCGATCCATCTCCCGTCCGGGTCGTCCATCGGTCTCCCCCTGAGGAAAACTGTTTTCGGGGAGACACGCTAGCAATCAGGCCGCTCAGCCCACGAAGGAAATCGGACACGCGAGAGGTTGGCGCTGCCGACGACGAAAGCTACCGGATCTGGTGGCTCGTCACTCGGCCACGCTGACCAGGCGCGGTGCCGCCACGACTCGAGCACCGCGTCGAGCACGCTCTGGGCGCGGAGGCCGTGGTCCACTTACCGGCGTCGGCGCCCGCCGTGGTATACCGGAATTGCCCCCAGAGGAGGCGTTGCGTGACCAACCGCGTCAGCTCCGGAGATCCCGCGTGACCGGTCTTCGCTTCGGCCAGGAGGCGCCGGGCTTCTCGCTGCCGTCGAGCGCCGGCGGCGAGACGGCGCTGGCCGACTTCAAGGGCAAGGCGGACGTCGTGCTCGTCTTCTATTGTTACGACTTCGGCGGCATCTGAACGCCCGAGCTGGGCGACCTGGGCCAGGTCGCGGATGAGATCACCCGGCGGGGCGCCGCCGTGCTCGCGATCAGCGGCGACAGCCCCTTCTGCCATGCCGCCTTCGTGAAGGCGCGGAACCTTCCCTTTCCACTCCTGAGCGACGTGCACCGCGCGGCGATCCGCGCCTACGGTGTGCTCGACGCCGATCGCAACGTCGCCTACCGCTCGACGTTCGTCGTGGACCGCGCCGGCGTGCTCCGCTGGGGCCAGGCCGGCGACCGCGAGATGGTCCGCGACGGGCGCGAAATCCTCCGCGTGCTCGACGTCATCGACGGGCTCCGGCGAAAGCGTTAAGTTGGAGGCATGAGCCTCCAGCCCCAGGAAGTTTTCCGGAAGCTTTCGCAGAACGTCGAGACGGTCATGCGGGGCCAGTCCGGCGCGATCCGGAGGCTGCTCGCCGCCTTCGCGAGCGGCGGCCACGTCCTGCTCGAGGACTACCCGGGCACCGGTAAGACCACCCTCGCCAAGGCGCTCGCCCGGTCCATCGGCGCGCGCTTCAAGCGTATCCAGTTCACGCCCGATCTCCTGCCCTCGGACATCCTCGGCGTGTCCGTGTTCGATCAGCGCGACCACAACTTCCACTTCCACGAGGGCCCGGTCTTCACCAACGTGCTGCTGGCCGACGAGATCAACCGCGCCTCGCCGCGCACCCAGTCGGCGCTCCTGGAGGCGATGGCCGAGGGTCAGGTCTCGGTCGAGGGCATCTCGTATCGCCTGGCGGAGCTGTTCTTCGTCATCGCCACGCAGAACCCGGTCGAGTTCCGCGGCACCTATCCCTTGCCGGAGGCGCAGATGGACCGGTTCGCCGTGCAGCTGAGCCTCGGCTACGTGGCGCCGGAGGAAGAGGTCGCCATCCTCTCGGCGCAGGCGCAGCGTCATCCGATCGACTCGCTGGCGCCGTGCGTGTCGATCGACGACGTGCTCACGGTTCGCCGGCGGGCCGCGGGGGTCCGCATGAGCGACGAGCTGAAGCGCTACGCGGTGGACGTCGTGCGGGCGACCCGCGCCGCGAACGGGATCCAGCTCGGCGCGAGTCCGCGCGCCTCGCTCGCGCTCATGAAGGCGGCGCAGGCGCTCGCGCTGTCCGAGGGGCGCGAGTTCGTCATTCCAGAGGACGTTCGTGAGATGGCGGTGCCGGTGATCGCCCACCGCGTCGTCGTCGAGCCGCAGGCGCGCTTCGCCGGGGTGACGACGGCGGGAATCGTCGAGGAGATCCTCACGAAAGTCCCGATGCCGTCCTAGGTATCGTCGGCGCCATGAAGCGGCTCCTGTACCGCTGGTTCAGCTCCTTCTCGGCGTTCCAGTACCGGCTCGACCGGCGGTTCACCCGCGCCGGCTCACTGGCCCTGGGCGTGCTGGGCGCCGCCGTGGTGATCGGCCTCGACACGAACCGCACCGTGGGTTACCAGGTCTTCACGCTCGTGCTCGCCCTCGTCGTCCTCGCGGCGGCGGCGAGCCTCGTCTTCCGCGGGCGGTTCACGGCCCGCCGCATCCTGCCGCGGTTCGCGTCGGTCGGCGTGCCGGCGACGTACCGCGTCGCGATCGCCAATTGGACGGGCCGGCGCCAGGAAGGTCTGGCGCTGATGGAGGAGCTCACCGATCCGCGCCCGTCGTTCGAAGAGTTCGTGACGGCGCGCGAGCCGGGCGAGGAGCGGCGGAACTGGTTCGATCGACGCGTCGGCTACCCGCGCTGGGCGTGGCTCGTCGCGCAGAAGCGCGGCGCCGTCGTCACGCCGCGGCCCCTGCCCCCGCTCGCCCCCACCGGCGAGACCGAGGTGGCGCTCGAGATCACCCCGCTGCGCCGCGGCCACTTGCGCTTCGAGGGGCTCACGATCGCCCGGCCGGACCCGCTGGGCCTGGTGCACGCGCTCAAGTCGATCGCGCTCCCGCAGTCGCTTCTCGTCCTCCCCAGGCGGTACCCGATGGCGGAGATCCGGCTGTCGGGAACACGGAAGTATCAGCCGGGGGGCGTCGCGCTCGCGTCCTCCGTCGGCGACTCCGAGGAGTTCGTGTCGCTCCGCGACTATCGGTCCGGCGATCCGATGCGCCGCATCCACTGGAAGAGCTGGGCCCGCGTCGGCCGGCCGGTCGTGAAGGAGTACGTCGACGAGTTCTTCGTGCGCCACGCGCTGGTCCTGGACACGTTCACCGGCTCTCCCGGCGATGCGGCCTTCGAGGACGCGGTCTCCGCCGCGGCGTCGATCGCGATCTCGATGGAGACGCAGGAGTCGCTGCTCGACCTCATGTTCGTCGGTCCGGAGGCGTACTGCTTCACCGCCGGCCGGGGGGTCGGCCACACCGAGCGGCTGCTCGAGGTGCTGGCGTGCGTGGGCCCGTGTCGCGACAAGGCGTTTCGCACGCTGCACCACGCGGTGATCGAGCGCCACGACTCGCTCAGCGGCTGCGTGTGCGTGCTGCTCGGCTGGGACGACGCGCGCCAGGAGCTGGTCCGGCACCTCGAGGCGCTCGGCACACCGACCCGCGTGTTCGTCGTGGCCGAGGGCGCCGCCCTCGACGCGCTGCCCCGCGACGTGCACCGTCTGGAAGTCGGCCGCATCGGCGAAGGGCTGGCGCGCCTGTGACCCCGCCGCCCTTCCTGCTGGGCGCGGCGCTGCTCTTCTGGGGATGGCAGACCGGCTTCCTGCTGTTCGCCCTGCCGCTGGCGGTGCTCGTCGAGGCCGCGCGTGCCCTCACGTGGCGACTCGAGCTGTCCGCCACCGACTTCCACCGCCTCACGGACCTGTGCACGCTGCTGATCGTCGTGAGCGGCGTCTATCTCTTCTCGACCACCGGAACGGCGCGCAACGCCGACGGACCGCGGGCGATGACCCTGCTGTTCCAGTGGCTGCCCCTGCTGCTCTTTCCGCTGATCGCCACCCAGCTCTACAGCACCACCGGCAAGGTCCCCCTGACGGCGTTCTTCTGGGCGCTCAGGCGCCAGGCGGCGCGCGAGCCCGAGACGCGGCCGGCTCCGGTGGAGCTCGGCTACCTCTACTTCGTGCTCTGCATCCTCTCCGCCAGCGCCGCCAACCGACGCACGCTCGAATTCTACGCGGGACTCTGCGCCCTCGCGGGCTGGGCCCTCTGGCCCTGGCGCTCGCGGCGCTTCTCGCCGCTCTGGTGGGCGCCCATGCTCGGCGTCGCGGCCGTCGCGGGGTACGGCGGCCACGTCGTGCTGCACAGGGTCCAGCAGGTGGTCGAGCAGACGGCGTTCGAGTACATCTTCAGCATCGTCCGCGGCGACGCGGACCCGTTTCGGGCGACGACGGCCATCGGCCATCTCGGCCGCCTGAAGCTCTCCGACCGGACGGTCCTCCGGGTCGAGCCGCGCGACGGGCTACGCGTGCCGTTCCTCTTGCGCGAGGCGAGCTACGACGTCTACAACTCGCCGGCGTGGGTCGCCTCGGGCTCGGCCTTCACCGCCGTCCAGCCCGAGGCCGACGGTGAGACGTGGAGGTTCGCGGCGGGCCGGAGCCCGGTCGAGCGGATCACGGTCTCGGCGTATCTCAATCGCGGCCGGGGTGTCCTGTCCCTGCCGGGCGGCGCCTTCGAGATCGATCGTCTGGCGGTCGTCGGCGCCCACCGGAATCGGCTCGGGGCCGTGAAGGTCGAGGAGGGCCTCGGGCTCGTCACCTACACGGCGCTCTTCGGACCCGACGGGCCGCTCGACGGGCCGCCGATCGAGGCGGACCTGCACCTGCCGGCGCGGGAAGCCGTGATCGTCTCCCGGATCGCGTCGGAGCTCGATCTCGCCGGCAAATCGGAGATGGACAGGATCGAGACCGTCGCCGCGTACTTCCGCCAGCACTTCCGTTATTCGCTCTGGAAGGGCGAG
Source organism: Binatia bacterium (assembly GCA_035635995.1). Taxonomy (GTDB): domain Bacteria; phylum Methylomirabilota; class Methylomirabilia; order Rokubacteriales; family CSP1-6; genus AR31. The sequence continues at coordinate 23,070 of DASPZZ010000207.1, read as the reverse complement.
CGGCCGCGCAAGGAGACTGCCCTCGAGGAGTTCTTCCTGAGCTCGCGCTCCGGGCACTGCGAGTACTTCGCCACGGCGACGGTTCTCCTGTTGCGCGCGTCGGGCGTGCCGGCGCGCTACGCGGTCGGCTTCTCGGTCCAGGAGTGGAGCCGTCTCGAGCAGCGGTACATCGTGCGAGCGCGCCACGGCCACTCGTGGGCGCTCGCGTACGTGAACGGCGCATGGCGCGACGTGGACACGACGCCGTCGGTCTGGGCCGACGCCGAGCACGACGAGGCGTCCGTGCTCGAATCCGTGCGTGACCTCTGGTCCTGGGCCGGATTTCTCTTCGCGCGATGGCGGTGGAGCGAGGAGGAAAGCGGGGTCGGCAAGCACGTGGCGTGGCTCCTGATCCCCCTCGTGCTCCTGCTCGTCTGGCGCCTCTACTCGCGGCGGCGCGTGGGCCGCGGCGCGCAGTCATCGGGGGCGTCGCGTGCCGCGGCGGCGCGCCCGGGCTACGACTCCGAGTTCTACCTGATCGCCGAGCGTCTCGGCGCCGCCGGCCTCGGCCGTCACGCGGCCGAGCCGGCGTCGGCGTGGATCCAGCGGATCCACGCGGCGGAGCTCCGGTCGATCGTGGAGCTCCACTACCGCTATCGCTTCGACCCCGCGGGCCTCGACGTGGCCGAGCGGGCCGCGCTCCGCACGAGCGCCAAAGCATGGCTCGGCGCTCACGAACTCCCCGTGCCCCCGCCCGCGGACCGCACCGCCCCGCCGGCGCGGGGGATCATGCTAGAGTTGCGCCCATGAGATTTCCGCTCGAACCGTCCAGCGTCGACGCGCTCGGTCTCGACTCGAAGCCGCTCGGTCGCCTCCGCGAGCTGATCACGGCGCACATCGCCGAGGGCCGCTACCCGGCGGCGCAGATCGCCGTGGCGCGGCACGGCAAGCTCGGCCTCGTGTGGACGCTCGGCGACGCCAGGCTCGATCCCCAGCGCGTCCCGGCACGGGACGACACGCTCTGGCTCCTCTACTCGAACACCAAGGTCCTCACCGCGTGCGCCGTGTGGATCCTCGTCGAGCGCGGCGCGCTCGCGTTCACCGACCGGGTCGCCGATCACGTGCCCGGGTTCGAGGCCAACGGCAAGGGCGACATCTCCGTCATCCAGCTCCTCACGCACCAGGGCGGTTTTCCGAACGCGGACGTGCCGAAGGCGGCGTGGGAGGACCACGAGCTGCTGCGTCGCACGGTGTCCGCCTTCACGCTCGAGTGGACGCCGGGCTCGCGCGTCCACTACCACCGCGGCGCGGCCCACTGGGTCGCGGCGGTCCTGATCGAGGCGCTCACCAAGACCGACTATCGGGCGTTCATCCGCGAGCACGTCGCCGAGCCGCTCGGCCTCGCCGACGAGCTGTTCGTCGGCCTGCCGGACCGCGTCCATGGCCGCGCGGTCGACATGCACGAACCCGCCCAGGACGGCGCGCGCCAGGTGCGGCGGAGCGACGAGAGCGCCCCGGAGGCCCGCCGGGCGGGCACGCCCGGCGGCGGCGGCTATGCGACGGCGCGCGCCATGGCGGCGTTCTACCAGATGCTGCTCCAGGGCGGCCAGGTCGGCGGCGCGCGGCTGCTCTCGCCGCGGACGATCGCGTACGTCACGCGCAACTACACCGGCGACCGCGTCGACGGTTACATGGGCATGCCGATGCATCGCGGACTCGGCCCTCATCTGCGCGGGACGACGGAGACGATCCGGGGGCTCGGATCCCTCGCGTCGCCGCGGACCTTCGGCCACGGCGGCGTCGGCTCGTCGTACTGCTGGGCCGACCCCGACTCCGGCGTCTCCTTCGCCTACCTGACCAACAGCCGCGCGCCCGACCCGTGGCATTCGGCGCGGCTCGATCGCATCAGCAACCTCGTTCACGCCGCGATCGTCTAGCGCGCTCCGGCCATGGCGCCGCGCACCGTGCTCGTGACCGGTATGAGCGGGCTCATCGGCGGCGTGCTGCGCCGGCACCTGGAAGGTAAGTACGAGCTCTCCGCGCTCAACCGCCGGCCCATTCCCGGCGTGAAGTGCCACCAGGCCGACATCGCGGACCTCGACGCGATCGCGGCCGCCTTCGACGGGGTGGACACGGTCGTGCACCTCGCGGCGCACACCGGCTCGAGCGATTCCTTCGACGAGATCCTTCGGGCGAACGTCATCGGCACCCACAACGTCTTCGAGGCCGCGCGCCGGGCGGGCGTCGGCCGCGTCGTCTACGCGTCGAGTGGCGCGACCGTCAGCGCCTGGGAGCGCGATCCGCCCTACAGCGCATTGATCGCCGGCCGCTACGCCGAGGCGGGCGCGTGGCCGAAGATGACCCACGAGACGCCGACCCGCCCGGCCGGGCTCTACGGGGCCAGCAAGGTCTGGGGCGAGGCGGTCGCGCGCCACTACGCCGACGCGCACGGACTGTCCGCGATCTGCGTCCGCATCGGCCGCGTCAAGGCCGAAGACCGGCCGATGTCGACCCGCGACTACTCGGTCTGGTGCAGTCAGCGCGACGTCGTGCGGATGATCGAGCTGTGCATCGCCGCGCCGGCGACGCTCCGGTTCGACGTCTTCTTCGTCGTCTCCGATAACCGGTGGGGCTACCGCGACCTCGAGCACGCCCGCGCCGTTCTCGGCTTCGAGCCGCGCGACCGGGCGGAGGACCATCGCCGATGATCCGCGACGTGGTGAGCGTCCGCGACAGGAACCGCATCCACTATCGCCGGCTCGGTCACGGGCCGGGCATGGTGATCGACGCCATCCTGAGATTCGTCGGGGGGCCGCAGAAGGCCTGAGCGGCATGCGGCTCAAGAAGACGATCGCGCGCCTCTTCGAGCGCGAGCGCGTCTGTCGCGTGGCGACCGCCGGCCCGCACGGCATGCCCCACCTGGTCCCGGTGTGCCAGGTGGTGGCCGACGGCAAGATCTACTTCGCCTCCGGCAACGATGGCCGCAAAGCGCTGAACCTCGCCGCGAACCCGAGGGTCGCCGTGACGATCGATCTCTATTCGGACGACTGGACGCACATCAAGGGCGTCATGGTGCAGGGCCAGGCGCGGCTCTACGCGAAGGGGCCGCGATTCAGGAAGGTCCGCACGCTCCTCTACCGGAAGTACCCGCAATACCCGCGCGAGGCTGCACTCGACGAGTCGGACTCAGTCGTCGTGGAGGTCACGCCGATCCGGGTCTTCTCCTGGGGGCTCGACTGAGTACATCCTACTCGGCGACATAGACACGGTTGCGGCCGGCGCGCTTCGCCCGGTAAAGGGCCTGGTCGGCGGCGCGGATGACGTCTTCGGGACCGACGCCGATTTCCTCCGGCTCCGCGACGCCGATGCTGACCGTGATGGAGACTTTCCTCCGCCCGCCCGCCGACCGGATCGGCTTGGGTCTCCTCTTGGGCCGGTCGCGGCCCCGCACCGTGAAGCTCGAGCCTTCGATCACCTCCCGCAGATCCTCGAGATACGGCAGGGCATCGTCCGCGGACTTGCCCGAAAACAGAATGGCGAACTCCTCGCCGCCGTAGCGGAACGGCCGACCGCCGCCTTCCGTCCGGGTGAGGGTCGAGCCGATCAACCGGAGCACCTGGTCGCCCGCGGCGTGACCGTGCTCGTCGTTGAGCTTCTTGAAGTGGTCGATGTCGACCATGGCGACCGTGTAGAGCTCGGGGAGCCGCATCAGCGCATCGACCAGCGCGCGGCGCGACGGGAGCCCGGTCAGCTCGTCGCTGAACGCCATCCGGTGCGAGGTTTCGATCAGCGAGACGACGAGGATGAGACCGCCGGTCGCCAGGTACATGGTGGATGCCGGACCGTCGCCGTTGACGGCCAGCAACGCGGTGACCAGCGCCCAGGCCAGGCTCGACTGGATGACGGTCCGACGGACGGCGAATCGGAGCGTGACCAGCCCGATCGCGACCAGGAACGCGAGCAGGGCCGGCGGCGGGATCTTCGTGAAGGGCAAGCCGCCCGGGACGATGCCGTGCTGGAGAGCCTCGGCGAGCGGCGCCAGCTCGGGGCGCAGGAGCAGGGCGACGCCGAGCGGCTCGGCCAGGATGAGGCCGAGGACCAGTCGGCCGGCCCGCGTGGACATCGTGCGCTCTGAGAGCCAGGCGAGCGCCGCCAGGTCGAGGGGGAGCAGCAGCGCGACCGCGGCGAAAATGACGCGTCCGGTCGTTCCGGATGGGCCGGCCGCCGGGAAGATCGCGATGGCCCGCTCCGCAGCGAACAGGACGACGAGCGCGACCACGAGCTGGCTCCGTTTGAACCGCCAGCCCATGAGGATGCCCGTGCCGAAGACCGCCCACGGATAGACGGGTGCAAAGGCCGCGACCGCCTCGCGGAGCGACGCGGACTGCAGGGCGACCGTGGCGCCCAGCAGCAGCACGGCGCCGGGCCCCAGGTGGGGCAGGAGCCTGTCCAGGGGCGTCCGCTATTGCGGAGGGTATCGGAACGGCGCCCAGCCGTTCCCCTGGAGCGGCTTGGGCGTGTAGGTCGTGGTCTTCTTCTGCGCCGCCGGCTTCTTGCCGGCCCGGTTCCGCGCCGCCGACTTCGTCGTCGCCTTCTTCTTCTTCTTCATGCGGCGCACTTTACAACAGCGACGGAAATGTGGTCAATGAGAGGCATGTGGGCGAGGGCGATCGCCACTCTTGTCGTCCTGTTCGTGGCTGTGTCTGCGGGCGCCCAGACGCTGGATGCCGCCTCGCAGCAGGCGCTGACCGAGACGCTCAAGCTCCTGCGCGACCCCGCGCTGAGGGATGCGGCGATCGCCGGAAGTCCGCAGGCGGGTGGGATCGACCGCCAGATCCAGTCGATGGCGGGCTCACCGGAGCTCACGCAGGAGATCTACGAGCTGGCCGCCGAGATCTTCAGCGATCTCACGCGCGGCACCGGTGGCGACGTCGGACGGATGAGCGAGGCGCTCGAGCGCGCCCGGACCGATCCCGCCGCCTTCGCCGCGATGCTGAGCCCGTCGACGCTCGCGCGACTTCAGGCGATCGCGGGCAGGATCTCGGATCGGCCGCGGTAGACTCGTCACGCCGGAGCGTCGCGAAGGAGGCCGTGCCGACCGTGGAGGACCACCTGGGGTGACCGCCGAGGCGCTCCGTCGTCAGCGCGATCGAAAGTTCCGGCGGCTGCCGGCGCACCGCGTGCAGGGTGAGCGCGGCGCCCTCGCGTTCGTCCGCGAGGTGGGCTTCTGCTCGACCTTCTACCGATTCCCCGAGGGAGTCGCCTGCCTCTGGGAGGCGGTGGCCGGCCGAGCGAATCCGCGCTGGCCCCGGCACTCGCACCACGACGCCGGCATCGGGCTCACCTGGGACCTGAAGGACACGCTGCCGGCCCGAAAGCGTGTGTACTACGGCAAGCTCCTCAAGGGCCGGCCGCTCCTGGTCGCGCTCGATCTGTTTCCGATGTTCTATGCGCTGGTCCGCGGCCGCCAGCGGGCGCGCGACTACCGCGGCGAGTACGAGGCTGGACGACTGTCCCACACGGCCCGACGGATCATGGACGCGATGCTCCGCGAGCACCCGCAGTACACGCGCGAGCTCCGCGCCAACGTCTTCATGCTGGAGCCGGCGAAGACACGCGGGTTCGAGCGCGCGATGGCCGAGCTGCAGCAAGGGCTCTGGCTGGTCAAGAGCGAGGAGCGCTACGAGCCGACCTTCTCGTATCGCTGGGACCTGCTCGAGGCGTGGCTGCCCGACGAGGTCGCCGAGGGCCGGTGCCTGTCGCGCGAGGCGGCGGTCGCGGGCGTGATCGAGCGCTACACCCGCGGCGCGGTGTTCACGACCGAGCGCCTGGTGGCCCGGTTGTTCGGGCTCCCATCCGACGAGGTCGCGCGGGCGGTGGCACGGCTCGGCCGCGCGCGGGCGATCCGTGCCGACTGCGCGGTCGAGGGTTGGCCCGGACGCTGGTTGATCCACGCGTCGGGCGCCGCGTGACCCGCGCCGCCTGAAGCGCAAGCGGCGCCGAGGAAGGGAGAGGGCCGGTGGCGCCCTCGCCGCGCGCGGCGACCCGGCCGGAAAGAGGGCCCACGAGCGCTCCGCCGCGGTCGCCACAAGACCCAAAGTATCGCCCGCGCCGAGCGCCCCAATGCGGCGGCGGCAGCGAAGCTCACGTCCCGCGCGTACGCAGGGGAGTCGAGAGGGGGGCGGAGCCCCCCTCTCCCAAAGGAGCCACAAATGGCGAAGATCGAGAAGCTCTGCGCGAAGTCAGTCTACGACCCGCCGGCGTACAGCCAGGCCATCAAGGTCACCGGCGCCCAGGCGATCCTCTTCCTGGCCGGTCAGGTGTCCTACGACAAGATGGGCGGTGTCCTCCATGCCGGCGACTTCAAGGCCCAGGCCAAGGAGGTGTTCCGCGCGCTCCTGGCCCACGTGAAGGAGGCGGGCGGAACGGCCGCGAGCATCGTCAAGGTGAACACGTATCTCACGGACATCCGGTACCGCGCCGACCTCGTGGCGATCCGCGAGGCGGTCTTCGGCAAGAAGCTCCCCGCCTCGACGCTCGTCGCGGTGCAGGCGCTCGCGCATCCGGACTGGCTGATCGAGGTCGAGGCGATCGCGGTGATCTAGGCGAGCGGGAACTGGGTCACGGGTCGCTACAATCCCGCGAACACCCACAATTGTTGCAGACGATCTTGCACTGCCGTTCTTCCATCCGCTCGCCACAGCGCTCGCAGTAGTGCTCCCATTGAACACCGGGGGATGATGCGGCGCCGGGAAGGACCGAAGACGGGCGGGGGCGCGACTCCATGCCGCTGGTACACTACCCCGCATGGCCGACGAGTGGCAAGATTCAGAGTTTCTCCGCCACGTGTTCGACGAGACGCGGGTGGTGCGAAAGCCGCTGACGGGTATCATCACCGGCTACCACGTGCTGCCGTACATCCTCGTCGGGCCCGAGCACGACCAGCCCGGCCGCTCGGTCGAGGTCCGCGGACGCATCAAGGTCTCGCCGCGGCTCGTCATCGCCGCCGGGGGCGGCGGTCCGACCTACGGCGAAATGTTCAAGGAGACCGAGCTGATGGACGAGCGGCTCATCGCGCGGGTCTTCAGCTTTCGTTACGCGTCGCGGGTCTCGCTCGAGAGCGAGGAGCTCCGGATCCGGCGCCAGGAGCGGGACGCGCCCGGCCATCTCGAGCGCGTCCTCGAGGAGCTGACGCAGCGCGAGGTCATCAACACCGGAGTGATCGCGTCCCCTGACGTCCGCTTCTATCCCGTCTCGATCGACCGCTTCATCCGGGAGATCCTCGACCAGGAGTTCCGCGACTAGCGTGCTCGGGCGCGCGTCGTCGAGGGCTCCTTCGGTCGTCGGCGCGCTGGTCGTCCTTCTCCTGGCCGCCCTCGCGGGCGTGCTCGCCTGGCGGTCGCGCGGTTGGCCGCTGATCCACGACGCGCCGCTCATGCACTACATCGCCTGGCGCATCGGCGGGGGCGCCGTGCCGTACCGCGACCTCTTCGACATGAACTTCCCGGGCGTCTATCTGGTCCACATGGCCGCGCTCGGGCTCTTCGGCGCAGGCAACGCCGGATGGCGCGCCTTCGACCTCACGTGGCTCGCCGGAACGTGCCTGGCCGCCGCGGCGCTCGCCGCCCCCGGGGGGCGGCTCGCGGCCGTCGGCGCCGGGCTCTTCTTCGCGGTCTACCATCTGGCGGGCGGCGCCTGGCAGACCGGGCAGCGTGATTTCCTCCTGTGCCCGTTCCTCTTGCTGGCGGCCCTCGGCGTCGCGCGCTGGGCCGAGCGGCCTGGTGAGCGTTTGAGTCTCGCGTGGGGCGGTTTGGCGCTCGGCGCCGGAATCACCCTCAAGCCGCACGCCGGCTTGTTCGCCGCCGCGCTGCTCGCGCTCGTCGCCGTCATCGCGCGAGAACCCGGCCGGTCGCTCACGCCCTCGGTGGCGATCTTCGCGACGGCCGTCGCGGCGCCGCCGCTGGCGGTCGTGGCCTGGCTCGGCGCCATGGGCGCGCTCCAGGCGTGGTACCAGATCGTCGTCGACTATCTCGTGCCGCTCTACTCGCGGCTCGGGCGACCGGATCGCTGGGCGTTCTATCGGTGGCAGATGTGGATTCCGATCGGTGCCGGTGTGGCGCTCTCGATCGGGTCCGCGCTCGTGAGCCGCCGCTTCGGCGCGCGGCACGCGGTCGTGACGCTCGGCGTCGGCTACGGGGTCGCCCACTTCGTGGCCCAGGGCAAGGGCTGGGAGTACCATCTCTACCCGCTCGCGGCGTTCGCGGCCGTGGCGCTCTTCGCCGAGGTCGGACGGCTCGTCGCGTCGCGCCGCCTCGCGGCGCTGCCACTCCTGGCATGCGTCGCCGCCGGCGGCGTGCTGCTCGGGCTCAAGGGGGTCGAGGCCGCCGACGCCGCGTGGATCGCGGCGAAGGAGCGCCGGGTGAGCGCGGTCGTGGCCGACCTCGGTGACCGGCTCGGCCCGGAGGACTTCGTCCAGGTGCTGGACACGACGGAGGCGGGCGTCCACGCGCTGCTGCGGCTCCATGCCGTGCAGCCGACGCGCTTCCTCTACGATTTCCACTTCTACCACGATCGGCAGTCGCGGATCGTCGAGAGACTCCGTGAGGAATTCGTCGCGGGCTTCGACGCGCATCCGCCGAAGTTCGTCGTGCTGTTCGAGCGCGGCTGGCCGGCCGGCGGCTACGAGCGCGTGGAAGAATTCCCGGGTCTTTGGCTCCGGCTCTCGACCTACCGCGTGGACCGGAGACGGGACGGCTACATCGTGTATGCGCGCTGACATCATCCACCGGATCATCCAGGCCTACCACGATCCGATCGTGCGCGCGTACTGCTGGGTACGGTTCTGGATCCTCCGCCAGCGGTTCCTCGACGAGATCGGACAGTATCTGCCGGAGTCGGGGCCCGTGCTGGACATCGGCTGCGGCTTCGGGCTCTTCTCCCTTTACTACGCCGCGACGGCGCCGGCCCGGTTCGTCCGCGGTGTCGACCTGAACGCCCGGCGGATCGCGATGGCCCGCCGGGCGGCGGCTCGGCTCGCGATCGAGAACGTCGCGTACGAAGAGGGCGACGCGCGAACCTTCAAGGGCGACGGCGAGGTCGCGGCCGCGTACATGCTCGACATCGTGCACCACATTCCGCCGGACACCGTGCCCCCGCTGCTCCGCCGTCTCCACGCGTGCCTGGCCCCCGGTGGCATCTTGCTCGTCAAGGACGTCGACACGCGCCCCGCGCCGAAGCGCTGGTTCACGTGGGCGCTCGACAAGCTGATGGCGCCGGCGACACCGGTGAGGTACTGGAGCGCGGACGAGCTGGGCGGGGCGCTGCGGGCGGCGGGCTTCGAGGTACGGCGTCACGCCATGCTCGACTTCCTCCCGTATCCGCACATCCTCTACATCGCCACCAAGCGCCCGTAGGCGCCGCCCACCGGCGTCACGCCGACCCCGGCGGCTCCTCCCGAGCCTCGTAGCGGAGCCGCCGCGCCTGGAGCCAGCGTACCCCGAGCATGTCGACGAGGCCGCGCCAGGCCCGGTTCCGCACGCCGTAGTGCGAGACGCCGAAGCGGCGCGGGCGGTGATTCACCGGCACCACGATCACCCGGTGGCCGGCCTGGCGGAGGAGCGCCGGGATGAACCGATGGAACCCGTCGAAGAACTCGAGGCTGTCGACGCAGCGCCGGTGCATCGCGCGCAGGGAGCACGCGCTGTCGCGAACCCGGTCGCCGAGCACGGCGGCGCGCACGCGGTTGGCGATTCGCGACGAGATGCGCTTGAGCCACGGGTCGCGCCGCGCCCGGCGCCAGCCACAGGCCGCGTCCCAGCGATCGAGCTCGGCGAGCAGCAGGGGAATGTCCCCGGGATCGGACTGGAGATCGGAGTCCAGCGTGACGACGATACGCCCGCGCACGGCGCGGAGCCCGGCGGCCAGGGCCGCGGAGAGCCCGGCGTTCTCCGTGAGCCGGATCAGGCGCACGCGCGAGTCGGTCGCCTGCAGGAGACGCACGAAGTCGACGCTCGCGTCGGTCGACCCGTCGTCGACGACGATCACCTCGGCCGCGTCGTCGACCGTCTTGAGAACCGCCTGGAGCTCCTCCCAGAGGATCGGCAGACTCTGAGCCTCGTTGAAGACCGGCAGGACGATCGAGAGCTCGAGCGCGGTCGGCGTCACGCGCCGCCCCCACCCAGAACGACCATCTCGTCGGTCGCCACGCGGCGAGCGGCGACGACGCGCCACGACGGATGCGCCAGAGGCTGGAGCTCGGCCCACGACTCTCGCGACATGATCACGGCCCCGCTGGCCGTCCCCGCCAGGAGCCGCTCGACGCGGGCGCGGTCGAGCTCGACGACGGGTCGGCGGAGATAGAAGTCATACGTCAGCCAGATGTCAGGGTACACGGCGACGGCGGCGCCGGGCGGTGTCAGCGCTCTCGCGGCCGCGGCGATCGGGCGGACGTCGAACTCCCGTGCGAACCGCGCGGGATAGCGGGCGCCTTCGACGAGGAGTACGGCGCCGACGCCGAGCGCCACGACGAGCCCGCCGGCGACGAACGCCGCGCGTCGCGCGGCCACGACGGCGGCCCCGGCCGTCGCCGCGAGCAGGACCACGATCAGCGCGAGCTCGGCGGTCGAGTCCGGAACCCAGGGCCGGCCCTCCCCGCCGATCCAGCGCACGGCGGGCGAGAGGGCGAGCGCCGCGACGATTCCCGCGAGCGCCGCGAAGGCGAGCAGGGCGCCGCGGAGCGCGCGGGCGCCGCCGCGCTCGCTCGCCCGCGCGACGAACTCGCCGACCAGAAGCGCCAGGCCCGGGTAGATCGGGATCAGGTAGCGGGCCCGATGGATGCCGCTCAGCCCGATCAGCGCCCAGAGCGTGAACGTCCACGCCGCGATCAGTCGCCGTTCCACGTCGGGGAAGCGCCGCCACCACGCCACCGCGCCGACGAGGAAGATCGTCCACGGCAACGCATACACGAGGACCCAGAGGCTCTCGAGACGCGCCAGCGCGCCGCGCCGGAAGGCCCAGCTGCCGTAGTGCCCGATCACGGTGTTGCCCACGAACGCCGAGCCGTGGCCGATGAGGTAGGCGCCGTACCACGGGACCAGCAGCACGGCGAGGACCGCGAGGCCCAGAACCGGGCGCAGCCGAGCGGTCGCGCGCCAGCCCTCCACGACCGCGGTCGCCACGACGCCCCCGGCGAGCCCGAGGAGGCCCATCGGCCCCTTGCTCATGACGGCGCCCGCGACACATGCGTAGAAGCCGACGAGCGGAAGCGTCGCGAAGCCCGCGCGGCGCGCCAGGAGCAAGCCGTAAAGCGCCCACCACGTCCACGCCGTCACCATCACGTCCGACTGGCCGTGATGGCCGATCGCGAAGAACCCGATCGTCGAGGCGAGCACGAGCGCCGCCAGCGCTCCCGTCCGAAGACCCCAGGTGGTGGTGCCGATCGCGAAGACGGCCCCGACCGTCGCGATCGAGGAAAGCACGGCCGGCAGCGCCGCCGTCCCCTCCGTCACCTCGCCGCCGGGAAGGGACGCGACCGCGACGGACCAGAAGAAGAGCTGGGGCTTGTTGATATAGGGCTCGCCGCGCAACTCGGGGATGAGCCAGCGCCCGCGGTCGAGAATGTCGCGCGCGAGGAGCATGTAGCGCGCCTCGTTCGGGTCCCAGAGGGGCGTCTGGCCTGCGGGGAGCCCGACCACGAGCGCGGCGAACGCGAGCACCGCGACGAGGACCAGTCGGGAGCGGGAGCCGGACATGGCTGCAGGGTGCCAATCGCGGCCCCGGGGTTCAAGCTTTTTGCGCCTACGGGGTGAGAGACGCTAGGCTGGAAGACATGCCCATCGTCTCGGCTCTCGTTCTGCTCGTCGCCCTGCTCGCCGGCTTGCCCGGCCATGTCACCGCCCAGAGCGGCAAGCAGGTGAAGGTCGTCTTCGAGTTCCGACAGTCGAGCACTCAGAGCCGCGATTCGGTCGACGGGAGCGGACGGGTGGTCATCACCGACCGTGGAAGCCCCCGCTCCTCGGGGCGCGTCGGCGTGGACAGCGCGCAGCGCCGAGTGCAAACGTCGACCGGCATCTTCACGATCGTCCAGGACGGTGGCGAATCGACGCTCCTGGTCGCCAGCCAGATCCCGTATTCCCAGGTCACGTTCTACCGGGACTACCTCACCGGCGCCGGCTACGTCGCGCCCGGCGTGCAGTTCAAGGACGTCGGCACCTCGCTGAAGGTGGGCGCCGCGATTCTGCCCGGCAACCAGGTGAAGGTCCGCTTGACGCCGACGATCAACTGGCTCTCGGCCGACAAGTCGGGCGTGGTCGAGGTCAACGAGGCCTCCACCGAGCTGGTGGTGCCGAGCGGTCGGCCGGTCGTTCTCGGTGGCGCCACCACGCAGACCCACGAGCTCACTCGCCGGATTCTCGGCTATAGCGCCAGCGCGAGCGCGACCGAGACCCTGATGGCGCTGACCGCGACGATTCGGTAGCCGTTCGGCGCGCGCACCGCTTCCGTCAAAGGTGACACGAGTCGGCGTGCAATCCTGGCATGAGTGGCGTCGCGGCGTTGACGATTTGATCCATCCCGGCCCGCTAAATGGTGCTTCTAAAAGAGTTTTGACTCTGGCACGAGACGTGCCACTGGCAATTGTCGAACGCAGGCTGCGTCAAGGGAGGCTCTATGCGCGTGCTACTGGTGCTGGCTATGGTTCCGCTTCTCGTCGCGTGCTCGACCGCGGCACCGACGTCCCTCGCGGCAGCCCCCCCTACCGGGACCGACGTCTCCGGTCGGTGGAGTGGCTCATGGATCGGCACGGGGCTCTTCAACGCCCCGCGTCAGGAGAACCTCACCTTGGACCTGGCGCAGCAGGGTGACATCGGCTATGGGCGCATGGTCCTCGACGGGGCCGTGGCCGCCGAGTCGGTACCCTGGGAAGTCCGGCAGCAGGGCCTCGGCGGGATTCGTGTGTTCGCCGCGGTCTCGGGATCGAAGGTGCAGCTCACGCACGAGCTGGACGATCGGCTGTTCACCGCCGATCTCATCATCGTGGGCGATCAGATGGTCGGCGAGGTCAAGGGGCGCAAGGTCCGCTTGCTCCTCGCGCGCCAGTCGGGCCAGCAGAACGCCGCGCCCCAGGCCGCACAGGCGGTCCCGCAGATGCCGCCGCAGATCCCGGTGGCCAGCGAGCCCGCGGCGCCCCAGCCGGCGGCCGTCGCGCTGGCGCCTCAGCCCGAGACGCAGGAGGCCGAGAAGCCGAAGTCGGACGAGTCCGCCCAGAGACCTCGGCAGGAGGACTTCGTGGCGGTGTCCGAGTTGAAGTCGGTCTATTTCGACTTCGACAAGTCCGCGCTGAGACCTGATGCGGTCGACGCCCTCACGAGCAACACGACGTGGCTCAAGGAGAACGCCGACACCTCCGTCCTGATCGAAGGCAACGCCGACGAGCGCGGCACGGCCGAATACAACCTGGCGCTCGGCGATCGGCGGGCGAAGTCGGCTATGGACTATCTCGAGGCCAACGGAATCGCCAAGGACCGTATGTCGACCGTCTCCTACGGCAAGGAGCGGCCGTCGTGCGCCGAGAATACCGACGCGTGCATGGGCCAGAACCGGCGCGCCGATTTCCGAATCAAGAGTCGTTGAGCGCGTGATGGAACGGCAGGAGCCGGGGGGCGGGGTCTTCGCCGCCCTCCGGTCGCCGTTTGCGTATCCCCTGTGATCGGACGGTTCCGACTCGCCCCCGCCGCCCGTCTCGTCCTCGTCACCGTGCCGATGGTCCTCACCCTGACGCAGGCGGCGCTCGCTCAGCCCATCGTGAATCAGGAAGAAGTCTCGAGAGGGCAGCGCATCAGCCTGGGCAGCAGTTCAACGAGCGGCCAGCCCTACATCCGGGCGGCGGGCCCCGGAGCTCCTGTCTACCCGACGGTCGACATCGCGTGTGATGGGAAACGCTGGACGCTCCCCCTGACGCGGTCCGAGGACGGCGCGGTCTACGAACTCTCGCGGAGTGCTGTCGAGGTGATGCTCAATGCGCTCGAGTGTCGGCTGTTCCTGCCCGACCAGGAGATTGCGCTGGCCCGTCAGCAGCTCTGGGCCGCGTGGGCGGGCCCGGCCCGGGGCCCAGGGGCTCCCTCGGTGCTCGTCGGCCAGGTCGTCGACGTCATCGACGGGAACACGATCGTGGTGAACCTGGGCGATCGAACGGAGACCGTCCGTTACATCGGAATCAACACCCAGGAGACCAACCGCCCGCCCAAGAGCGTGGAGCCCACCGTGGGTGAAGCCGTCGAGGCCAACCGCCAGCTGGTCACGCAGCAGCAAATCCGCCTGGAACTCGACGCGCAGGAGCGGGACCGCGACGGGCGCCTCCTTGCGTACGTCTACGTCGTGGACAGGATGGTCAACGCCGAGCTGGTTCGTCGTGGCACCGCGGAGGTCATGACGATTCAGCCGAATGTGCGACATCGAGAGCTGTTCGTGACCCTCGAGCAGGAAGCGCGGGACCAGCGGCGCGGATTGTGGGCCGATCCCTCCGAGCCGACGACGCCAACGTCGGTCGAGCCGCCCGCTCGCCTGAGCGCCGAGAGGCTTCGCGGTGTCCCGCCCGAGGGCAACTGGGCGTGTCCGGCGACGCAGCCGATCAAAGCCCAGATCACCGCCTATACGGGCGCGCGGTGCGTCTACCACCTGCCGGAGGGCGAGCTCTACAGCACGGCGAAGCCCGAGCGGTGCTACGCGACGGTCGAGGACGCGCGGCAGGACGGGTGCGTGGCCTCGAGGCGGTAATCGGTCGTCGGGGGAGCTCCCCGGGTCGGCGGCGCCGATCCCGAGAAGGCATCTAGTCCGGCTTCGTGTACTTGCACTCGCCGGGAAGTGCCGTTCGCTCTGCCAGGACGAGCGCTTCGGTCGACAGCTTCTCCGCGGTCGCTGATATGCCGGCGGCACGCTTCTTCAGGCTCGCGCACTGCGCACCCACCTCGGCGTCAGGCAGAAACGACGTGAAAGCGTCGAATGCTGCACGCTGGTCTTCCGCCACCATCGTCGTCCCGGCGTAGACGTGTGAGTCTCCGCGCGCGGTGTATTGATAGCCATCGGCGCGTACGGTCAGGGTCATCCCCGGTCCCTTCTCGAGGCACTTCTCCAAGAAGGACCACGCGACCTCCGGGCGTCGATGCTCGGCGCCCGGCGGGAGAGCGAGGGCCGTCATCACGAGCTGCGTGGCTTTGTAAAACTCTACTTCCTGCTCGGAGACGTTCCGGCGCAGGCGCTCCTTGGCCTTTGAATACTCCTGGTAGTGATTCTGGAGATCTTCGCTCAAGACTCGGTGGGAGACAAAGAGCGACCTCAGCTCGACCGCGTTGTCGGAGCGGTCCTTGCGGATGTCCGTCACGCGCCCCCCACCGCGAATTCGCCGCGCGATCTCCGAGAGCTTCTCTGCGTCCGCGCGTAGAACGGGCTGTAGCTGACGCAGATGGGCCTGTCGAGCCTCCGATAGGCGCCGCTCGTTCGAGTCTTGAGCTGGTTCGGTTACCGCAACCGGCTGGGGCTCCTGAGCGACGTGAGCTTTCGGAGGCTCGGTCCCCGACCGGAGCGCGTAGAACACCGTCGCGCTGACGGCGACCGTCAAGAGGGCGGCGACGACCGGCCGGGACCAAACCCGCCTCGACAACCGCGAGAAGATCGTCGTCCCAGAGGCCGCCGGAACTCCGGCGGCACGCCTCGAAGGTCGCCTCGCGCGCGCCGCGGCCCGCTCGAACCGTCTCCGGTCCCGACTGGTCACCATCTACCCGACCTCTCTCGCCAAGCGAGAGAGCCTGCTCGCAGAGTGTGATCGCGAAGGTCCGACGTGAGGGAGCGGACGGGACACCATGCCACCGGCCGCCATCCCCGCGCCACCGACCGATTGGCGGACGCGGGTGCTACGTAAGCGGTTGGAAAGAAATGGTGGAGCCGAGGGGAGCTGAACTTGACGCCCACGCTGCCCTGGAAGACTAAACGCTCCCCCTTCCCACGTCACTGCGGACTTCGCCACACGCTACAGAGAGCCTATCACGTGCGCGCCCCGCTACATCGCGCGTCGATCGACGTGGAGTCCAAGGGGGGTCTGAGCCCGGCGCTGCCGGTTGTCGATCCTGACGCATACCGAAGCCCGCTGGCGGGATTTGCCCCTCGGAGGCATTCCGTGACGGCTCCCCGCCCAATTCGGAAATCGCGTTTCCGCCCGGGTCGCGGTCTAGCCATCGGCGGTGCCTATCCGTCTCCCGTCATTCGTGCTACCTTTCGCGTGCCTGCACCCCGGCCTCACCCGTTGACGCTCTCGGGCGTCGAGACTCCGGTGAATCTGGCGTTAGTCGAAGCCACATACGCACTGGGGCCTCCTGTGGAGTTCTCAATACCCTACGACGTTATCCGCCTCCTGATCCAGGGCAAGCTCCGGGATGGTCGTCTGCCGTATGACGGTGTCACAGGCGCCCGGAGCAGTCCGAGTGCTGGGGAAACGTGCGACGCCTGCGACATGCTCCTTGCCAGGGAGCACGCGCTCATGGCGGTAACCACCCTGACGCCTGGCACGAGGCCCGTTCAGTTCCACGCAATCTGCTTCCAGGTGTGGAATGACGAGAGGCGTGCGCCGAAGTCGTAGCCCTCATCGCGTTCACTCCGGGTTAGACACCAGGTGTTGTTCGCCTCCGCCTTTCTCAGCCTCCCACGCCGCTCGCCGCGTCGCATGCCACGGCGTTCGTTCCCACGCGGAGCCCGTTGCGCTCGTGATCGAGTCCTCGATCCCCGTCGGGTCGAAGGTGGCCCGCCAGCCGCGCGCGTCCCGCGGGTGAGCTGGAGATCGTAGCCCTCGTGCGCCATGCCGCGCTCCGGCGCCGATGCCGCGCCAGGAGCTCAGCCAGGAGCCAAGCGCCCCGAGCACGGGCAGATCCGCGTTTTACACGAGCAGCTTCCAGCGTGACGAGGAGCAGGCGGCCGAGGCGGTCAGTCACGGGGCGAGGGCTCGCCGGCCAGCACGAGCTACTGGATCATCTGATCCGCTCGCAGCAGGAACGTGATACGCTTTCGGGTGTCGGCTCCCTCCTGTCGGTGACGGCGAGTCCAGGTCGCGAGAGCCATCATGTTCGGAGCGTCTCCCGCATCTCGGCGCGCACCCACATTGGGCGTCCGTCCAAGACGCCGATGAAAGGCGAAAACCATGAGCAAGGAAGAG
The DNA here is from genome assembly GCA_035635995.1 of Binatia bacterium. Classification (GTDB taxonomy): domain Bacteria; phylum Methylomirabilota; class Methylomirabilia; order Rokubacteriales; family CSP1-6; genus AR31. The sequence continues at coordinate 5,894 of DASPZZ010000207.1, read as the reverse complement.
GCAATCGAGGTGGAGGGCAAGGTGGTCGAGCCGCTGCCCAACGCGATGTTCCGGGTGGAGATGGACAATGGCCACAAGGTCCTGGCCCACGTGTCGGGCAAGATGCGAATGCACCGCATCCGGATCCTGCCCGGTGACAAGGTCACGATGGAGCTGTCCCCCTACGACCTGACCCGAGGTCGGATCACGTACCGGTTCAAGTAGAAATCGAGCCGAAACACCGCTTGCGCTCTCAGAGCGAGCGGAGCTTCAGGCCGCGCGGGATCGGGCTGGCGACGCGGCACCGGCATGTGTCGACGCGACCGCCGAGGCGCTGGCGCAGGAGCTTGACCAGGTAGCCGGAGTGCTCCGTGAGGGAGAGCCGGAGGAGCGCAAGCGCGTCGTCCGGTGCTTCCCGCAGGGGATCAGGATCGAGAAAGCAACGCGGCAGGCCGTCCTTCGCTGGTACCGGCTGCCGCGGCTTCATTTGTTAAGTTGGTGGAGCTGAGGGGAGTCGAACCCCTGACCCCAAGACTGCCAGCCTTGTGCTCTCCCAACTGAGCTACAGCCCCACGCGAGAAATCACCCTACAGGCGTGCGCGGAATGTTGTCAAGGAATGGTGCCGGAGGCGGGATTCGAACCCGCACGCCCTTGCGGGCACTGGATTTTGAGTCCAGCGTGGCTGCCGTTACACCACTCCGGCCCCGATCCTCGACGGTGCCTCCGGGTCCCACAGTGTACAGCCACCCGACTCGGGGTCGCCCGACTGAACGCACCGAGGCATAGCCAAGGGGAGAAAGGAATCTTTCGGCTTTGTCCCGCTTGCGGGCGAGGCAGGGAACATCCGGTGCGTAATACATCCAACAGAGCAGCCGTATAGACTCCGCCTTGGCGTAGCGAAGAGCCCAGATCGGCCGTCGGCGCTTCCCGCCATGAGTGTGGATGGCTCCAAAGACCCCTGCAAGCCTGCGGATGCTCGCCTGAATCCACTCGAGAAACGGACGACTCGCCGAGACCAGCGACACGTAGAGGCGCTCGTAGATATACTGCCTGCTCTTCGTCGTGTGATATCTGTCGGTGTACACGAGTACACAACCGTCGCCGTCGACGCATCCGCGAAAGAAGTCGGCGAAATGCTCATCAGGCACCGCGAGCGGTCCCAGTGTGAGGCTTTTTGCCGGCGTGAGCCCGACGCCGAGGAACCAGTTGTACAGACCGCGATCGCACCACTGAACTTTGTGAAGTACTCCAGTCGAACTTCGAACTCTCGAGATCCGGGCCACGAGTTGAAGACAGCGACGCAGCGTCTCGATCTGCTCCAGGTCCTTGGAGACCAGCGACATCTGGCCCTTCCTCCTCGAAAGATTCCCGTCCGTCGCCATCAAGCCGAGCGCGTAGCAGAGCTTCGGACTCCAATCGATGCCGATCGCCTCAGCCCGACTTACTGGGACAGGTCCCCTGGGCCGGACATCGATACCAAGCCGCCGTAGTCGGCGCAAGATCGTCACGTCCGCACAGCCGAGCTTCGCCGCAATTTCGGGGGTCGAGAGCCCTTCATCGACATAGAGTCGCCTCAACAATTCTGGGTCGATCGGGACGCGCGACGGATGCATGTCGGAAGACCTCGACTGCCAGCGTCCCCTCGCGCCTCCCCCCGGTCAATGCCTCACGTTTCATACTGTCCGACTTCGGAGACGCCGGGCAAATCCTTGAAATTGTGTGATGTATACTGGGCCAACGCTACTTCGGCGTTCACAACTTGTCACGAGGAGGACACCGATGGTCAGACTCGTCGCCGTGTTGATCGCCGTGCTGTTCGCTGTGAGCTCGCTCGGGGTCTCCGCGGCGCTGGCGCAGGCCAAGACCGACGCGCCGGCCAAGAAGGACGCGCCGGCCAAGACCGCGATCAAGGCCGACGCCAAGAAAAAGGACCCGCTCGACATCAACACCGCCTCGGCGGACGAGCTCAAGGCTCTGCCGGGCATCGGCGACGCGTACGCGAAGAAGATCGTCGATGGGCGTCCGTACACCCGGAAGGACGAGCTGGCGAAGAAGAAGATCGTCCCGCAGGCCACCTACGACAAGATCAAGGACCAGATCATCGCGAAGCAGAAGTAGCGCCGGAGGGTAGCGGGTCGCAGCATGGGTGAGCGGTCGTTCGCGGAGGACGTCAAGCAGCTCGGGTACGGGGAAGGCCAGATCCTTCGCGGCGAGGGCATCCTCGCCATCACCAAGGCGCTGCTCCAGTCCGGCGTGAGCTACGTCGGCGGCTATCCGGGGGCGCCCGTCTCGTACCTCATCGACGTGCTGGCCGACGCGAACGAGCCGCTCCTCAAGCCGCTCGGCATCTACTTCGAGCAATCGGGAAGCGAGGCGGCGGCCGCCGCGCTTCTGGGCGCCTCCATCAACTATCCGATGCGGGGCGCCGTCACGTGGAAATCGGTCGTCGGCACCAACGTGGCATCCGACGCGCTCTCGCACGTCGCCTCGGCCGGGGTCATCGGCGGCTCCGTCATCGTGATCGGCGAGGACTACGGCGAGGGCGCCTCGATCCTCCAGGAGCGCACCCACTCGACGGCGCTCAAGTCGTCGATCCCGCTCCTCGATCCGCGCAACAGCCTCGACGCCTTCGCCCGCTTCGTGGAGGCGGGCTTCGGGCTCTCCGAGGCCTGCAACGAGCCGGTCTTCTTCTCGATCCGCATCCGCGCCTGCCACATGCGCGGGACCCTTCGGTGCCACGACAACGTGCGCCCGGCGATCAACATGCTCTCGCCGCTCGGCGCGCCCAGCTTCAGCATCGATCGGATCAACCTGCCGCCCTTCACGTACCAGATGGAGGCGCAGAAGTTCGAGAAGCGCCTGCCGGCCGCGCAGCGCTACATCGTCGAGCGGCGACTCAACGAGCATTTCCGCGGCGATGAGGACCATCTGGGGATCGTCATGCAGGGCGGTCTCTGGAACACGACCCTGCGTGGGTTGCACGTGCTCGGCCTCGCCGACACGCGCGGCCGCACGCCCGTGCCGCTCCTGGTGCTCAACGCCATCCACCCGCTGGTCCCGGAAGAGCTGATCGGGTTCCTGCGGGGCAAGCAGCGAGTCCTCGTCGTGGAAGAGGGGATGCCGAACTACATCGAGCGCGAGCTCAAGGCGCTCGCCCACGAGGCGCGGCTCGGCGTCGAGATCCAGGGCAAGGAGCTCCTGTCGCCGCACGGCGAGTATGTCCCGCAGCTCGTCATCGGCGGCCTGCACCGCTTCTTCACCTCGGCGGGGGTGAAGTCGCAGTCCACCGTGGCGATCGAAGACCGGTATCGCGCCCTGACCGCGCATCGCGAGAAGGTGGGCGCGGTGCTGTCGGAGCCGGTCGCCAAGCGTCCGCCGTCCTTCTGCACGGGCTGTCCGGAGCGGCCGGTGTTCAGCGCGCTGAAGATCCTCCGCCAGCGCGAGCCGGCGATCGGCGACACCCACGTCGCGGCCGACATCGGGTGCTCGACATTCTCGACGCAGGCGCCGTTCAATGTCGGCAACTCCGTCCTCGGGTACGGCATGGGGCTCGCGTCGTCGAGCGCCGTCGCGCCGCTCTTCGGCAAGCGGACGATCTCCGTGATGGGCGACGGAGGCTTCTGGCACAACGGCCTCACCAACGGCGTCGCGAACGCGATGTACAACCGCCAGGACTCGGTCCTGGTGATCCTCGACAATTTCTACGCGGCGGCGACGGGCCAGCACCACGTACCCTCGACCGGCAAGAACGCGCGGAACGAGCCCCTGCGGATGACGATCCCCGCGGCCCTCCGCGGCCTCGGCGTGAAATGGATCCGCACCGTGAATTCCTACCGGATGGCCGAGGTCATCGGCACGCTCCGCGAGGCGCTGACGACGCGCGTACCCGGCCTCAAGGTCGTCATCGCCAGGAACGAATGCATGCTCGAACGGCAGCGCCGCGAGCGGCCCAGACTCCGCCGGCTCGCGGCCGCCGGCCACGAGGTCGTCCAGGCCCGCTTCGGCGTGGATCCCGACGTGTGCACGGGTGACCACTCGTGCATGCGGCTGAGCGGCTGCCCGTCGTTGACGCTCCGCGAGAACCCCGATCCTCTGCGCGAGGATCCGATCGCTCACGTGGACGACACGTGCGTGGGCTGTGGCGTCTGCGGCGAGGTCGCCCACGCGGCCGTCCTCTGCCCGTCGTTCTACGAGGTCAAGGTGGTGACGAATCCGACCCGGTGGACCCGGCTCGTGAGCCACGTGCGTGCGGCGGTCATCCGCCGGCTCGCAGCCGTCGGAGCGTGACCGACGCGCCGCTCCTGAGCCTCCTGATCCCGGCCGTCGGCGGGCAGGGGGGTGGCGTGCTCCTCGACTGGATCGTGGACGCGGCCCTCGTCGACGGCTATCCGGTCCACGGCACGTCGATCCCCGGAGTCGCTCAGCGGACCGGGTCAACGACCTACTACGTGGAGCTCTCCACCGAGCGTAACCTCGGGGCGGACGACACGCCGATCTTCTCCCTCTATCCCGTGCCGGGAGCGCTCGACGTCCTGCTGGCCCCGGAGTTTCTCGAGGTCGGCCGCTCGATCGAGCTCGGATTCCCGTCGCCGGGCCGGACGACGATCGTCGCCAGCACCCATCGTCTCTACTCGATCCACGAGAAGATCGCGACCGGACGCGGCATCTATCCGATCGAGCAGCTCCAGACGGCGGCCGGCGCCTTTTCGAAGAAGCTCATCGCGTTCGACGCGCTGGCGCTCGCCCGCGAGCACGGGACCGAGGCGAACGCGGTCCTGCTCGGCGCGCTCGCCGGCTCCGGCGCCCTGCCGCTCAGCGGCGACGCGTATCGCGAGGCGATCCGCGCCAAAGGGGTTCAGGTGGACGCCAACCTCCGTGGCTTCGAGGCCGGGCTCGCGGTGGCTACCCGCGCGCCGTCCGCAGCCGGCGCGCGGGTAGCGGTGAGCTCGGACACGGCGGCGGTGAGCTCGGACGTCAAGGCTATGACGGCCGAGTTTCCTGAGCCCCTGCGGCCGGTGCTGGATATCGCGCTGGCGCGTCTGGTGGACTATCAAGACCGCGCCTACGCCGAGCGGTATCTGGAACGACTTCGACCGTTCGTGCGCGAAGGGAATCTCGAGCTCGGCCGGATCGTGGCGCGCCACCTGGCGGTGTGGATGACCTACGAGGATGCGATCCGAGTCGCCCAGCTCAAGACGCGGTCCAGCCGGTTCGAGCGCATCCGGCGGGCCCAGGGCGTCCCGGCAGGGGAGATCGTCGTCACCGACTTCCTCAAGCCGGACCTCGACGAGGTCTACGGCATTCTGCCCTACCGGCTGGTCGCGCCGTTCGCCCGCTGGGCCGAGCGCCGCTGGCCGAACGGTCGGCCGACGTTCGGCCAGCACGTGAAGACCACGACGGTGAGCGGGTACCTGCGCGTCTGGCTGCTCACGCTGCTGCGGCCTCTACGCTCGATCTCGTACCGAGCCCACGAGGAGCACGCGCGCATCGACCACTGGCTCGGCGCGGTCGCACGGTGCGCGACCTGGGACGAACCACTCGCCTGCGAGGTTGCGCGCGCCGCGCAGCTCGTCAAGGGCTACGGCGACGTCCGGCGCCGCATGGTCGCTCACTTCGATCGCCTGCTCGAGGCCGTGACGCGCGCCGCCGGGCACGCGGCGGCGACCGGCGGGAGCTTCGAGGCGGCGCGCTCGCTCGCCGAGCGCTACCGCGCGCTCGTTCTGCAGGGGCCAGAGTGGGAGGCTAAGGCCGCGGCGCTCGCCTCTGAGGCTCTCTCTCGCTTGTAGCCGGACGGGCGCGTCGCGGGCCGCGCCCCGCGCCCGCGCAGTCGGCTCCGTCACCCACTCGCCCGAACGCAGCTCTTCGAGCTGCGGGCGGGACTCGGGGGGCCCACTCCGCCGACTGCGCGGGCGCG
>DASPZZ010000206.1:0-4809 GCA_035635995.1 Binatia bacterium | reverse complement strand
GTCGGCCGACGGCCAGGCCTCGCGTCTCGGTGCGCCGGCCCCGGAGGTGGCGGGAGAGCGCTGGATCAACAGCGGGCCCTTGACCACGCCGGGCCTGCGCGGCCGGGTCGTGCTGGTCGAGTTCTGGACCTACGGCTGAATCAACTGCAAGAACGTGATCCCGCAGTTGCGGGGCTGGTACGAGCGGTACGAGAAGGACGGGTTCACGATCGTCGGAGTGCACACCCCGGAGTTCTTCTGGGAGAAGTCGTACGGGAGCGTGGTGGACGCGACGAAGAAGCTCGGGGTCCGGTATCCGGTCGTGCAGGACAACGACATGCAGATCTGGAAGCGCTGGGGCGTCTGGGCCTGGCCGACGACGATCCTGATCGATCGCAAGGGAATGGTCCGCTACCGCCACATCGGCGAAGGCGAATACGCCGAGACCGAGGAGATGATCCGGCGGCTCCTGGCGGAGCGGGAGTAGCGGCCGGGGTGCTGTCGCCGTCCGCGAGGTTCTCGGCGCTCGCGCTCCTGGCGATCGTGGCGCCCGCCGCCATCGTCGCGGTCCTCGGCTACGTCTCGATCCGCCAGTGGGAAGCGTCGTCCGAGCTCCTGTATCGTGAGCAGGCGCGCGACATGGCCACGATGGCCGCCGAGAAGGTCGAGATGACCTTGCGCCGCGCGGAGGACGCCTTCCTGGACCGCCTCCAGGCCGTCCTGCGGTTCGGAACGCCGCCGGAGCGCACGGTCGACGAGCTGATCGCCGACTCGCCGCTGATCCGCAGGCTCTATCTCGTCGATCTCCGCGGCGAGCTGCTCTATCCACGCGCCTGGCGGGACGGAGACCCGGCGGTCTTCGGGCCACTGGTGTCGGGGGCCGCGCTGCGCCGCCTGGAGCGAGGGGGCAAGCGCGAGGTGTTCGCGAACAGCCAGGTGTGCCTGGCGCTCCTCACGCAGCGCGGGGGCGAGCCGGTGGTGGCGGCCTTCCTTCGCGATCCCGACACGCTGCGGCGCGAGATCCTCGAGACGACGCTCGGGACGCTCGAGTCGTCCACGATCATCGCCGTGCTCGACCACGACGGGCGTACGGTCTACAGCCGCACACCGATCGGCGACGCCCAGCGCGTGCTCTCTGTGGGATTCCGCGAAGCGCTTCCCGACTGGCGGTTGGCGGTCTACCAGACGGCCGGCGCCTCGCCGCGCCGGGCGGTCCGCCGTCAGGTCATGCTCTTCACCGGGGCCCTCGGCGTGCTGGTGGCCGTCATCGTGGCGGGCATCGTCACGACGTGGCGGCTGATGCGCCGGGAGACCGAGATGGCCCGGCTCAAATCGGATTTCGTCGCCAACGTGTCGCACGATCTGAAGACCCCGCTCTCCGTCATCCGGATGTTCGGGGAGACTCTCGAGATGGGCCGCGTGACCGACGAAGGCCGGCGACAGGAGTACTACCGGGTCATCACCCGCGAGGGCGAGCGCCTCTCGCGGCTGATCGACAACGTGCTGGACTTCTCGCGGATCGAGGGCGGGCGCCAGACCTACGACATGACACCGAGCGCGGTCGAGCCGCTCATCCGCGCGACGCTCGAGGCGTTCGCGTACCCGTTGGCCCAGCAGGGGTTCAAGGTCGAGGTGCGCGTGGCCGCGGACCTGCCCGAGGTGACGATGGATGCGGACGCCGTCGGCCAGGCGCTCGCGAACCTGATCGACAACGCGATCAAGTATTCGGGCGACGATCGATCGCTGACGGTCGACGCGCGCGTCGTGGACGGATGGCTCGTCATCACCGTCAGCGACCGGGGCCTGGGGATCGCGCCCGAGGAGCAGGCGAGGATCTTCGAGAAGTTCTATCGGGTGGGACGCAGCGACACGCAAGGACGTCGGGGCAGCGGGGTGGGGCTCACGCTGGTGCGCCACATCGCCGAGGCTCACGGCGGCCGCATCACGGTCGAGAGCGCCCCGGGCGCCGGCAGCCGCTTCTCGCTTGGCCTGCCGCTCCGCGAATCGTGATGGCCAAGATCCTGATCGTGGACGACGAACCCGAGATCGTGCGCGGCCTCGAGGACAATCTTCGCTTCGAAGGCTATCAGACGGCGTCGGCCGCCAACGGCGAGGAGGCGCTCGCGCTCGCGCTGAGCGGCGCGCCCGATCTCATCCTGCTCGACGTCATGATGCCGCGGATGAGCGGGTGGGACGTGTGCCGCGCGCTGAGAGAGAAGGGCATCGACGTGCCCGTCATCATGCTCACCGCGCGCGGTGAGGAAGCCGACCGCGTCCGCGGGCTCGAGCTCGGGGCCGACGACTACGTGACCAAGCCCTTCTCGCTCCGCGAGCTGCTGGCGCGGGTGCGGGCGGTGCTACGGCGGCCGGGCCCGCGCGAGCGGTTCGAGGAGTTCGCGTTCGGTGACGTGCGAGTCCGCCCGCGCACCCGGCAGGTGTTCAAGGCCGGCCAGGAGGTGCGCCTGACGCGCAAGGAGCTCGATCTGCTCGTGTTCCTGATCGCCCATCGTGGCGAGGTGATCACGCGCGAGCGGCTGCTGGACGAGGTGTGGGGCTACGAGCGATTTCCAACGACGCGGACCGTCGACACCCACGTCCTGCGGCTCCGGCGCAAATTCGAAGCGGACGCCGATCATCCGGTCTGGATCCTGACCTTGCACGGTCACGGTTACAAGTTCGCGACCGTGTGAGATCGTTGAGAGGAGATACCATGCTGATTCGACGCGCGCCGCGGTTCACCGCGAGTGAGATCACCGATCCCAAGCTCTACCTGAGCCGACGCGAGCTGATCTCGGGCGCGGCCGCGGCCATCGTGCTGGCGCCGGGAGCGAGCACGGCGGCCCCGCCCGCCACGCCCGCGCTCCAGGCCCTCGCCGCGACCCGCAACGCGGCCTTCAGCCTGAACGAGCCGCCGACGAAAGTCGAGGCGGCGACGACCTACAACAATTTCTACGAGTTCGGCGTCAACAAAGACGATCCCTCCCGGCTCGGTCACACGCTGCGCCCGCGCCCGTGGACGGTGCAGGTCGACGGCTTTGTGGGCAAGCCGAAGACATTCGACATCGACGAGCTGATCCGGCTGTTTCCGCTCGAGGAGCGGGTGTACTCCCTTCGCTGTGTGGAAGCCTGGTCGATGGTGATCCCGTGGATCGGCTTTCCGCTCGCGTCGCTGCTCAAGCGCGTCGAGCCGACCGGGCAGGCGAAGTACGTCGAGTTCACCACCTTGCTCGACCCCAACCAGTTCCCGGCCCAGAAGCCTGGGTTCTTCGGCTTCTCGTCGCTCGACTGGCCCTACGTCGAAGGGCTCCGCCTGGACGAGGCGATGCACCCGCTCACGCTCCTGACGGTCGGGATGTACGGCAAGGTGCTGCCCAACCAGAACGGCGCGCCGGTGCGCGTGGTGATCCCGTGGAAGTACGGCTTCAAGAGCGCCAAGTCCATCGTCCGGATCCGTCTGGTGAGCGAGCAGCCCAAGACCGCCTGGGAAAAGGCCGCGGCCCAGGAGTACGGCTTCTACTCCAACGTCAATCCCGCGGTCAGCCATCCGCGCTGGAGCCAGGCGGACGAGCGGCGCATCGGCGAATTCCGCCGGCGGCCCACTCTTCCGTTCAACGGCTACGCCGACCAGGTGGCGTCGCTCTACGCCGGGATGGACCTCAAGAAGAACTACTAGTGCCGGGGCGCAGCCCGAGCTCGCGGGCAGGGGCTGAGCCGGCGTGACGCGTCCGGGGCGTATCGCGCTCAAGGTTTCCGTGTGGGCCGTCTGCCTGGCCCCGCTCGCGCTCCTGGCCTATCGGGCGTGGACCGACGATCTCGGCGCCAACCCCATCAGCTTCATCACCAACACCCTCGGCGACTGGACCCTCCGGATCTTATTGACGTCGCTCGCGATGACCCCGCTCCGCATCGTGTTCGGTCTCTCGTGGCCGATCACCTTGCGCCGGCTCCTCGGACTCTTCGCCTTCGCGTACGTGTGCCTGCACTTCGCGGTGTGGAGCGTCCTGGACTTCTTCTTCGACTGGCCGCGGATGTGGGCCGACATCCTCAAGCGCCCGTACATCACGATGGGGATGCTCGCGTTGCTCTCGCTGATCCCGCTCGCCGCCACGTCGACCACCGGCATGATCCGGCGCCTCGGCGCACGGAACTGGACGCGCCTGCACCGCCTCGCGTACCTCGCCGCGGTGTGCGCGGTCCTGCACTATCTGTGGCTCGCGAAGGTCGGCGTGAAGGACCCGTACTGGTACGCGGCCGCGCTCGCCGTGCTGCTCGGGATCCGTGCATGGCAATGGGGGCGGCGGCTGATGCGTCGACGCCGCAACCCCGCCGAAGCGGCGCCTCGGCGAGTGCGCTCCCGGGCCGAAAACCCGCTTTCGTGAGCGGCGGCGACGCCGTAGTATCGGTGGCACCATGAACCCAACCACCGTCTCCGTCAACGGCCGGGACTATCGTGCTCCTCGCCGCCCGGTCGTCGTGGTGTGCATCGACGGGTCCGAGCCGGAATACTTCGAGCGCGGGATCGCCGGCGCCACGACGCCCGCCATCGCGCGCTTCCGGACAGACGGGGTGTACCGAGTGGCCCGGTCCGTCGTGCCGAGCTTCACGAATCCGAACAATCTCTCGATCGTCACCGGCGCCTCCCCGGCCGTCCACGGGATCTCGGGCAACTACTTCTACGATCCCGCGACCGGCCAGGAGGTGATGATGAACGACCCGAAGTTCCTGCGCTGCGAGACCCTCCTGGCGGCGCTGTCGAGTGCCGGGGGGCGCGTGGCCGTGGTCACCGCCAAGGACAAGCTCCGACGACTCCTCGGCCACGGGATGGACGGA
>DASPZZ010000205.1:0-14525 GCA_035635995.1 Binatia bacterium | reverse complement strand
CGACCACACGCGCCAGGCGCTCGCGGCGGAGGGCCGCGGGGTCGAGGAGGTCCAGTTGGCCCGTCCCGGCCGGTCCCAGTCGTGACGCCGAGAGCCCGATGAGGCGCACCGGCCGCGTGACCGCGTCGCGCTCGAGGAGCGCCAGCGCGCGCCGATACAGCTCGAGGCCGTCCTGGGTCGGCTCCCCCGTGACGCTGCGCGTGTGCGTCTCGAAGGGAGCCAGGCGCAGCTTGACCGTGACGCGCCCGGCCGAGAACCCGCCGTCTCTCAGCTCGGCGGCCACCCGCTCGGCGTGCGCCCGCAGCGTCGTCTTGAGCTGCTCCGCGTTCGTGCAGTCGACGCCGAACGTCTCCTCCGCCCCGATCGATTTGGGCAGACCGAACGGCTCGACCGGACGATCGTCACGCCCGAACGCGAGGTCGTAGAGCGCGTCGCCGTGCTTCCCGAACCGCCCGGCGAGGACGGCGCGCGGCGCCCGCTGGAGCTGACCGATCGCCGTGAACCCGAGGTCGCGAAGCTCTTTGGCCATCACCCGGCCCACGCCCCAGAGACGCTCGATGGGCAAGGCCCCGAGGAAGCGCGCCTCGTCGCCGGCCGCGACGACCACGAGCCCATCGGGCTTCTCCAGATCGGACGCCACCTTGGCGACGAACTTGTTCGCGGCGAGCCCGGCGGAGGCCGTCAGCCCGGTCTCGGTCAGGATCCGACGCTTGATCAGACGGACCGCGTCCAGCGGGCTTCCGAAGAGCGTCTCGGTCCCGCCAAGGTCCACGAACGCCTCGTCGACCGATACGGGCTCCACCAGCGGCGAGAAGTCGGCGAGGATCCCCATGATCTCGACCGAAACGCGCTGGTATTTCCGCATGTCCACGGGCAGGAAGGCGCCGTCCGGGCAGAGCCTCGCCGCGCGGCCGATCGGCATCGCCGAGCGGACACCGAATCGCCGCGCCTCGTAGGAGGCCGCGGAGACGACACCGCGGCCGGTCGGGCTGGCGCCGACGATGACCGGGCGGCCGCGCAGCTCCGGGCGATCGCGCTGCTCGATCGCCGCGTAGAACGCGTCCATGTCGACGTGCGTGATCGCCCGCGCCGCCGCGCCACCGGGGACGAGTGCTCTGCCCTCGTCGGTCACGTTGCGAGAGCCTCGGCGCAACGTCCGGGTGCCCAATCTCTACGGGGAATCGCGGGTGACTCGGCGGCGGGACGGCGGGCTGTGCCCTCGGGGACCCGTGTTGTCAGGGTTGATCGCATCGCAACGCCGGAGGGATTACGTCGAGGGACTGCGGCTAGCGTGGTCCCCGAGGGCACAGCCCGGCGTCCCGCCGCCGAGTCACCCGCGGCCGAGGCCGATTTCGGAGGCGACATCGGTCAGCGCGGCGATGACGAACGCGATGTGCTCGTCGAGGTCGACACCGAGCTCGCCGGCGCCCCGGTAGACATCCTCGCGGTTGACCGTGCGCGCGAACGCCTTGTCCTTGAGCTTCTTCCGGACGGACGGCGGCTCGAGGCCGCTGATCACACGCCCGGGACGGACGAGGGCGACCGCGTGGACGAAGCCGGAGAGCTCGTCGCAGGCGTAGAGCGCTCGGTCGAGCCGCGAGACGCGCGGCAGGCCGGAGTAGTCCGCGTGGGCGAGGATGGCGTACACGATCGGCTCGGGAATCGACCGGGCCAGGAGGATCTCGGCGCCCTTCAGGGGATGGTGCGGGGCGCGCGGATGCATCTCGTAGTCGAAGTCGTGCAGCATGCCGGCCATGCCCCAGACGTCGGGATCCGCGCCGTACCGGCCGGCGTAGGCGCGCATCGACGCCTCGACGGCGCGCGCGTGCTTGCGGAGGCCGTCGCTCCTGGTGAACTCGGTGAGAACCGACCAGGCCTGGCCGCGCGAGATCACTGGGGCGGCGTCTGCTGCCCCCGCCATTTGTCGATCGACTTCTTGGAGAACATCCAGGCGCCGTCGAGCTGGACGGAGGGGATGCGCCGCTCGCTGGCGAGCGACGCGAGCGCTCGCTCATCCATGCCGAGATAGGTCGAGGCTTCCTTGAGGCTCAGCATGTCCTTGGGGTTCACGCACGTTCCTCCTCGATTGTCTTTCGCAGCGTCTCGAGCTCACTCTCGAGTGCACGGATCCGGTCGACGAGTTGCTCGATCGCCTTGCTCACGGGATCCGGGAGGTCGGTCTGGTCGAGATCGATCTCGCCGGCCACCCGCTGCCCGTCGCGATATGTTACCCGGCCGGGAACCCCGACGACAACGGAGTTCGGCGGCACCTCGCGGACGACGACCGAGCCGGCGCCGATCCGGCTGCCGTCGCCGATCTTGAAGGCCCCGATGATCTTGGCGCCGGCCCCGACGACGACGTTGTTGCCGAGGGTCGGATGGCGCTTTTCCCGCTTGAGGCTCGTGCCGCCGAGGGTCACGCCCTGCAGCAGGGTGACGTTCTCGCCGACCTCCGCGGTCTCGCCGATGACCACCCCCATGCCGTGGTCGATGAAGAGCCCGGGCCCGAGCTTCGCCGCGGGATGGATCTCGATTCCCGTGAGGAACCGGGCCACTTGCGAGAGGAAGCGGGCCGGGATCGTCCAGCCGCGCCGCCAGATCGCGTGGGCGACGCGGTGGAAGGCGAGCGCGTGCACGCCGGGATAGCAGAGCAGCACCTCGAGCGTCGATCGGGCGGCCGGGTCCCGCTCCCGTACCGCCCGGACGTCGCGCCCGATCTCGGCGAACACGGGTCAGCTCTGCCGCGCCTGGTACTGGGCGGCCGCCGCCCGGAGCGCGCCCGCGGTGATGTCGGCCGCGTGCCGACGATCGTCCGGGAGCCCGTCGAGGGCGCGCTCGATCTCGCCGGCCTCGAGCCGGCAGAGGTCACCGACGAGCCGTCCGCGGTAGAGCTCGCTCGCCATGCTCGCCGCCGCGATCGTCGGGCCACAGCCGTAGGTCTGGAAGCGGATCTCCACGGCGCGACCGTCGCGGACACGCAGGAAGAAGCGGGTCAGATCGCCGCACCCCTCGTACTCGTTCTCGCCGACGCCGTCGGGCTCCCGCATCATCCCGGCGTTCCGGGGATTCAGGAAGTGGTCGACGAGCGTGGGACTGTACCTCACGCGGCACCGACGGGCATCGCCTGCCGCAGCTTGCGGACGAGGGGCTCGACGGAGTCGACGACGTAGTCGATGTCGGCGGCGCTCGTCGACCGCCCGAGCGAGCACCGGACGGCGCCCATCGCCCAGTCGACTGAGACGCCCATCGCGACCAGGACGTGCGACGGCTCGACGTTGCCGGAGGTGCAGGCCGAGCCCGCCGACACGCCGATCCCCTTCAGGTCCAGACCGAGCACGATCGACTCGGACTCCACGTGACGGAACAGGAGGCTCGCCGTGCCCGGAAGTCGCTGGACCGGATGACCGGACAGCTTCACGTCCGGCACCCGCGCGCGCACGCCGTCCCAGAGCCGGTCGCGCAGCGCCGCGACCCGCTCCGCCTCCGCGTCCATGTCGCGCGCGCGAACCTCGACCGCCTTGCCGAGCCCGACGATGCCCGCCACGTTCTCGGTGCCGGCCCGACGGCGCCGCTCGTGCTCGCCTCCGTGCTGGACCGCCACCATCTTCGTGCCCTTGCGGATGAAGAGCCCGGCGACGCCTTTCGGGCCGTAGATCTTGTGGGCCGAAAACGAGAGCGCGTCGATCCCGAGGGCGTCCACGTCAAGCGGGAGCTTGCCGAAGGTCTGGACCGCGTCGACGTGGAACGGGATCCCGTGCTCCCGGGCGATGCGGCCGATCGCCGCGATCGGCTGGATCGTCCCGACCTCGCTGTTCGCGTGCATGATGCTGATCGCCAGGGTGTCCGGTCGAATCGCGCGGCGCACCTCGTCAGGCTCGACCATCCCGAACTCGTCCACGCCCACACAGGTCAGGTCGAAGCCCTGCGCCTCCAGCGCCCGACACGCGCGCAGGACCGCGTGGTGCTCCACCTGCGAGGTGATGAGATGCCCCTTCCCGCGGGCCCCGGCGAGTCCCTTCACCGCGAAGTTGTCGGACTCGGTCCCGCCGGAGGTGAAGACGATCTCCTGCGCGGAGACCTTGAGAAACCGCGCGACGCGCTCGCGCGCCAGGTCCAGCCCCTCGCGCGCCTCACGCCCGAACCCGTGGATGCTCGAGGGATTCCCGTAGACCTCCGCGAAGTACGGAAGCATCTCGGCCAGCACTTCGGGGTGAACGGGCGTCGACGCGTTGTGATCCAAATAGACTCGACGAGTCATCGGCTTGCTCTCCATTTTTTACGATGCTACGCTCGCCTCCGGATGGATCTCGCGAAGAAGAAGCTCGGCGTGCTCCTGTCGACCGGGCTCGAGCATCCCAACCTCGAGACGGCGGTGGGGCTTTCGGGCGCGGCGCTCGACCGCGGCGCCGACCTCTACCTGTACCTCATCGACGACGGCGTCCGCGCGCTCGACGACCCTCGAATCCGTGCGCTGCCGGAGCGCGGCGCGAAGCTCTTCGTGTGCGCTTACGGCTGCCAGAAGCGGCGCATCCCGCTTCGCGACGCGGACACCGTGACCTACTGCGGTCTCGTCGTTCTGACGGACCTGATCAACGCCACCGACCGCTTCATCGCGCTCAACTGACTCCGTGGTCGAGAGCCCGCCGGTCATCGTCCTGATCTCGACGGACCCGCGCGCGTCCCACCGGGCGAACGAGGCGATGCGCATCGGCCTCGGCGTCGTGGCGGGCGAGAACGACGTCACCTTCGTGTTGCTGGGTCCCGGCGTCCACCTCCTCGACGAGGACACCGACGACCTGGTCGACGGTGACGACATCGCAAAATTCCGGGCGAATCTCAAGGCGCTCGGGGTGCCTTTCCACGTCGAGACGGGCGCGGTGCCCGCCGACCCGGGCTGGAACGCCGAGGGCCACCAGGTCATCCCCGTCACTCGCGAGGAGATCGCCGGCCTCGTCCAGCGGGGCCGCCGCTTCCTCGTGTTCTGATGGCCACCGTGCTCCACCTGCTCAAGAGCCCGGACACGGCCCTCGCGCGCGTGGTGCTCGGCCAGCAGGTGCGCGCCGGCGACCGCGTCACGGTGGTCCTCCTGCCGGGCGGCGCCGCGCCCGACCTGCCGGACGGAGTCCCGCTTCGCCGGCTCGACGGCGACCTGTCCTACAGCCAGCTGCTCGACCTCATCTTCGAATCCGACCACGTCGTCACCTGGTAGGCGTTCAGCCGCGCTCGTCGGGCTCATCGGTCCCGGTACTCCTCCAGCCAGGCCATCTGGATCGCCTCCAGGATCTTTTCGTTGGACGCCTTGGGATCGTCCGTGAAGCCCGCAAGCTCCGTCACCCACCGGTGGAGGTCGGTGAACCTGACCGTCAGGGGATCGAGCTCCGGGTGGCCTTCATTGAGCGCGATCGCGATATCCTCGGTGTCCCGCCACGTGATCACTTCGGGATCTCCACGACGACGTTGCCGCGCACGACCGCCTGGCAGCCGAGCCGCGAGTGGATGGTGAGCCCCTCCGCCGTGTCGAGCCGGTCTTCTTCGTCGGGCTGCATCTCGGAGAGATTCTCCTCCCCTTCCTTCACGACGACGTGGCAGGTCGTGCAGGCGCAGCTCCCCCCGCAGTTGTGCTCGAGATGAACGTCGTTGGCGAGGGCGATGTCCAGGATCGAGCCCGGTTTGCCGTGGTCGGCGAGCGGATACTTCTCGTCGTCGACCTCGACGGTCACGTTGAGCGGCAGGAAGGTCACCTTGTGGACGGCCATCACTTCTCCATGATCTCGTCGGCGCGCCGGCTCGCGAGCGCCCCCTTGAGCGCCGCGTCCATCATCAGGTCGGCGAGATGCTCGGTGGCGCGGTTCAACCCGGTGGTCGACTCCCGGATCAGATCCCGGTCGTCGGTCGCGCGCGCGCTCCGCAGCGCCTCCAGGGCCGCCACGATGGACTGGTGCTCGTCGGCGCCGATCAGCTGGCGACCCTGGCCGAGCGCGCGCTCGACGTGCGTCATGACGGTGTCGGCCTCGTTGCGGGCTTCGACGAGCAGGCGCGCCTCCACGTCGGCCTCGGCGTAGGTGAACGACTCTTCGACCATCCGCTCGGCGTCCGCCTCCGAGAGGCCGTAGGTCGGCTTCACCTCGATCGCGGCGGCCTTGCCGGTGCGGAGCTCGGTGGCGGTCACGTTCAGGATGCCGTTGGCGTCGATGAGAAACACGACCTCGATCTTCGGCATCCCCGCCGGCATCGGGTCGATGCCCGAGAGCTCGAATCGGGCGAGCGAGCGACAGTCCTTGGCGAGCTCGCGCTCGCCCTGGACGACGTGCATGTCGACGACGCGCTGGCCGTCCACCGACGTCGTGAACAGCTCGCGCGCGCTCGTGGGGATGGTCGTGTTCCGGGGTATCAGGACGCTCACGATGCCGCCGAGCGTTTCGATCCCCAGCGACAGCGGGGTCACGTCGAGCAGCAGCATGTCCGTGATGCCGCCCGCCAGGATGTGCGCCTGGACCGCGGCGCCCAGCGCGACCACCTCGTCGGGATTGAGCTGGCTGTGCGGCGTCTTGCCGAAGAGCTCCTGCACCCGCCGCCGCACGAGCGGGACTCGCGTCGAGCCTCCGACCAGGACCACCTCGTCCATGTCCGACGGCGCCAGCCCCGCGTCGGCGAGGGCCATCCGGCACGGGAGGAGGGTGGAGTCCACGAGCCGCTCGATCAGCCGCTCGAGCTCGGCGCGCGTGATCTCGCGATGATACGTGAACCCGTCGAATGGGATCGTCAGGACGGTCCGGTCAGCGGACGACAGGCGGACCTTGGCCGCCTCGGCCGCCAGCCGCAGCTCCTGCATCGCCTCGAGATCGCGCCCGAGGTACACGCCGTGCCTCTCGCGGACGTCGTCGAGCAGCCACAGCACGATCGCGCGATCGAAATCGTCGCCGCCCAGGTGCGTGTTCCCGTTCGTCGCCAGGACCTCGAACACCCCGTCCTTCACTCTCAGGATCGAGATGTCGAACGTCCCGCCGCCGAGATCGTAGACGGCGACCAGGCCTTCGCGGATGCGCTGGAGCCCATAGGCGAGGGAGGCCGCCGTCGGCTCGTTGACGATGCGCACGACGTCGAGCCCCGCGATGCGGCCGGCGTCCTTGGTCGCCTGGCGCTGGCTGTCGTTGAAGTACGCGGGGACGGTGACGACGGCCTTCTCGATCGGTTCGCCGAAGTGGGCCTCGGCGCGCTCCTTGAGGGACTTGAGCACGATCGCCGACACCTCGGGCGGCGTGACCTCGCGGCTGCCGATCTGGATCTTCACGATGCCCTCGCACGGCAGCACCTTGAAGGGGAGGTAGCAGAGCTCTTCCTTGACGTCGTCGTAACCACGGCCCATCAGTCGCTTCACCGAATAGACGGTCGACTCGGGCCGGCGGACGAGCTGCCGCTTCGCCGCGGCGCCGACCAGCACGCCCTCGCTCGTGAAGGAAACGATCGACGGCAAGAGCACCTGCCCGTCGCGATCGGGGATGACCCTGGGCAGGCGGGTCTTCTCGTCGACGTAGGCGACGAGGCTGTTGGTGGTGCCGAGATCAATGCCGACGATGCGAGACATGGCCCTCCGGTGTCCCTCCGAGCGCCTCGTCGATGTCGTCGATGACCGTCCGCAAATACGCGCGGGCCGCCAGCGTCTCCTTGAAGACGGCGAGGGCGCCGGCCCGCTCGGCGGGCCCGCCCGCGTCCCACGCCCCGCTGAGGGGGCCGCGCAGCCGGGCTTCCGCCGCCTGGTAGCGCGCGAGCAGGCGCTCGCGCTGGGCGACGAGCGTGTCCCGGGCGGCGGGCTCCAGCCCTCCGGGTTGACCGGATGCCTGCGCCTCCTGGAGCGCCTCCTGGATCTCGAACATCTCTTCGAGCAGCTCGGGCGGCGCCTTCGGCTTCACCGTGGCGCCCTCGCGTGTGTCACGTCCCTCTTCGAGGCGGACCAGGTATTCGATTCGCGCGATCGGATCCCGCAACGCCCGGTACGCGGCGTTGAGGCGCGCGGACGCCTCGAGAATCTCCGCCTGGCGCTCCGGCGACGCCGCCTGGTGGAAGTCCGGGTGCCCGCGCCGCGAGAGCTCGTAGAACTTGCGCTGCAGCTCGGTGGCGTCGATGCCGAGCCGTCGCGGCAACCCGAACACCTCGAAGTGATCCATGCGCTGCGCCTCAAAATACGAACGGGCCCTTCGCCGGGCCCGTTCCGTGGGGTTCGCGGACCCGCCTACGCCGAGAACGACGTGCCGCATCCACAGCTCGACTTCGCCTGGGGGTTGACGAAGGTGAAGCCACCCGTCAGTCCCTGCTGGACGTAGTCGAGCGTCGTACCGTTCAGGTACAGGTAGCTCTTCTTGTCGACCACGACCTTGATCCCGTCGATCTCGAACTCCTTGTCGTGGGGCCCGATCTCGCTGTCGAACTCCAGGGAGTACGACAAGCCCGAGCACCCGCCCCCCTTCACACCCATGCGCAAAAACACGGTCTCCGGCAGGTTCTGAGCCTGCTTGAGCTCCTTCACCTGTTTCGCCGCCGCCTCGGACAGTGTGACCGCCATAGGGTTTCTTCCTCCCGATCGCTACTCGGACGACACCCGGGCGTCCGCCGGGGCGTGCCTCTCCCGGTAGTCGGCCAGCGCCGCCTTGATCGCGTCCTCCGCCAGCACCGAGCAGTGGATCTTCACGGGCGGCAGCTTGAGCTCGTTCACGATGTCCGTGTTCTTGATCTTGGCCGCCTCGTCGACGGACTTGCCCTTCAGCCATTCGGTGGCCAGGCTCGACGACGCGATGGCGCTGCCGCACCCGAACGTCTTGAACTTCGCGTCCTCGATGATGCCCGTGTCGACATTGACCTTGATCTGGAGCTTCATCACGTCGCCGCATTCCGGCGCCCCGACGAGCCCCGTCCCCACCCCCGGGGTGTCCTTCGTGAAGGACCCGACGTTGCGTGGGTTGTTGTAGTGGTCGACGACCTTTTCGCTATAGGCCATGGTCTGACCCCCCTTTAGTCGGCCTTCCATCGAATGGACTTCAAATCGACGCCCTCTTTCGCCAGCTCGTAGAGGGGCGACATCTCCCGCAGCCGCTTGACCACCTCGATGGTCCGGGCGCCGACGTGCTCGACTTCCTCTTCGGTGCTGAACCGGTGCAGGCTGAACCGGATCGACGAGTGAGCGAGCTCGGCGCTGGCCCCGAGCGCGCCGATCACGTAGGACGGCTCGAGCGTCGACGAGGTGCAGGCCGAGCCCGAGGAGAGCGCGCTCTCCTTGTTGAGGCCCATCAGGACCGACTCGCCCTCGACGTACGCGAACGAGATGTTCAGGTTGTGCGGCAGCCTCCGCTCCGGGTGCCCGTTCAGGTACGCCTCGTCGACGTTCGAGAGAATCATGTCTTGCAGGCGGTCGCGCAGCTTCGCGAGGCGCGCGCCTTCCTCCGCCATGACCTCGCCGCAGAGCTCGGCCGCGCGTCCAAAGCCGACGATGAGCGGCACCGGCAAGGTCCCGGACCGCATCCCCCGCTCGTGCCCGCCGCCGTCGATCAACGGGGCGATGCGGACCCGCGGCGCCTTGCGCCGGACGTACAGCGCACCGACGCCCTTCGGACCGTAGATCAGGTGGGCGGTGCACGACAGAAGGTCGATCCCCGCCGCCTCGACGCTCACCGGAATCTTGCCAACGGCCTGCGTGGCGTCCGCGTGGAAGATGATCCCCTTCTCCTTGGCGAGGCGGCCGATCGCGGCCATGTCCTGGATGGTGCCGACCTCGTTGTTCGCGAACATGACCGAGATGAGGATCGTCTTGTCCGTGATCGCCCGGCGAATCGTCTCGACGTCCACCAGCCCGTCGGGCTGCACGGGGACGTACGTGACCTCGTAGCCGTGCCGCTCCAGCCGTTTGCAGACGTCCAGGCTCGCCCGCTGCTCGATGACGGTGGTGACGATGTGATTGCCCTTCTCCCGGTACATCTCGGCGACGCCCTTGATCGCGAGATTGATCGATTCGGTCCCGCCGGACGTGAAGATCACTTCCTTGGGGTCCCGGGCGCCGATGATCTTCGCGATCTGCTCGCGCGCGCGGTCGACAGCGCTTTCGGCCTCCCAGCCGAAGGAATGATTCCGGCTCGCGGGATGGCCGAACTTCTCGGTGAAGTAGGGGATCATGGCGTCCACGACCCGTGGATCCACGGGCGTGGTCGACTGCGAGTCCATGAAAATGGGGAACTTCAGCGTCATCTGGCTCTCTCCATCTCTCCGGGGCGCGCGCCCTGCCTCACTTGATCGACAGCACTTCGGGGACGCCCTGATTGCTCAGCTCGGCCAAGCTCATGGTGTCGAGTAGCTGGCTGATCGCCGTCTGCAGCTTCTGCACGGGCCGCTTGAGGTTGCAGCGCAGCTCCTGCGGGCACCCGCCGTGGTCGAGGCAACTCACGATGCTGATCGGCCCCTCGAGCGCCCGGACGACCTCCCCGACAGAGATGTCGCTCGGATGGCGGGTCAGCGCGTATCCCCCCTTGGGGCCGTTCTGGCTGACGATCAGCCGGCGCTTCGCGAGGCGCTGCAAGATCTTCGCGAGCAGCTCGGGCGGTATCCCGAACTCCTCCGCGATCCGCTTTGCGCTGACCGCACCGAGCTCGTCGTGGGTGGCGATGTAGTGGATCGCCATCAGCCCATAATCGGCGCGCTTGGTAAAGCGAAGCATCGTCCTAGCCCTCGCGTCCGAACGAACACCTTGTAATAGCAAGGCTCCTTACTACCGACCATTTCTATCGGCGACTGTTTCAGTCGCATTCTCACACCGGTGCCGCCCGGCGTCAACTGGAAAGGCCTGCGGTGCCCGAGACGTCCGACACGGCTCGGCCTCGAGCCCGGGATCCACGAGCGGTTGCGACACTCGAGGGGAGGGGCGCGGATCGTAGTGGTCTTCGACTAGGTCGGAGCCAGAAATCCGAGTTCTTTCACAGGCATAGATATCACCAGCGCACCGGACTCGGATCGGCTCCTATGGCCGGGCCTAGCCCTGATCGGTCCAGGCCTGGCGTAGCTCCGCCGCGGAAACCTCCGGGCGCGTCTCGTTGACGAAGATGCCGCCGACTCGATTGGCGTGCTCCGGCTCGGGCATGATCTCGATGTGCCAGTGGTAGTCGTCGCGGATCGTGGCCCAGTCCCCTTGCAGGATGCGTGACCGGAGGTTCGGCGCGGTGTGGAGCACCATCTCGTACCCGGGGTCGCCGAACCCGCGCGCGAGGGTGCGGAAGTACTCGGAGAGAAGCCGCGCCAGGTCCGCGGCGTTCTCGGCGCGAATCGCCTCCTCGAACGAGCACCCGTGCTGGCGCGGCAGGATCCACGTCTCGAGCGGCACGCGCGGCGCGTACGGAACCACCGCGGTGAACGCCGGCGTCTGCCGCACGATGCGCTCCTCGGCGCCGATCTCCTGGCGGAGGATGTCGCAGTAGAGGCAGCGCCGCTTGTACTGGTAGTACTCGCGCGCCTCGCGTAGTTCCCGGCGCGTCTCGTCGAAGACGATCGGGATCGCCGTGACGCGCGAGTATGGATGGTGGCTCGCCACTCCGGGCTTCTTGTGGTGGCGGGACACCAGGATGTCGCGAATCTGGCCGTCGCGCTTGAGGTCGAGGAGCCGATCGCGGTACATCCACAGCACCGCCTCGAGCGTCGCGGGATCCATCGTCGCGAGCGTGTCGTCGTGGCGGGCCGATTCGACGACGAGCTCGCTCGCCCCGCGCGGGTTGATCATGTCGAACATGCCGACGCCCTCGCGGACGAGCTCCCATTCGATCCGGAAGTACGCGTCCGGCTCGGGGACGACGCGGACGGTCCACCCCGGAGCGTTCGCAGCCGACCCCTCGGGACGATACGCGGCGATCTCCGGCCCGGTGAGGTGCTCGGCGCCCGGACAGTACGGGCACTCCGTCTGCCGAATGGGCTTGGCCTTCGGACGGATGAGGACCCAGTGACCTCGCGTCGGGTCCTTCCTCAGCTCATCCACATGATCCCCCGCGATCCCTGACCTGGCCGCCGCATCGTGGCTATGATAGCCGTAGCCGCGGCGCGGCTCGGCATACATTCACGGGGCAGGCTCAGGACGTGTGCCGTATCGCGCGGTCAACGCCCGCGGAGACGCCGAGGCGCGCGACGATCGCGGGCGCCCGACGGGGTGCGACCGGCGACGGAGCCGACTAGTCCTTGACCTGATTCTTGAGCTTTCGCAGGTGCTGGCGGGCGACGTCGACCCAGTCCTTCTCCGTCGCCAGGGGCGAGGCGAGCTCGATGTAGCGCTCCCACTGAGCGATCGCCGCCCGAGGGTCGACCTTCTCGTAGACGAGCGCGAGATTGTACATGGCGCCCGTGTGCTTGCCGTCGATCTCGATCACGCGGCGATACTCCTCGGTCGCCTCCTTGTAGAGGCCCTTCTCCTCGTACACCTCGCCGAGCCCCATGCGCGCGTCGACCGACTGCGGATCGAGATCGATCGCCCGCTTGTACGCGGTGACCGCCTCGTAGTAGAGCCCCTTCTCGCCGTAGTAGATCTTCCCCAGGCTCATGTGCACTCGAGGGTTGACGGGGTTGTACACGAGCGCCTTCTGGTAGGCGGCGATGGCGCCGTCGATGTCGCTCTTCGCGGCCTTGGCGTCGCCGAGCCCGACGTAGGCGTCGGCGAAGAAGGGCCGGAGCTCGATCGCCTTGCCGTACGCCTCCACGGCCTGGTCGAAGAGACGCCTGGGCTGCGACAGGTAGAGGTCACCGAGCGCCTTGGCCGGCTCCGGGTAGGAAGCGTCGAGCTGCGTCGAGGCACGGAACTGCGCGGCGGCCTTCCAGCGGTTGCCGAGCGCCGAGTGCACGACGCCGAGCGTGTAGGTCGCCACGACGAAGCTCGGATCGACCTCGATCGCCCGCGACAGCAGATCGACCGCCGCCTCGTTGCTCTCCTGGTCGCCGCGCATCGCCGCGATCTGGCCCCGGGCGAACAGCTCGAAAGCCCGCGGCACTCGGGTCGGGCGCGCGGCCTTCTCGATGCGGGCAACGTCGGCGTCGGTCAGGGAGACGCGGAGCGAGCGCGCGTACGTCACCGGCAACGCCGCGAGCCGACCGAACAGCTCGCCCGACGGCGCCGTCACCGGTTCGAGGCTCACGACGTCGGCCCCGCCCTGCTTGACCTCCAGCAGCTGGGGTACCACGGCCAGGTCGCTCCCGCGACGCTCGATACGACCGAAGAGGGCGGCGTCGGCGCGCACGGCGCGCGCCGCCTGGGTGACCAACGCTTCGCTCCACACGTCCACCCGGCCGGCCGCCCGCAGGCGCCCACGTTCGATCTGGACGAACGCCGGGTGCTGCGCCAGCCCGAGGGCGAGGATCTGTGCGACCGCCTCGCCCATCCATTGTTCTTCGCGCTCGAGCGTCGTCCCGTCGAACGGCATGATCACCACCACCCGGAGCTTCGTGTCGGCGCTCGACCCACTCGCCACGGACAGCGCGAGGAGACACGCGAACGCCGCGACGATCCGCGACCGCCCCCCAAGTCGACGCATCATGGAACCTCCTTCCTTCGGAGACCCCGACGGACGAGCATGGCCACCCGCGCGAACGCTCCGGGACCGACGCGTCGCAGGGCGATGTCCGGGACGAGCATCAGCGCGACCAGGCCGACGAGCCACGGCCACACCTCCACCGCGATGCGGGACTGCCGCCGCGACGTCAAGAACGCGTCCTGCGGCTTCGCGAGCGCTCCCCCGCCCGTCAGCTCGGCCAATTCCCGCAGCAGGCTCTCGTCGACGCCGAGGTCGCGCAACTCCTGGGCGTACGGTACCACCAATCCCGCGAGCTGCGAACCGACGACGCGATCGTTCCGCCGCTGGGCCATGCCCACCAGGTACACGCCTTCTTGCGCGGCCGGGAACCGACCGCGGTATCGCCCGGGCGCCACTTGCTCGAGGTCGATCACCGTCCGCTCACGGTTGGGCGCGACCACGCCAACCTGTGAGTCGAGGAAGTTGATGAACTCCCCCTTCGGGTCGACGGCATCGACCACGATCTCGCCCATGTTCTCCCGTCGCTCGACGATCGCGACGGTATCGCTGCGCGACCCGCTCCGCAGCGTCCAGCGGATCAGCTGCGACCAGAATCGATTGAAGTCGCGCCACCGGAGCCAGAGCACGGCCCACTTCGCCTTGGCGTCCGACGTGAACGCGACGGAGCGCCCGAGGCCGTACCGCCAGGTGGCGAGCACGGGATCTTCCTGATGGCTCATCAGGACCAGGTCCGCCGTCGACTTCAGCGTGCTCGCGACGTAGCCCCCGAGGGGCGGCACGTTCTTCCAGTCGATCTCCTGGACCGCCTCGTGGCCCGGCGACGTCAGCTGGGGCTTGAACGGTTGCTCCACGAGCGACGCTTTGGAGGCCAGCTGCGTCTCGAGCGTGAAGATGCGGGGGATCGTCTGGGAGTCCTCGGTGTAGTAGAAGCGACCCTTGCCCCACTTGGCGACGTCCACCATGAGCTGGACGTCCGCGTCC
>DASPZZ010000204.1:0-3337 GCA_035635995.1 Binatia bacterium | reverse complement strand
GCGTCGAGCTTCGTCGTGAGATCGTCCACTCGGCCCGACAACGTCGTCACCGTGTCGTTGAGGCTGTCGATCTGGCGGGTGAGCGTGGTGACCTTTCGCTCGTTCTCACCGGTTTGCTCGCGCACGCGCTTGTCGACTTGCACCGAGACGCTGTCCGCGTCGACTCTGCCGCGCTGGGCGGACTGCTGAGCCGCCATCTCCTGGCGAAGCTGCAACAGATCCTGCTGCGTGGCGACGCCGGTCGCTTCCTGAACCTCGGCGCAGCCGGCGAGCGATAGGACGAGGAGAAGGCCGAGCCCTCTCCACGCCGGCAGGACCCTACGCGAGCCTAGCGCGGCTTGGCGAGAAAGTTCGCGCGGCGATTCTTTGACCAACACGCCTCGGTTTTCTCGCTGCAAACCGGTCGCTCCTCGCCGTAGCTGATGATGGTGATCCGATTGGCCTGGATGCCCTGGGACACGAGATAGTTCATCGTCGCCTTGGCGCGCCGCTCGCCGAGCGCCAGATTGTATTCGTTGGTGCCGCGCTCGTCGCAGTGGCCTTCGATCAGCACGAGGTTGTCGCCGTTCGACTTCAGCCACGCCGCGTTGGCGTCGAGCGTCTTCGCGTCCTCGGCGCGGATGTCATACTTGTCGAAATCGAAATACACTTCCTTCAGCGCCGCGACGGCCATGAACTCCTTCGGCGATGGCCGCGGAGCCGCCGGCGCCGCCGCGGCGGCGGCGGGCGCGGCAGCCGCCGGACCCGGCGAAGGCGCGGGCTGGCTCGGTGCCGGAGCCGGGCTCGCGGCGGGCGGCGCAGGTGCCGGCGCGGCTGCCGTCGCCGCCGTCGTAGCGGGCCGCTTCGCGCAGCCAGTGATCATCAGCCCTGCCAGCAGCAGCGACATCAACGTGACTTGCGCGGCCCGCGTTACCATGACGCCTCCTTTTGCCTCCGCTCTGAACGCCCGGTGTTCGGCCATCAATGCTATCACGGGAGGCGGGGCGACCATGCGGGACTTGTGGACTCCGCCGCGCCCGACGTGATCTGTGTCGTCGTCATTCCGTCGAGCAGCATCATATATACCTGCCAGCGGCCCGAGCGATTCGATTGGAACGCGAGGTGGCGTCCGTCGGGCGCCCAGGTCGCGCCCTGATTGTCGCCCTGACCGGTCGTCAGCGGGCGCGCGTTCGTGCCGCCGGGGCTGATCGCCCAGAGATTGTGCGTGCCCTCGCGCTGCGTGTAGACGATCGTGTCGCCCTTCGGCGACCACCGGGGTTGCGTGTGGAAGCCGCTGTTGGTCAGCTGACGCACGTTCGAGCCGTCCCGGTCCATCACGAAGATGCGCGGCTGACCGGCGCGGTCGGACACGAACGCCATCTGCTGGCCCGTCGGCGACCACGTGGGCTCCGTGTCGATCGAGCCGTGACGCGTGAGACGCTGGAGCGCGCCGGTCGCCACCGTCAGGATGTAGATCTCGGGATTGCCGTCTTTCGAGAGCGTCAGGGCGAGGAACTGTCCGTCGGGGCTCCAGGACGGGGACGAGTTGATCCCGTGGAACGAGGAGAGCGTCTGGACGCCGCGTCGCGGCTCGAAGGGGAACAGGCGGAAGAGGTCGGGGTAGCCGTTCATGAACGACGTGAACGCGATGGATCGTGCGTCGGGGCTCCAGACCGGCGAGAGGTTGATCGAGCCGTTGCGCGTGACCGGGCTCGTGCCGAAGCCGTCGTAGTCGGCGACGACGATCTCTTTCGCCCCGGACGGCCCGACGACGTACGAGATCTTGGTGTCGGCCACCCCTTTCTCGCCGGTGAACTGGAGCACGATCTCGTCGGCGATCTTGTGGGCGAGCCGCCGGCGCCAGTCGAAGCTCGACGTCGGTGGCTGCGGCGCCGCGCCGTCGAACTTGCGCGACGCGATCAGGCGCTGGTCCGGCGACGTCAGATCGTACAGGCGGATCTCCGCCTCGACGCGCTCGCCCCGGATCGTCAAGAGCCCGTGGACGCCGGCGTGGGCGCCGGCCGCCGCGAAGTTGCTCCAGGTCTGCCGGAGCGCCTCGGGATTGTTCGCCGGGATCCGGTCGGTTCCGGCGACCACGCTGAACAGCCCCGAGAGCGTGAGGTCGTTGCCGGCGACCGTGGGAAGGAGCTTGGAGAGACCGGCCCCGTCGCTTCCGGCGACCACGGTGAAGTCAGGGAGGGCGATGTTGAGCTTCTTGTCGCCGGGACCTCCGGTGACGTTGATGTAGACGTCCGCGGGAGCCTGCGCGCGAACCGGCGGCGGCGGCGCCCAGGGGCCGACGGCCGTGACGGCCGCGAGCACGGTGAGCAGGACGGCGATGGCTATACGTCGCAACGGTTATCCCCCTGTCGGATCGAAGACAAACTGCAGGCCGATCCTCAGTACGGGTTTCTTGAAATCGTCGGGAAGCGGCGGAAACGGGCCCGCGTCGTTGATCGCGCGGAGTGCGACCTGATCGTAGTACGCGTTCCCCGAGCTCTTGTCGATCGTCACCACGTTGAGCCGGCCGTCCCGCCGGATCTCGAAGATCACGGCGGGTTGCTGGCCGGGAATGGCCTTGCCATCCCATCTTTCCCGGATTTTCCCGGCGACCTGCCGGATGTAGTACGCGTACGGGAAGTCGGAGACGCTGAGCGTGAGCGGTCCGGCGCCCGACGCCGAGCCGGTCGGCGCGCCGAGCGGTTGAGGCGGGGGTACGCTGGCCTCTCGCTGGGCCGGCGCCGGAGTCGGCGTGGCCGTCGGCGTTGCGCTCGCGAGAGTCGGCAGCTCTTTCTCGTTGGGGCGCGGCCGAGCAGGCTCCCGGGACGGCAGGGTGCGATCCGGCAGCCCGATCGAGTCCCGTGACGGCGGTAGGTCACGGGCCGGCAGTTCGCGCGACGGGAGCTCGCGCGCAACCTCACGCCGGGGTAGCTCGGCCGGCGGGGCAGGGTGTGGTGGCGCCGGCGGCTCCTCGACGCGCGGGGGAGGCATCGTGACTCCCTTGGGAGACCCGATGGCCGCGGTCGCGGGCGCGAGCACGACGTAGACCGGCTTCGATCGCGAGTCGCTCCACATCGAGGCGCCGAAGATCACGACTGCCAGGAGGACGACGTGCAGGACGGCGGAGACGAACGTCGGCCCGAGCGGCAGCCGCAGTCGGCCCAGCGCCGGCCCGATGTGAAAGTGTACGCGCAGAGCCCCAGCAGGCACTGCCGTTGCGGTCTCAGCGCTCCCGAGCCGGCTCGGTGACCATTCCGAGTCGCTCGATGCCCGCGCGACGGACGCGGTCCATCGTCTCCACGACCGCGCCGTAGGAGAGCGCGGAGTCAGCCTTCAGGTAGAGCGTCTTGTCGTTCCG
>DASPZZ010000203.1:0-37325 GCA_035635995.1 Binatia bacterium | reverse complement strand
CCGCAGCATGAGGCGTTCGTCCTCGGCGACCTCGCCGCGCGGCGCGAGAGCATCTTCGACGTCTACGCGAGTCGCGTGTCCACCGCGTGGCGGCGGAGCCTCGCGACGGTCGGCGACAAGGCGCTGCCCTGTGCGACGTGCAAGCAGAAGGCGCTCGAAGGTCCCGCGCTCGAGCGTCTCGGTCGCGCGGTCGACGCGAGGCTGCGCCGGATCGGAGTGGACGTCTCGTGACCCGACCCGTCCTGACCTATTCCGGCCCCGCCGAGGCCGCGGAGGTGGTCCGCGGAGTGGCCGGGGCGCGATTCGACGTCCGCGTCGTGCCGCCGGAGCCCGGGGCGGTGGCGGACGGGCTCGCGAAGGCCGCGGCGTTTCTCGACGCGTCGATGAAGGTTCGCCTGACCGCGGCGATGATCGACGCCGCCCCCGACCTCCGCGTGGTGGCGACCGCCACGACCGGCGCCGACCATATCGACGCCGAGGCGCTCGAGCGTCGCCGCATTCCGCTGCTCACGCTCAAGGGGCATCGCGAGGTGCTGAACGCGCTCACGCCGGCGGCGGAGCACTCGTGGCTCCTCCTGCTGGCCAGCGCGCGACGGCTTGCGGCCGCGCGCGCGCACGTCCTCGCCGGCGGCTGGAACCGTACCGACTTCCCCGGGATCATGCTGAGGGGCAAGGTGCTCGGCATCATCGGCTGCGGGCGAATCGGGCAGTGGATGGCGCGCTACGGCGAAGCGTTCGGCATGCGATGTCGGGGGTACGATCCCCACCTCGCCCCGTGGCCGGCCGGGATCGAGCGCGCGACGCTCGACGAGCTGCTCGCGACGTCCGACTTCTTGACGGTTCACGTCCATCTGACCTCGGAGACGCGTGGCATGCTGGGGCGAGCCCAGCTCGAGCGGGTGAAAGCGGGCGCGGTCCTCGTCAACACGTCACGCGGCGAGGTGATCGACGACCGAGCGCTGCTTGCCGGGCTCGCGAGCGGACGGATCGGCGCGGCCGGGCTCGACGTGCTCTCCGGGGAGCCGGACGTGGTGGACCATCCCCTGCGGGCCTGGGCACTCGTGCACGACAACCTCCTCATCACGCCGCACATCGGGGGCTACAGCCCGGACGCCGTCCGCGTCGTCGTCCGGTTCTCGGCCGAGCGGATCGTCACCTTCTTCGGTTTCAAAGGATGAGCGGGCGGATCGCCGAGCTGGCCGATGCCCTCGTCACCGAGGGCGTGCGGGCGATCTTCGGGATCCCCGGGAGCGGGCTTTCGCTGGACTTGATCGCCGCGCTCGAGCGTCGTGACGTACCGTTCTACGCGACCTGCCACGAGGGAGCGGCCGCGATCATGGCCGGTGCCTTCGGACGGCGGACGCGGACGCTGGGCTGCTCGATCTCCATCAAGGGGCCCGGCCTCGCCAACATGCTCGGCGGCGTCCTGGTGAACCGCTACGAGCAGCGGCCCACGCTCAGCGTCGCGGAGGCGTTCGGCACCGCCACGCCGCTCTCGCGCCAGCACAAGCGGCTCGATCACGCGCTCGCCGTCGCCCCCTACACCAAGGCGTACGCGGCGCTCGGCGACCCCGGGGCCACGATGTCGGCGCTGGCGACGACCGCGCGCGCCGAGATCCCCGGGCCGGTGCACCTCGATCTCGACGCCGACGCCGCGCCGTCGTCCCCGCCGCCTGTGGCCGGCTCGCCGCCGCCCGGCGAGGGCGCGTGGGCGGAGCTCGAGCGCCGCGTGACCCGCTCGGAACGGCCCGCGGTCATCGCGGGCTCGCTCGCGACCCGGCGACCGTGGGGCGCGCGCCTGGCTGCGCTCAGGATCCCCGTGTTCACGACGTTCGCGGCCAAGGGCGTCATCGACGAGACCCTTCGCTTCGCCGCCGGCGTCTTCACGGGCGACGGCCAGGCGCTCTCGCCGGAAGCGCGCGTGCTGGCCGAGGCGGACCTGGTCGTCGGCCTGGGGCTGAGAAACCTGGAGGTTCTGAACGCCCGTCCCTTGCCGTGCCCCGTCGCGATCTTCGACGTCGTGGGTGGACCGACGGGCGACGGCTTCGAGCCGATCGCGCGCGGGCCCGCCCGGGACGATGCCGACTTCGGTCGCCTGCTCGACACGCTCGGCGGGAAGGCATGGGGCGAGGACGTGGTGACCGACGCCACGCGGCGCGTGCGCGCGCGACTCACCGACAACGAGTGGCTCCCGGGCGCGCTCTATCTCGCGCTCGAGCAGGCGCTCCCGGACGTCGGATGCTTCGTCGTCGACACGGGGTACTTCTGCACGGTCGCCGAGCACGTGTGGCGCGCGCGGTCGGCGGAGGCGTTCGTCGCCAGCGCGAACGGCCGGTCGATGGGGGCCGGGTGGCCGAGCGCGATCGGCGTCGCGCTCGCCGATCGCTCGCGACCGACGGTGTGCGCGGTCGGGGACGGCGGTATCGCGACGTATTTCGCGGACCTGAAGCTGGCGATCGCCGAGCGATTGCCCGTCCTGTTCCTGCTGCTGTCGGACGGCCGGTTCGGCAGCGTCGGAGGACCGGCGGCGGCTCGCGGCGTGAGCTCGCGCGCCACCACGGTCGCCCGACCGTCGTGGTTCAAGGCCGTGGAGATGCTCGGCTGTCCGGCGGAGCCGGTGGGGGACGTCGGCGCGTTCGTCACGGCGCTGAAGCGCTGGGATTGCGCCGGGCCTCTGTTCATCGAGGCCGTGTTCGATGCGGCCCTCTATGCGGGAATGATCGACGGTGTGCGATGACGACGCTGCGCGTCTGTACGCCGCACTGCGGCCTCGATCCGGAGGCGCGGCTGGGCGGCGAGGTCTACGAGCGTGAGATCCTCAGGGCACTCGCCGGGCGGGGGATCGTCCTCGACATCCTGCTCGCCCGTCACAAACACCTACCCGACGAGCTCCCGAACTGGATCGTGCATCGCCTGCCCATCGGCCGTGGGCTGCGCTGGCCGGTGGCGGCGCTGCTGCTGCCGCCCCTCATCAGACGCGTCTACGATCGGACGCGGTTCGACGTCCTGCGCGCGCACTCGCTGCGCTACATCGGGCCGGCGGCGCTGATCGCACGACGCCGGTATCGGCTCGACGTTCCGGTCGTCGCGCACCATCACCACCTCGATCGCGGCTGGCTCAACCCGCTGATCGAGGCCCCGGTCATGCGCGGCGTCGAGCGGATCGTGGTCGGGAGCGAGTTCGCCCGGCGTCAGGCGTCGGACGAGCTCGGGGTGCCCGCCGAGAAGCTTTCGGTGGTCTACTACGGGGTCGATCGGCGCTTTCAGCCGGCGCCGAAGCCGGAGCGGCTCGTCGAACGCTTCGCCCTCGAGGACAAGCCCGTCGCCCTCTTCCTCGGCGGGATCGAGTCGAGGAAGAACCTTTTCTTTTTGCTCGACGTGTGGTGCCAGGTCGTCCGCGAGCGCCCGGCGGCGCGCCTGATCGTGGCCGGAACGGGGCCCCTGCTGCCCCGCCTCCGGCGGCGCGCCACCCGGCTCGGCCTCGATGGCCGAGTCATCTTCGCCGGACACGTGCCGGAAGCCGAGAAGGTCGAGTACTACAACCTCGCCGACCTGCTGCTGTTCCCGTCCGCGATGGAGGGGTTCGGGCTCGTCGTCGCCGAAGCGATGTCGTGCGAGCTGCCCGTGATCGTCTCCAACCGGGGGTCGTTGCCCGAGCTCGTCGTCGACGGCGACGGCGGGCTCGTCTGTGATCCGACCGACCGCGACGGCTTCGTGCGGGCGACGCTGCAATTGCTCTCCGATCCGCTGCTCCGCCGGAAGCTCGGCGACGCCAACCGGGCGCGCGTGGATCGGCTCTTCAGATGGGACGTCTGCGCGGCCGCGACGGCGAGGATCTACGAGGACGTCCTCGCCGAATGGCGGCGACGTCCCGCGCGCACGGGGATTCCGGCGTGATCCGTCGGCTCGTCGCGGCGCTGGATCTCCTGAACCGGCGGGGACCGGCGCTCGGCGTGCGCCTCGCCCGCTCGACGGGAAAGAGTCGCCACCTCGTGCACCCCAAGCACCTCGTGGAGGTGCCCGGGCACGACTGGTACCTCGCGCATCTCGAGCCGGCGGACGTCGTGCTCGACGTGGGGTGCGCCCACGGCGCGCACGCGCTGAGCGTCGCGAGGCGCGCGCAGCGGGTGGTGGGCATCGACTACGACGTGACCCAGCTTCGCACCGCGGTCGAGCGGGCCCGGGCGCTCGGGCTCGACAACGTCCGGCTCATCGCATGGGACATCACCCACCCGTTTCCGTTCCCGGACGCGGTCTACGATGCCGCCCTGTTCCTCGACGTGATCGAGCACCTCGAACCGCGGCGCCAGGTCCTGGCCGAGATCGCGCGGGTCCTCAAGCCCGGCGGGCGGCTCCTCGTCTCCGGCCCCAACCGCGACACCTCGTGGCGCCGCCGGTTGCGAGCGGCCGGCCTCTTCGCCTTCTCCGATCCCGACCACAAGATCGAGTACACCCGCGAGGAGTTTCTCGCCGAGCTGGCCGCCGGCGGGTTCGCGCCCGTGGGCCCGGTGATGCCCATCGTGTACGACACGCCGTGGGCCGGCCTCATCGATGTCGTCGGAGGGGTGTCGCTCGGCCTCTACGCGCGGCTCGTCCGCTGGAAGCGCGAAGCCGCGATCCGTCACGCCGAGGAGAGCACCGGCTTCCGGGTCGTCGCCCGCAGGAGCGCGTGATGGTCCTCGGCCTCCTGCCGGAGATCCGAGGCGGCCTCGGCGAGCTTGCCCGCACGGGCCAGCACTCGCGCTTCGTCGAAGGGTACCTCAAGCCCTACGCGCGCGCCTTCGACGGGGTCCGCTACTTCAGCTATCTCGCCGAGTCGCTCGAGCGCTACACGGACGACGTCGACCTCCGCGCCAGGGTGCGGCTCTTTCCGGGCGGCCGCTGGCATCCCTGGCTCTGGGCACTCGCCATGCCCCTCCGATACCGGCGTGAGCTGCGTGAGTGCTCCGTGCTCCGCGTGTTCCAGGTGACGGGGGCGGTCCCGGCGCTCATCGCCAAGCGCTGGTTTGGGGTCCCCTTCGTCACCACCTACGGCTTCTGGTACTCGAAGCTCGCGCGGTCCGCGATCACCGGATCGCTGCGTCGCGTGGTCGCCGCGCTCGGTCTCAGAGCCGCGGACGCCGTCATCGTGCCGACGCCCGAGCTCGCGGCGCACGTCGCGCGATGGGTGCGCGATCCAGCGGCCATCCACGTGATCCCGAACGGCGTGGACACGAGCCGCTTCCGTCCGGCGGCTCGTGCGCCGCGGGCGACGAGGAAGGTCCTCTACGTGGGGCGCCTGTCTCTCGAGAAGAACCTCGAAACGCTGATCGTGGCCGCGGCCAAGCTCGTTGGCCGTTTCGATCTGCGGCTCACGCTGGTCGGCGCCGGCCCGCTTCGCGGGCGGCTCGAGAGGATCGCGACCGAGCTCGGTGTGTCGCTCGAGGTCGTGCCATTCGTCGATCATCTGGCCCTCCCGGCGGTCTACGCGGCGGCCGATGCGTTCGTGCTTCCGTCCTTCACCGAAGGGCACCCCAAGGTCCTGCTCGAGGCCATGAGCTGCGGGCTCCCCTGCGTGGCCTCGGACGTCGGCGGGAACCGCTCCATCCTGGCGGGCACGGACGCCGGTCTCCTGTTCGACCCGAGCGACCCGGGAGCTCTGGCGAGCGCGATCGAGCGCGTGCTGACGCAGGAGGGGCTCGCGCGCGGCCTCGGTGATCGGGCGCGCGCCGAGGTCTCCGAGCGCTACGACCTCGCCGTGCTCGTCGCTCGAGAGGTCGCGCTGCTGCAGCGAGTCGCCTCGGCGGCGGGGCGCGCGCGAGCCCGGAGCGCCTGAGCGATGCCGCTCGCTTACTACTCGCGCACGGCGACGAGCGACTTCTGGGCCGAGCACTGGGGCCGCGAGTCGCCCGAGGCGCTCGCGCGCATCGCGGAGACGTCGCCGCTGACCGGCCTGATCTTGAAGAACCTGCCGCCCGCGGGTGCCCGAGTGCTCGAAGCCGGCTGCGGCCTCGGGCAGTACGTCGTGCTCCTCCGCCGTGACGGGTATCACGCGATCGGCACGGACTGGAGCCTCCCGCCGCTGCGTGCCTGCCGGGCCTGGGCGTCCGCCACGCCGCTCGCCGTGATGGATCTCCGGCGGCTTGGCTTCCGGTCCGACGCCTTCGCGGCGTACGTGTCCCTCGGGGCGGTCGAGCATGATCCCGAGGGGCCAGATCCGATCCTGGTCGAGGCGCGCCGGGTCCTCGCCCCATCGGGCGTGCTCATCCTGTCGGTGCCCTACGTCAACCTCGTGCGGTTCCTGGCGACCTGGTGGGTCCGGCACCGCAACCGCCGACGGCGGGACGCCGGAGGTCAGTTCTACCAGTTCGCGTTTTCGCGCCACGAGGCGCGCGCCTTCATCGAACGGAACGGCTTCCGCGTGCTGAGCGCGACGCCGTACGACCCGGCGCGCTTGCTACGCGCCGCGTGGAGACGTCTCGCGCGGCCGCGCCCCGTCGACGTCTCGCCGCGCCGCGCGAGCGCGGGTGTCCGGGCGGCCCCCTCCATGCGGCGGGCCGCGGTGACGGCGCTCAAGCAGCTGCTCTACACCCGGGCCGGGCTCCACGCGCTGGGCCACATGATCCTGTTCGTGGCGGTGAAGCGATGATCGGTACGAGGCCGAGCGTCGGGACGAAACGCACGTGAGTGCCCCCACGGTCTCCGTCGTCATGACCGTCTACAACGGCGAGCCGTGGCTGGTCGAGGCGGTGGACAGCGTTCTTTCCCAGCGATTCGAGGACCTCGAGCTCATCGTCGTCGACGACGGGTCGAGTGACGGGACACCCGAGATCCTCCGCCGGCGCGCCGATCCTCGCCTCACGGTGGTCCAGCAGGGGCAGACGGGACAGACGCCCGCGCTCAACCGAGCGCTCCGGCTCGCGCGGGCGCCGCTGGTCGCCCGCATGGACGCGGACGACGTCGCGCTTCCCGATCGGCTCGCGCGTCAGGTGGCGTTCCTCGGCGCGCATCCGAGCGTGGGGCTGCTGGGAACCGGCTGTCACGAGATCTCGCCCAGCGGTGAGGTCCTGTCGACGCTGGTGCCGCCCGTGGACGATCGGACGATCCGCCGCACGCTCATCCGGAGGAACCCGTTTGTTCATTCCTCGGTGATGTTCCGTCGCACGGCGCTCCATGCGGCGGGCCCCTACGACGAGGGCTTCGTCGTCGCGCAGGACTACGATCTCTGGCTCCGGATGAGCCGGGTGACCGCGCTGGCGAATCTTCCGGAGCCGCTCGTGCTGCGGCGCCGCGCTCCGGGTCAGCTCTCCAGCGCGCGCGACACGACGCGGATCCGGGACGAGGTCGTGGCGAAGATGCGGGCGCTCAGACGAAGAACGTACCCGCCCTGGTGCGCGGTGTATCTTGGAAAGCCGCTCTGTGCGCTGATGCTTCCGCCGACGTTCCGGCACGCGTTCCGCCGGACGGTGCTCCACCGTAGCGCTCCGCCGGGCGCCGGGCGCCGCCCGTGATGGCCAAGTGAATCTCTCCGCCCGCATCCCGGTCTACGCTCCACTCCTCGGCGAGGAAGAGTTGGCCAACGTGATCGCCGCCGTCCGTTCCGGATGGATCAGCTCACTCGGCGCCTTCATTCCGGAGTTCGAGCGCGAATTCGCGGCGTTCTGTGGGACCCACGACGCGGTCGCCGTCTCCAACGGTACCGCCGCCCTCCATCTGGCGCTCGTCGCGGTCGGCGTGGGACCGAGCGATGATGTCCTCGTCCCGAGCCTGACCTTCGTCGCGACCGCGAACGCGGTGCGCTACTGCGGCGCAACGCCGATCTTCGTCGACTCCGACCGTGCGACCTGGTGCATGCAGCCGAACGGACTCGACGCCTTCGTCACGCCGCGGACCAAGGCGATCATCCCCGTGCACCTCTACGGCCATCCGTGCGACATGGACCCGATTCTCGACGTCGCGCGCCGCCACGGGATCGCCGTCGTCGAGGACGCCGCCGAGGCGCACGGCGCGGAGTACCGCGGGCGCCGCGTCGGCGCCCTCGGCGCGATCGGCTGCTTCTCCTTCTACGGAAACAAGCTGATCACGACCGGCGAGGGCGGCATGTGCGTGACCGATGACCCGCTCCTCGCCGAGCGCCTCCGTCTCCTGCGTGACCAGGCGATGGACCCGCAGCGCCACTACTGGCACGACGTGGTCGGCTATAGCTATCGGATGACCAATCTCCAGGCCGCGATCGGCGTCGCCCAGGTGAAGAAGCTCTCCGGCTTCCTGGAGCGGAAGCGCCAACTCGTCGGCTGGTACGCCGAGCTGCTCGCGCCGCTTGCCGCGGCGGGGCGCCTCGAGCTCCAGCCCGAGGCGCCCTGGGCGAGGAGCGTGTTCTGGCTGTCCTCGGTGCTCCTGGCCGACAACCGGGTTACGCGCGATCAGGCACGAGCGAGCCTCAGCGACCGCGGCATCGACACGCGACCGTTCTTTCATCCGGTGCACCGCTTGCCCCCGTACGACCGCCGCCAGCGCCTTCCCGTTGCCGAGCACCTCAGCGCCCAGGGGCTGAACCTCCCCTCGGGGCTCGCCCTCGAGCGGAGCCAGGTCGTGCGGATCGCGCAGGCGCTGACCGAGGCGCTCGACGCGTAGCGGCGTATTGGGGGGGCCCGTCGCCCGGCGCGCCCGAGCCGGGCGCCAGGCCCTCCGACGAGCGAGGCGTATGGGAGGCTCGCCGCACCGAGTGTAGTACTATGACTACGATGCGCGTCTTGATCACTGGCATCACGGGCTTCGTGGGCAGCCACCTCGCCGAGTACGCCCTCGAGCGCGGCGCGGAAGTGATCGGATCGGTGCGCTGGCGGAGCAAGATGGAGCACATCGAAGCGCTCCGCGACCGCGTGACCCTGATCGAGTGCGACCTGCGCGATCTCCTCTCGGTGCGGACCGTGCTCGAGCAGGCGCGACCCGACTACATCTTCCATCTGGCGGCGCAGAGCTTCGTCGCGGCCTCCTGGCAGGCCCCGGTCGAGACGTTCTACACGAACGTGGTCAGCCAGATCAACCTCTTCGAGGTGATGCGCCAGCTCGGGTCCACCGCACGATTCCTGGTGATCGGCTCGAGCGAGGAGTACGGGCTCGTCGAGCCCGACGAGCTGCCGATCCGCGAGACGAATCCGCTGCGGCCCCTCTCCCCGTACGCCGTGAGCAAGGTGGCGCAAGACCTGACGGGCTGGCAGTACTTCAAGAGCTACGGCATGCACGTCGTGCGGTCACGCGCCTTCAACCATACGGGACCGCGTCGAGGGGAGGCCTTCGCCGAATCCAACTTCGCGAAGCAGATCGCCGAGATGGAGGCCGGGCTGCGCGAGGCCGTCGTGCACGTGGGCGATCTCAAGCCCACGCGCGACGTCTCCGACGTGCGCGACGTCGTGCGCGGCTACTGGCTCCTGCTCGAGCGCGGGACGCCGGGCGAGGTCTACAACCTCTGCTCGGGCCTCGAGTGGTCGATCGAGCGCATCCTGAACTTCTTGATCGAGCGGTCGACGATGTCGCACATCGAGGTCCGTCAAGACCCGGCGCGCCTGCGCCCCTCCGACGTGCCGATCCTGCGCGGCTCCCGGCAGAAGGTCGAGAGCGCTCTCGGGTGGCGCACGACGATCCCGCTCGAGCAGACGCTCGCCGACCTGCTCGAGTATTGGCGTCGGCGGATCGGGTCGCGCCCGCGCTAGCGGGAGCAGGCGTGGTTCCGGGCGCGCGGGTCGCCCTTGTCCATGACTGGCTGACGGGGATGCGAGGCGGCGAGCGCTGCCTCGAGGTCCTCTGCGAGCTCTTCCCCGAGGCGCCGCTCTTCACGCTCCTGCACGTCCCCGGCAGCGTGACGCCCCAGATCGAGAACCGGCGCATCGTCACGTCGTTCGTTCAGCGTCTCCCGCGAGCCGCCGCCCGATACCGCTACTACCTGCCGGCGTTTCCGCTCGCGATCAGCCGGTTCCAGCTCTCCGGCTACGACCTCGTCCTGTCGATGAGCCACTGCGTCGCGAAGGGTGTGCGCGTGCCCCCCCGCGCGCGCCATCTGTGCTATTGCTTTTCCCCGATGCGCTACGTCTGGGATCTCTCGAGCGACTACTTCGGCCCGGGCCACGGCCTGGCCGCCCGGGTGCTCGGGCCCCCGCTGGCGGGGGCCCTCAGGCGCTGGGACCGGCAGACCGCCGGCGTGCACCGGTTCGTCGCGATCTCCCGGCACATCGCCGATCGGATCCGCCGCGCCTACGACCGGACGGCGGACGTGATCTACCCGCCGGTCGACGTCCAGCGCTTCGCGATCGCGGACGCCGCCGACGACTACTATCTCGTCGTGGGCGCGCTCGTGCCCTACAAGCGCATCGACCTCGCGGTCGGTGCGGCCACGCGCCTCGGCCGGCGCCTCGTCGTCGTCGGTACGGGCCCGGAGGAAGCGCGCCTGCGAGCGCTCGCCGGGCCGAGCGTGACCTTCCTCGGGTGGCGCCCCGATGCCGAGGTCGCCCGGCTCTACGCGCGCTGCCGCGCGCTCATCTTCCCGGCGGTCGAGGACTTCGGGATCACGCCGCTCGAGGCGGCCGCGGCGGGACGACCGACGATCGCGCTCGCGCGGGGCGGCGCGCTCGAGACGATGGTCGGGCTCGACGCCACCGACGCGGCGCCGACGGCGGTGTTCTTCGCGGAGCAGTCGGTCGAGGCCCTCGTCGAGGCGATCGCGAGATTCGAGGGCGCAAAGGACCGGTTCGACCCCAAGGCCCTGCGCGCGCGCGCCGAGGCCTTCGACCGGCCCGTCTTCAAGCAGCGGCTGCGCGAGTACATCGCCGCGCGCTGGGACGAGCGCCGCGCGAGGCCGGCGTGCTGAAGTCCCGCTCGCGGCTCTTCGAACATCTGGCCCTCGCGGGCGATCTCTGCCTGATCGCCGCCTGCTGGCTGTCCGCCTACGTGATCCGGTTCCACCTGATGCACGTGACCGACGTACCGCCGTTCCGAGACTATGCGCTTCAGCTCGTGCCGATTCTGCTCGTCTGGGGCTTCGCGTTCCGCGCGTTCGACCTCTACCGGCCCAACCGCCTCGGCTCCCGCGTGTCGGAGTGGTTCGACGTCGCCAAGGCTTCGATCCTCGGCGCGCTGGTGCTCGTCGCGATCATGGCCTTCGTGTTCCGCGGGTACGAGTACTCCCGACTCGTCATCGTGATCTTCCTGGCGCAGTCCATCGTGGCGGTGAGCCTCGCCCGCGCAGCCTTCCGCGAGACGCTCCGATTCGCGCGACGGCAGGGCTACAACCAACGGTACGCGATCGTCGTGGGGGGAGGCGAGCCCGCCGCCGAGGTGCTGCGGGTCCTCCGGAGAAGGCCGGACGTCGGCATCCGCGTCCTCGGCCTGCTGAGCGACAAGCGCGAGGTCCCGGACAACGTGCGCTGGCTCGGCGGCATCGAGGACGTTCGCGCGGTGCTCGACCGGCAGCAGGTGGACATCGTGTTCATCGCCCTCCCCCACGCTGATTATTCGCGGCTCACCACCGTGCTGACCGGCATCGGTGACGACTCGGTCGCGATCCACCTGGTTCCGGATGTCTTCGGCCTCGTCCCCGCGCGCGGGGGGGTGGAAGAGTTCGAGACGGTCCCCTTCATTCATCTCCGGGAGTCGCCGCTCAGCGGTTGGAACCGTGTCGTCAAGCGAGCGTTCGACCTGGTCTTCGGCGCGGCCGCGCTGGTGATCGCCGCACCCCTGATGCTGGCGATCGTCGCGGCGCTCAAGCTGACCTCGCCCGGGCCCGTCCTGTACCGGCAGGAGCGCATGGGCGTCGACGGCCGCGGCTTCCGCATGCTGAAATTCCGGACGATGCGGGTGGACGCCGAGGCGGAGACCGGACCGGTGTGGGCCCGTCCGGATGATCCACGTCGCACCGGATTGGGCGCGTTCCTCAGGCGGAGCAGTCTCGACGAGCTCCCGCAGCTCTTCAACGTGCTCCGCGGCGAGATGAGCCTCGTGGGGCCGCGCCCGGAGCGCCCGAGCTTCGTCGAAGAATTCCGGCGGCGGGTGCCCGGCTACATGCTCCGCCACAAGGTGAAGGCGGGCATCACGGGCTGGGCCCAGATCAACGGGTGGAGGGGCAACACCTC
Source organism: Binatia bacterium (assembly GCA_035635995.1). Taxonomy (GTDB): domain Bacteria; phylum Methylomirabilota; class Methylomirabilia; order Rokubacteriales; family CSP1-6; genus AR31. Next base: position 25,221 of record DASPZZ010000203.1, on the reverse strand, counting down.
GATCGAGAGGCGGATCGAGTGCGATCTCTATTACATCGAGCGCTGGAGCCTGGGCTTCGATCTCAAAATTCTCATCCAGACTCTCTGGTACGGTTTCCGCATCAACCGCAACGCGCATTGAGCGCCGTGGTCGGCTGGCTGCTCCTGGCGCTCACGGTCGGCCTGGCCGCGTCCATCACGCTCTCGGAGACGACGCTCGTCGTCCTGGCGCTCTGGCTCGTGTTCGGCCCGCGGCAGGCACTTCCCCGCGCCGGGTGGCCGCTGCTCGCACCCCTGGCCGCGTTCGCCGCCTGGACGGTCGTCGCGGCGCTCGCCTCCGCGCGCCCCGTCGAGAGCCTCGTGGCCGCGCGGGGGCTGCTCACGCTCGGGGCCTTCTACGTCGTGCTGCACGCCCTGCCGGACGCGCGTGTGGCCGGCCGCTTCGCGACCGGTCTCTTCATCGCCGTCGCGGTCGTGGCGCTCCTGTCGATCCTCCAGGTCGGCTTCTGCCCGGCCGACGGGCCCGTCACGTCGGGCGCAGCCCGTCTGCTCTTCAGGAAGTGCGCGCGGGCCCGCGGGTTCTTCTCGATCTACATGACGCTCGCCGGTGTCCTCACCCTCGTGCTCCTGAGCGCGCTCCCGCGCCTGGCGCTCGGCGGGCGCCGCGCGGCCTGGGCGGTGCCCGCGTGGTTCGCGAGCGTGCTGGCGCTCGGTCTCACATCGGTGCGGGGCGCGTGGGTGGGCTTCGCCGTCGGGGGAGTCGGGTGCGCGCTCGCCCTCCGCCGCCGCTGGCTCGTGCTCGGCGCGCTGGGCCTCGTGGTTGCCGGTGCGCTCGCCTCGGAGCCGGGCACGCTCAGGCGGTTGCGCAGCGTCGGCGATCTCCGTGACGAGACCACGCGCGATCGACTGGCGATGCTGGGTGCGGGGCTCCAGCTCGTCCGCGCGCATCCGATCACCGGCATCGGGCCGGGGCAGGTCAAGAACCTGTACCCCGCCGTGGCGACCCCGGAAGCGCTGCGGCGCTCGACCAGTCACCTGCACGACACGCCGCTCCAGATCGCGGTCGAGCGCGGGCTCCCGGGCCTCGCCGCGTGGACCGCGATCTGGGTCGCCTTTTTCCACCACGCGGCCCGGGTGCTCCAGCGGATCCCGGGGCCCGACGAAGACGCCAGGGCGCTGGTCCTCGGCTCGATGGCGGCGATCGCGGCGTTCCTCGTCGCCGGGCTCTTCGAATACAACTTCGGAGACACGGAAGTGCTGTTGGTGGCGCTCGCGCTGATGGCGTTGCCGTTCGTCGTCGAGCGCGGCCTCGATCCACCGTCCGGCCGATGAGGCCTCATCGGCGGGCGACCGTGACGGGTCAGCGCCGCCGGCCGCCGGCTTTTCTCACCAGGCAGTTCTCGAGGATAAGCGCGTCGAGTTCGCTGCGCCGGAACGTCGTGTAGGCTTCGCGGGGGGTGTTGACGATCGGCTCGCCGCGCAAGTTGAACGACGTGTTCAGCAACGCCGGCACACCGGTCTCCGCGCGGAACCGCTCGATCAAGTCGTAGTATCGCTCGTTGCCGTCACGCACGACGGTCTGGAGCCGGCCAGTGCCGTCGACGTGGGTGACCGCGGAGATAGCGCCGCGCTGGGAGGGCTTGACGGGGACGACCAGCAGCATGAAGCGGCTCGCATACTGCCGTTCGACGCCCGGCGCGTCGAAGAACTCCGGCACGGCGGGCGCGAGCATCGACGGGGCGAAGGGTCGATACGGCTCCCGGTACTTGATCTTGGTGTTCACGATCTCCTTCATCTCCGCTCGCCGAGGGTCGGCCAGGATCGACCGGTGGCCGAGCGCGCGCGGGCCCCATTCGGCGGGCCCGTGGAACCATCCGATCACTGCGCCCTCGGCGAGTGCTTCAGCCGTCCGCGCGAGGAGCGCGTCTTCGTCGAGCCGCTCGTGGGCGATGCCCTCCTCGTCGAGGAAGGCGCGAACTTCGTCCTCGCTATAGCTCGGCCCCCAAAACGCGTGCTCCATGATGAACGAGCGGGGCTTGCCGAGCAGCGAGTGATAGACATAGAGGGCGGCGCCGACGGCCCCGCCCGCGTCCCCCGCCGCCGGCTGCACGTATATTTCGCGGAACGGGGTCTCGCGCAGGATCCGCCAGTTGGCGACGCTGTTGAGCGCGACCCCTCCGGCCAGGCAGAGTCGGGTGAGTCCGGTCTCGCGCTGGAGCGCCCGCGCCATGTTGACGACGAGCTCCTCGGTGACGACCTGGATGCTGGCGGCGATATCGGCATAGTGCTGGTTGTGCCGCGCTTGCTCGCCGTAGTCTGCGGGCCTGGGGCCGAAGTACGACGGATAGCCCGACGCCTCCGTGAAGAACGGCGCGTTGACCGGGCGGGGCTCGCCGAAGAGGTCGAGGAAGCGCCGCCCGTACGGCAGCGTCATCGAGCGATGGAACGTGAAGTAGTCGAGGTCCAATCGAAAGCTTCCGTCCCCCGCCATCCGCACGAGCTTCCGCACCTCGTCGACGTAGCGGGGCTGCCCGTAGGGCGCCATCCCCATCACCTTGTACTCGCCCTCGTTGACCTCGAAGCCGAGGAAGGCCGTGAAGGTCGAGTAGAGCAGCCCGATGGAGTGCGGGAACCGCACTTCCCGCGTGAGCTGGAGGTCCGTGCCTCTCCCGCGTCCCACCGTCGCGGTGGCCCACTCCCCGACGCCGTCCACCGTCATCAACGCGGCTTCCTCGAAGGGCGAGCAGAAGAACGCGCTGGCGGCGTGCGAGAGATGGTGCTCGGAGAAGAGGATCTTGCTGCGCGGAACCCCGACGCGCTCGGCGATGAGCGCGCTTACCCAGAGCTTGTCGGTGAGCCAGGTCGTCATGGCGCTGCGGAAGACTCGGCCCCCCCGCGGGTAGGTCCCGAGCGCCGTCATCAGAATTCGCTCGAACTTGCGGAAGGGCTTTTCGAAGAAGACGACATAGTCGAGGTCGGCGGATTCGATGCCGGCCGCCGCCAACACGTGGCGAATCGCGTTGACCGGAAATTCGGGGTCGTGCTTCTTTCGGGTGAAGCGCTCCTCCTCCACGGCCGCCACCAGCTGGCCGTCACGGACGAGGGCGGCGGCCGCGTCGTGAAAGAAACAGGAGATCCCCAGGATGTACATCCCGGCGTCAGTACTGCCGGCTGGCCGCCGGCAGCGTGTTCTCCGTCGGCGGCCGCTCCGTCCAGAACGCAGCTCCGTCGTGGGGGCCGCCACCGAACCGCCCGCGTAGCAGTCGCGCGCCGACCGCGAAGGGTGGCGTTACGACGAAATACACAACCAGCAGCAGCAGCCGCGCCTGGAAATCTCCGATCGCGCGCGCGATGGGCTCCCACCGAGCCCAGATCCAGCCGAGGATCGCCCGAAGTCGCGCCACGGCTAGAACACCGCGTAGATGAACGGCGCGAGCGAGCTGCTGTAGGCGAGAATGAGCATGACCGAGCTCGCGAGCAGGATGAGCACCATCGGGATCAGCCACCACAGACGGACCGCCCAGAGGAAGCTGAGGAGCTCGGTGGCGATGAGCAGCCGGGCCCGCACCTTGGCGATCATCGTCCCCCCCGGGCCTCGCGGGCCTGCCGGTGCGGCCACCAAGAATCCACAGCTGCAGGCGAAGAGGCGCTCTGCCGAGGTGAGATGCTCTCCCGGATTGATCTTCGGCAACGAGTTGACGTACTCCACGCCGTTCTCCTTGAACCAGCGGAGCACGTCGCCGACGCTGAAGGTCTTCGTGTGGGGGTGGCAATACTGGTCCATGAACCAGATGCGCTTCTTCTCATCGCCGAACGGCATCCGCCATGTGGTGGAGCACGCCGTTCGAGAAGACGTAGTCGAAGCTCTGCTCCCGGAAGGCCGGCCGGAAAAGGTTCATCTGGACGAACCGGGCCGAGCCGAGCTCGAACCGTTCCTTGAGCGCCTGCCCCTTGCGGAGCGAATTGTACCAGAGGTCGATGCCGACGACCTGGCGCTCCATCATCGAGAGAAAGTTGACGAGCTGTCCGGTACCACAGCCCGCGTCCAGAACCCGCGCCGACCAGGGCAGCCGCCGATCCAGGAGCTGCATGTAGACGCCGCGCCCGGCCTTCTCGGCCAGGTCGAATGGCGTCTCGACCTCCTCATAGCCCGGGAACGAACACGCTTCGTAGAACTGACGGACTCGATGGGCTACCTCGTCGATACTCTGCGGGCGCATGGGCTTCGGCCGCAGTTTACGACACTCGTCCTCGCGCCGACTACTGCCGAATTCCCCTCCGGCGCCGGGAGGGCTCGACTGCCCGTCGACCCGCCTCGACCCGGGGGTTGTCTCTCCTGGGACCAACGCGATAGCATCGGTTGGCATTCACGGCCGGTCAGAAGGGCGCGGCTCACGAGTGGGCGGATCGTGAACGAGCGTGGAGAAGCGTGAGGCGGTGCGCGTGAAGAATGTCGTAGGCCGTCTGATCGCCCTCGCCCTCGGTGTCGTCGCGGCGGCGCTCCTCGCCGAGGTCTGCATCCGATTCGTGGCTCCGCAGCCACTCCAGCACATCCAGCTCGACGACCAGCTCTACTTCGTCAATCGCCCATCCGCTCGATTCCTCTACGCGAAGGAGAACGAGTACTCCGTCGACGTGGCCTACAATGCCTGGGGCTTTCGCGGTCCGATTCCCGGTCCCAGCCCGGCACCGGGTGTCACGCGGATCCTGCTCGTTGGAGACAGTCAAACGGAAGGGCTCCAGGTTCCCTACGAAGAGACGTACGGAGCGGTGCTCCGGCGGGACCTGGAGCGCCTTCTGCCCGACCGACGTTTCGAGGTCATCAACCTGGCGGTCTCGGCGTACGGAACACACCAGGAGGTGCTCACGCTTCGGCGTTACGGAGCGCGCGTGCGACCTTGCTGGGTCGTCCTCGGGCTCTATCCGGGTAACGACCTCTCGGACAACGTTCGATTGCCGCTCGTCACGGAAGACGCCGGGGGCGTCGGGTTGGCCGAGCATCGCTTCACGTTCGCCCGGCGTCTCTGGCTGGGCACCAAGATCTGGCTGGCCAGCATCAGTCACCTCTACACACTGTCTGTATGGCAGATCAAGGCGCTGCTCTCGCGACCTCTGTTGACTCAGGCCGGTCTGCTCGAGCCCTCGTCCCCCGTCGTGGAGGGAGAGTCACGCCCACTCAGGATCACTGAGCAGTTGCTGCTGATCGCGCGGAGGGACGCGCGCAGCTTGGGCGCGCAGCTGGTCGTGCTGGTGATTCCCGAGCGAAGCCAGGTGCTACGCCCCGAGGAGTCGGCGCGTTCAGCCCTCGACGACATCGAGCAACAGTTTGTCTCGTGGTTCGAGCGCGAGGAGATTCTGCACGTCGAGGCGCTGACGCCGCTTCGCGGCGCCCGACGGCGAGGCGAGAACCCGTTCTTCCGGAGGGATGGGCATCTGAATTCCGCCGGCCACCGAGTGGTGGGCGAGACGCTCGCACGCCGGTTGGTCCCACTTCTTCAGCAGGAATCGAGCGGAAACCCGCCTGCGTGCGCGCGAGAGCCGTCGCGCCAAGGCACGCGGGCTCGCTGAGGGCGCGCGTCGACGCGCGCCGAGGCCGGGTCGGTGCCGGGGCGAGCGGCAGATCTCGACGGCGGGCCGGAATCTCAGCTGCGCGAGTGTCGGGCGCGGTCGTAGCGGCCGAGGACCTGACCGAGAGTCTCGGCCTGGATCAGGCCCTGCGACTTCATGCTCTGGAAGATGTCGCCCCAGCTCTTGCCGCTCCGGCGCTCTCGCGCGATCTGATCGAGCGTCAGCGACGGCGTCGGCGTCGCGGCGGTCAAGGTCTTCTGGGCCTCGAAAAGCGCGGTCGCGATTCTCTTGTTGCCGGGCGACAACGATTCGTAGGCGCTCGGTGAAGGCGCCGACGCTATCGCGGGCGGAGCCTCTGGCTTCCACGGGGGTTCGGCGGACGTCCCGGTCGCCCCCACGAGCATGAGGACGCCGAGAGCGGTCAGGATCGATCGTGTCATGGGACGCTCCGTCTAGTCGATCTTCCGGCGGATCTCGATGCCACCGTTCACGGCGTCCTCGGCTGCACGGCCGATGCCAGCGGCTCTCCGGATGAGCTCTTTCCGATTTCTCGGGGACTTGCGGGGCGTGGGCTCGCAGAGTGAGTGGTCAGACACTGGACAGGGTGGCGCAGCAGTTCCCAGACCGATGACAAATTACGGCCGGGAGACTCTGGAGGGGGCGGTCACGCGGCCGGGAGCGGCCAGCCCAGCCACTCGCACACGCCTCGGCCCATCACCCTCTCGAGGTCCGCCCCCTTGAGCCACGGGAGCTCCTCGGTGAACAGCGTGATGCACTCACGGTAGGAGCACGGCATCCGGGTCAGGTCCGTGCCCCAGAAGGTCCGTCGCGGACTGAACGCGTCGACGAGCTGGCGAATGTACGGATGAAGGTCGCGGAACGGGTAGCTCTGCGCCGACAGCGACGGCATACCGGAGGCCTTCAGGGCGACGTTGGGCAGCTTGGCGAGCACCACGACCTTCGGGAGATCCTCGAACGGGCTCCGGTCCTTGGCGGCTCGGTTGAGGCCGACGTGCTCGCGCGTTCTCGTGACTGCGCGTCGACGAATGGATATTATCGTGGCCTCGCTTCTCACGTCACGCGCCAGGGAGATCGTCATGGGTGAGGCTCGCACAGGCTCGACGCGCAGAGACTTCTTGCGGACCGGCGGGATGATGGCCGCCGGCATGAGCGTCATGCCGCTCCTCGGGGCGTGTGCCGGCGTCGGGGCATCGCGGTCCGATGTCAACGTCGAGGAGATCAGCATCGCCGAGCTCCAGGCGGCGATGCAGGCCGGGCGTCTCGACTCCGAGTCGCTGGTGCAGATCTATTTCGTGCGGATCCAGGCGATCGACCGCCACGGCCCCACGCTGCGCTCGGTTCAGGAGACCAATCCCGACGCGCTCTCCATCGCCCGCGCTCTCGACGAGGAGCGGCGCGCGAAGGGCCCGCGGGGCCCGCTCCACGGCATCCCCGTCCTCCTCAAAGACAATATCGCCACCGCGGACAAGATGGAGACGACGGCGGGGGCGCTGGCGCTGGTCGGCGCCAGGCCGCGCGAGGACGCGACCATCGCCCAGAGGCTCAGGCAGGCGGGGGCCGTCATTCTCGGCAAGGCCTCGATGAGCGAGTGGGCGTACTTCAAGTCGACGCCGGCCTCCAGCGGCTGGAGCGCCCGGAGCGGCCAGGCGCGAAACCCCTACGCGCTCAATCGGACGCCCTGCGGGTCCAGCTCCGGCTCGGCGATCGCGGTGGCGGCGAACCTCGTGACGGTGGCGATCGGCACCGAGACGGACGGCTCGATCATCTGTCCCTCGGGCGTGAACGGAGTGGTGGGCATCAAGCCGACGGTCGGGCTCACGAGCCGGGCGGGTGTGATTCCCATCTCGGCGACGCAGGACACCGTGGGTCCCTTCGGGCGTACGGTCGCCGACGCGGCCACGGTCCTCGGGGCGCTCGTCGGCGTGGATCCGCGTGACGCCGCCACGCAGGCGAGCGCCGGCCAGTCGCAGACCGACTACGTGAGGTTCCTCGATTCAAACGGACTGCGCGGCGCCCGCATCGGCGTGCCCCGGGACGGGTACTTCGGCTACAGCCCGAAGGCCGACGCGGTCGCCGACCAGGCCATCGACGTCCTGCGAAACAGCGGCGCGGTGATCGTCGACCCCGTCAAGATCCCCAACTTCGATCGCGCCGCCCTCACGTCCGCCGAGATCATCGTCCTCCTCTACGAGTTCAAAGCCGGGGTGAACGCGTACCTGTCCGGCGTGGCGCCGGGTGCGCCGGTGCGAACGCTCGACGACATCATCGAGTTCAACAAGCGCAACGCCCGCGAGAACCTGCCGTTCTTCGGTCAGGAGCTGCTCGTCCGCGCGCAGGCCAAGGGCGGGCTGACCGAGGCCGAGTACCTGGAGGCGCTCGAGAAGTGCCGCCGCCTGGGGGGAAAGGAAGGCTTCGACGCCGCGATGGACGAGCATCAGCTCGACGCGATGATCGCGCCGACGACCACGCCGGCGTGGCCGGTCGACCTCGTCAACGGCGATCAGTTCCGCGGCAGCAGCGCCAAGAGCGCGGCGCTGGTCGGCTACCCGCTCATCAGCGTTCCGGCGGGCGCCGCGATGGGTCTTCCGGTCGGGATCACGTTCATGGGGCGCGCCTGGAGCGAACCGACGCTCATCAAGCTCGCGTACGCGTTCGAGCAGGCGACGAAGGCGCGCCGGCCACCGCAGTATATCGCCACGAGCCCCTAGCGTGGAGGTCTCGCACAACATGCGCAAAATGCGTGCCGTGATCTGTCGCGCGTGGGGAGCGGTGGACGATCTCAGGGTCGAGGAGGTGGCCGTACCCGCCCCGGGCCCGGACGACGTGCTGATCGCCGTGAAGGCGACGGCGGTGAACTATGCCGACGCCCTGATGACCGCGGGCCGGTATCAGACGCGGCCCGACTTGCCCTTCAGCCCGGGGCTCGAGACCGCGGGTGTCGTCGCCGCCTGCGGCCAGCGGGTGACGCGGCTCAAGCCCGGCGATCGCGTGATGGCGATTCTCGCCTACGGCGGGCTCGCCGAGATGGCGGTGGCTCCCGAGTTCGAGACGTTTCCCATTCCGGCCGGGATGAGCTTCGAGGAGGCCGGCGCCTTTCCGGTCGCGTACATCTCGAGCCACGTGGCCCTCCGCTGGCAGGGCCGGCTCGAGGCCGGTGAGACGCTGCTCGTCCTGGGCGCCGCCGGAGGCGTCGGTCTCACGGCGGTCGAGATCGGCAAGGCGATGGGCGCGCGCGTGATCGCGGCCGCGAGCACCGCCGAGAAGCTCGCGGTGGCCCGCGAGCGCGGCGCCGACGCCCTCGTCAATTACACGACGGAGAAGCTGACCGATCGGGTGATGGCGCTGACGGACGGCAAGGGCGCCGACGTGTGCTTCGATCCGGTCGGCGGCGACCTCTTCGACGCGGCGCTGTCGTCGCTCGGCTGGGGCGGCCGAATTCTGATAGTGGGCTTCGTGGGCGGGGTTCAGCAGATTCCCGCGAACCGTCTCCTGGTCAAGAACCGGGCCGCGCTGGGAACCTCGCTGCGGTACTTCCGCTGGCACGCGCCCGACAAGCTCCGCCGCTCGGTCGACGAGCTCCTGGGCTGGTACGAAGAGGGCAAGCTCAGGCCGTGCATCTCGCACCGCCTTCCCCTCGAGAGGAGCGTCGAGGCGATCCGGCTCCTGACCGATCGCCGCGCCCACGGAAAGATCGTCGTCGTCCCGGGATTGAAAGGCGACTGACCATGGAGATCCGGGTTCGCGAGCACAGCCGCCACGTCGTGATCCTCACCATCGACAATCAGGCCAGGCTCAATGCCATGTCCCGCCAGATGATGACGGACCTCGCGCGGCTCTGGGACGAGCTCGAGCGCGGGAGCTGCCGCTGCATCGTCCTCACCGGCGCCGGCGAGCGCGCCTTCAGCGCCGGCGCCGACATGAGCGGTGACCTCTCGGCGGCGCCGGAGACGGCACAGGTCGTCGGTCACGCGTTGCTGAAGCACCACGTGTTCTCCAAGCCGATCGTCGCCGCCGTCAACGGCGACTGCGTCGGCGGCGGCGTCGAGCTGCTGCTCTCGACCGACGTGCGCGCGGCGGCCCCGCACGCCCGCTTCGGGCTGCCGGAAGTCCGGTGGTCGATCTATCCATTCGGCGGCGCGACGATAAAGCTGGTCCGGCAGATCGGCTACGTCCACGCGATGGATCTCCTGCTGACCGGCAGGCTCGTCGACGCCGTGGAGGCCGCGCGCCTCGGGCTCGTCAACCGCGTCGTGCCCGCGGAGGGTCTCATGACCTGGGCGCTCGAGACCGCGGAGGCGATCGCCGCCAACAGCCCGGCCGCCGTGCAGGCGGTGAAGCGACAGATCAGCGCCACCGCCGGCGAGCACGCGCTGTCGCGCGAGGCGCTGGAGCAGGAGCTCGGCGACCGCGTGCGGGCGAGCGCCGACTTCAAAGAGGGGGTGGCGGCGTTTCGCGAGAAGCGCCGGCCGCGCTACGAGTGAGCGCGCCGCGAGCGTAGGCCGCGCGCGCCGAAGAGGAGCAGCGCGGCCGCGACCCAGGCGAGCGCGCCGTCGAACAGGAACGCGCCGGGAATACTGACGGCGGCCAGGGCCCCGCTCGCGAGGGGGCTGGCCGCGGTGCCGATCTGCAGTCCGAGACCCAGCCAGCCGAACGCCGCACCGCGATGCTCCGCGGGCACGATGGCGGCGCCCAGCGAGTACGTCAGCGTGATCGCGGCGCCCAGACAGAGCCCGGTCAGCGTCCGCAGCACGAGCAGCATGGGCCAGCCGCCCGGCAGGGCCATGGCGGCGCAGAGCGGGCCGCCGACGAGCAGCCCGATCAGGAGCAGTCGCGCCTCGGGCACCTCGCGCGCGAGCCGCGCGGCGACGTTGGCCGAGGCCGTCGCGGCGATGGCGCCGACCGAGATGATCGTGCCGGAGATGGCCGCGATCTTCTCGACGCCCGGCATGTGCGCGACCTGCAGCGGGATCAAGAGCGCCAGACCCCGGTCCAGGAACTGCGAGATGAAGAGCAGCGCCATCACCACGGAGAAGTGTGGGTACTGAAACACTTGCCGGAGCGGAACCTTCGGCGTCGGTTGCCGCGGAGCCCCCGGCGCGCCCGGCGCGACTTCCTGGAACAGCACGATCAGCCCGACGAGCGCCAGCGCGCAGAGTCCCGCCGTCGCGAAGAAGGCGTAGCGGATCCCGAAGTGCGACGCGACGTAGCCGCCGATGGCGGGACCGATCGCGACGCTCAGGAGCTGGGCCGATTGCACCATGCCGATCGCCGCCGGCACCTTGTCCCGCGGCGCCGAGGTGGTGGCCAGCGCCATCACCATCGGCGTGAAGCCGGCGAAGAGGCCCATGACCACGCGCGCGAGGAAGAGCTGCTCCACCGAGGTGACGAGCCCCATCGCCGCGACGATGACGACGAAGCCGACCAGCGAGCGGATCAGCATCATCTTGCGGCCGAAGCGATCGGCGAGGCGGCCGAAGACCGGCGACAGGATCCCCGACATCGCGGGCGTGACCGCCGCCTGGGCGCCAGCCCAGAGCGCGATCTTCGCGGGATCCGTCACGCCGAGCTCGCGGATGTAGAGCGGCAGGAACGGCGAGAAGAACTGAAAGCCGACGAAGGAGATGAAGACGGTCAGCGTGAGGGCCCAGACGTTGCGCCGCCAGTCGTTCGGCAGGAGGCTTCTCATGCGCCCGTGGGGCTGCGCTCTTTCGCGAGCATCTCGGCCAGGCGGAGCTTCTGCACCTTGCCGGTGTCGGTGACGGGGAGCTCGTTCCGCCGCAGCACGCGGAACTCCTGGGGCACCTTGAACGCGGCGAGCGCCTCCTTGCAGAAGGTCCTCAGCGCGTCGGGCAGGACGTCGTGGCCGTCGCGGAGGACGATCACGGCGGCGAGGATCTCCTCCCGGCGCGGATCGGGCAGGCCGACCACGTACGCCTGCTCGACGGCGGGATGGCCGAGCAGGACCTCCTCGACCTCGAGCGGCGCCACGTTGATCCCGCTGGTCTTGATCATCTCCTTGATCCGGCCGCGGAATCGCAGGTAACCGTCATCGCCGATGAAGCCGAGGTCGCCGGTCACGAGGAAGCCGTCGGCGTCGAACGCGGCCGCGTTCTTCTCCGGGTCCTTGTAGTAGCCCGGGGTGAGACGGCCGCGGACGAGGATCTCGCCGACCTCGCCCGGCGGCAGTCGGCGCCGTGTCTGGCGATCGACGATGCGGACGTCCATGCCCGGCAGCGGGGCCCCGACGGTCGCGAGGCGCGTGTCGACGGAGTCGCGGGCGTCGGTGACCGAGCAATTGCCGTAGCACTCGGTCAGACCGTAGACGTTGCAGATCTCGCGGGCTCCCAGATCCATCACCATCTGCATCGCGGGCGGCGGCCCGATGGCGGCGCCGGTGCGCAGCGAGGACAGATCGCGGCGCGGGCGGTCGGGATGCTCCGTGAGCGCCAGCGCGATGTTCGGGGTGCCGTAGTAGACCGTGCAGCGCTCGCGCTCGATCAGCGCCAGGGCGCCACCGGCGTCGAAGGACTCCTGCAGCACGAGCGTGCCGCCGTGGGTCATCACGGCGAGGAGCGCGTTCGCGCCGCCGAAGCTCCAGAAGAGCGAGATGCCCATCCACATCCGGTCCGCCGGCGTGAGGTGCTGACGCTCGCCGATGGTCCACATGTTCTCGACGAGGCCGCCGTGGCCGAGCTGGACCCCTTTGGGTGTGGAGGTCGTGCCGGAGGTGTAGAGGATGTACGCGACGTCGTCCGCGCCGACCGCGCGCTGGGCGGCGTCGATCTCGGCGTCGCTGACGGCGGCGCCCAGATCCCACAGGTCGTCGAACGCGCGCACCGCGCCGCCGCGCGCTCCGTCCGCGCGCCCAAGGACCACCGCCCGCCGCAGGCCCGGCAGGCGGTCGGACCCGGGTCCGCCCAGCTCGGCCAGCATGCCGAGATAGTCCTGGCCGGCGAAGCGGTCCACGGTGATCAGCGTCGTGGCGTCCGAGTGATCCAGCACGTAGGCGAGCTCGCGCGCGCGCGACCACGTGCTGATCGGGACGAGCGTGGCGCCCAGCAGCGTCACCCCGAAGGCGGCCAGCAGCCACTCCGGGCGATTCGGCATCAGGACCGCGACCTTGTCGCCTCGGTGCACGCCGAGGCGGTGGAGGCCCTTCGCGAGCTGCCGGGCCCGCGTCCGCGTCTCGGCGTAGGTCAGGCGCTCGGCGCCTCCGACGATGAACTCGCGCGCCGGGTCACGTCCGGCGATCTCGTCCAGCAGGTCCGGCAGGGTGCGGCTCAGGGGTTGGGCCACTCCCAGCATCATAGCCGCGGCGCGGGATCGGCGTCTCGTGTCGCCCGGCCTGTCCAGCTTCCAACACATTGCGAGCCGGGCTCGATGGGCGTTACTCTCGCACCGATGGACGTGCAGGCGCGGAAGTGGACCCGGGTAGAATACGAGCGGCTCGTCGAGGCGGAAATCCTCGGGCCGGAAGATCGCGTCGAGCTACTCGGCGGCGCGATGATCTGCAAGGAGCCGCAATACAGTCCCCACGCGACGAGCATCCGCCTGGTCGACCGCGTCCTGACCGAGGTTTTCGGCCTCGGCTGGGACGTTCGATCACAGATGCCGGTGGCGCTCGACGACGAGTCCGAGCCCGAGCCGGACGTGGCGGTCGTGCCCGGAGATCCGCGCGACTACCGCGACGCGCACCCCACGCGCCCGGTCCTCGTGGTGGAGGTCGCGCTCTCCCGCCTTGGGTTCGATCGCGACCGCAAGGGGAGTCTCTACGCCCGGGCCGGCATTGCCGACTACTGGATCGTGAATCTCCCTGACCGCCGCCTGGAGGTCTACCGCGGACCCGTGCGGGACGGCGCGGCGCCGTTCGGCTGGCGCTACGGGACCTCGCTCGCGCTCGGCCCCGACGATCGGGTGACGCCGCTGGCGGCGCCGGGGGCGAGCGTCATCGTCTCCGACCTGCTCCCGTAGGGCAGAGCCGAAGGGCCGCCGAGCGGCCTTGACTCGCCTTCGCGCGCGGGGCTACGCTGCGCGCCATGGCCTGGACCAACCCGCAGTTCCTGATCGAGACGGACTGGCTGGCGGCGCACCTCGACGACCCGACGCTGCGCGTGCTCGAGTGCACGACGATCCTGCACCCTCGCCCCGAGGGCGGCTATCGCGCCGAGTCCGGGCGCGCCGAGTGGGCGGCCGGACACATCCCGCGCAGCGGATTCGCCGACCTCACCGACGATCTCTGCGACCGCGCGTCGCCCCTGCTCTACATGATGCCGCCGGACGAGCAGCTGGCGGCGGTGATGGCGCGGCTCGGAGTGGGCGAGGGGACGCGCGTCGTGCTGTACGACCGCGCGGTGAACATGTGGGCGGCGCGCGTGTGGTGGATGCTGCGCGCGGTCGGCTTCGACGACGCGGCCGTGCTGAACGGCGGCTGGCGCAAGTGGACGTCCGAGGGACGACCGACCTCCACCGAGCCCGGCGCATACCCGCCGGCCCGCTTCGTGGCGCGGCCGCGGCCCGGGCTGTTCGTCGGCAAGAGCGCGGTGCTCGCGGGCCTCGGCGAGCGGGCCACCTGCGTGCTCAACGCCCTCTCGGAGGAGCAGCACCGCGGCACCGAGGGCGTCAGCTACGGACGGCCCGGGCACATCGCCGGCAGCGCGAACGTCCCCGCGCGGACGCTGGTCGATCCGAAGACCCACGCGTACCTGCCGGCCGAGGTCCTGCGCGAGCGGTTCGCCGAGGCCGGGGCGCTCGCGGCGGGGCGGGTGATCACCTACTGTGGCGGCGGTATCGCGGCGAGCAGCGACGCCTTCGTGCTGACGCTGCTCGGCCACGACCAGGTGGCCGTGTACGACGCTTCGCTCTCCGAGTGGGCCGCCGACCCGTCGCTGCCGATGCAGACGGGCTGAGGCTCACTCCGCCCGACGCGGCGCGGTCACCGCCACGTCGTCAGGCCCCCAGGTACGCGCGCTGCACCCGGGCGTCGGCCAGGAGCGCCTCGCGCCGGCCCGCGAGCACGACGCGACCGGTCTCGAGGACGTACCCGTGGTCGCACAGCTCGAGGGCCTCCACCACGCGTTGCTCGACGAGCAGGATCGTGAGGCGGCGCTCACGCCGGATGCGGTCGATGGTCTCGAAGATCTGCTCGACGATGCGCGGACCCAGACCCTGGGAGGGCTCGTCGAGCAGGAGCAGGTCGGGCCGTGCCATGAGCCCGCGGCCGAGCGCCAGCATCTGCTGCTCGCCGCCGGACAGCGAGCCGGCGAGCTGGCGGTGCCGCTCACGGAGAATCGGGAAGAGCCCGAGGACCTCGTCGAGCGCTTGCGCACGGCCCGCGCGCGCGGCGCGGCGGTAGGAGCCGAGCTCGAGATTCTCCATGACGGTGAGCGAGGGGAAGACGCGCCGGCCTTCCGGGACGTGGGCGATCCCGAGAGCGGCCCGCTCGCTCGGCCGGAGCGCGCCAAGATCCCGCCCTCGATAGGCGACGCGGCCGGCCTCCGCGGGGGCCGTGCCGGAGATGGCCTTGAGCAAGGTCGTCTTGCCGGCGCCGTTCGGACCCACGATCGTCACGAACTCGCCGTCGCCGACCTCGAGCGACACCTCCACGAGGGCGTGAAGACCCTGGTACGACACCGCGAGCCCGGCGATCGTCAGCATCAGCGCGCCGCCATCCGGGCGAGCCAGCGCTTGCCGAGGTAGGCCTCGATCACCGCCGGGTCCTGGGTGACCTGACCGGGCGCGCCCGCCGCGAGTCGCCGACCCTGATCGAGCACGATGAGGCGATCGGCGAGCCTGAGCAGGGCCTGCATCGTGTGCTCGATGATGACGACCGTCACGCCGCGCGTCCGGACACCGCGGATGACACTGATCATGACGGCCACGCCGTCACCGGAGAGTCCGGCCAGCGGCTCGTCGAGCAGCACGAGCCTCGGCGCCGTCGCCAGGCAGCGCGCCAGCTCCATCAGCCGCAGATCGAGCGTCGTGAGGCCCGTCGGCAGCGCGTCGGCGCGATCGGCCAGCCCGACCTTCGCGAGGGCCGAGCGCGCCGTGCTTGCCGCGACGTGCACCGGGCCCACGCGCACGAAGGCGCCGACCATGACGTTTTCCAGCACGGTGAGGTGCTGGAACGTGCGAGGGACCTGGAAGGTCCGCCCGATTCCACGACGGCAGAGCGCGCTCGGTCGCAGGCCGGTCACCGCCTGGCCGAGGAAGCGCACCTCACCGCGATCGGGGACGAGGAAGCCGTTGAGCACGTTGAAGAGCGTGGTCTTGCCGGCGCCGTTGGGCCCGATCACGCCCAGGATCTCGCGCTCCCGCACGTCGAAGGAAATGTCCGACAGGGCCTGCAGGCCGATGAACGCCTTCGACACGCCCCGGACCTCGAGGAGGACGGTCTCCGTCGGTACGGCCGCGGCCCCGTCCTCGGCCGGCGGCGCGACGATGGCGATGCGCGTCGCCTCGCCGCCGCCGCGCGCGCGGAACGCATGGCGCACGCGCCAGTACAGCCCCTCGGGGGCGCCCAGCATGATCAGCATCAGCGCGGCGCCGTAGACGACGCCCTGGATGCCGGGCAGGCGATCGCCGACCGTCGTGTCGAGGATCTCGCTCACCGGCACCATGAGGGCCGCGCCGACGAGCGGCCCCCATAGCGTGCCGCTTCCGCCCACGAGACACACGACGAGCGTCTGCGAGATCACGAGCAGGCCGAAGACGGCCTCGGGCGTCACGATGAACAGGATCGCGTGGATGTAGACGGCGCCGACGACCGCCGCCGGCGCGGCGCTCAGCATGTACGCCGCCATCTTGCAGCGGAAGCTGTCCACGCCCATCGCCTCGGCCGCCTGCTCGTTTTCCTTGATCGCGCGCAGCCGGTAGCCGAGTCGTGACGTCTCGATGACGCGCGACAGGACCAGCGTCGCCGCCAGCACGCCCAGCGCGAGGAGATCGAAGCTCCGCGGCTCGTTGAACTGCATGAACCAGCCCGGCTGCTCGCGCTTCATCGGGATGGCGACTTCCTGGTAGCCGAGCCAGTCCATCACGATGCGGAAGATCAGCGGATAGGCAAGCGTGGCCAGGCCGAAGTAGATCCCGGCCAGGCGGAAGGTGGGCATGCCGATGAGCACGGCGGCCAGCACCGCGACGGCGACGGCGACGCCCATGCCGATCCACGGCGTGAGCCCCGCCTTCACGACCAGCAGCACCGTGACGTAGGCCCCGATGCCGAAGAACACCTGGTGACCGAACGAGATCTGCCCCGCGTAACCGCTGATGATGTTCCAGGCCAGGCCCATCGCGGCCCACAGGAAGACCAGCGTCAGGACGCGGTGGTGGTAGCGCTCCTGGACCAGCAACGTGAGGGCGACGCCCACCGCAACGACCGCGACGATGGCGAGCCAGCCCCGCCCTCTGGACGCCACGACTACACGGTCCGCGCCCGGCGCCCGAACAGGCCCTGGGGCCGGAGGTAGAGGACGAGCAGGAAGACGATGAAAACGCCGGTGTTCTGCAGCTGGAAGGGCAGGACGAGCAGCGTGAGCGATTGCACGAGCCCGATGACGAGGCCGCCCACGAAGGCGCCCGGGATGCTGCCGAGCCCGCCCAGGACGACCGCCACGAACATCAGCACGATGAAATTGCCGGCCACGGTTGGCTCGATCGGGTAGTAGGTCGCCAGCAGGCCGCCGGCCGCCGCCACCAGCGCGATGCCGGTGCCGAACGCCAGCCCGTGCATCGCCCGCACGTCGATCCCCTGGTAGCTGGCCGCCTCGGGGTCGTCGGCGGAGGCCCGCAGCGCCTTGCCCAGATCGGTCCGGGTCAGGAAGACGTACACGGCGGCGGCGAGCAGCAACGCCATCGCGAACGCGTAAGAGCGCGCCTGATTCAAGAGCACGGGGCCCAGCGCGAACGCTTGCGTCGCGTAGGCGGTGCGGATGCCCAGGGGCGTCGGCGAGAGGATCATCGTCGTCGCGTTGGTGATCACCAGCGATAAACCAAGCGTGAGAATGAGCTGAGCGTCCATCTGCCGCTGGGGATCGCCGCCGCCGGTCACGCGCGCGAGCAGGCCCCGGTGGACGGCCCAGCCGAGCGCGAAGAACGGTGGGATGGTCAGGATCGCGCCCAGGAGCGGATCGACCGAGCCGGACATCGCGTAGAAATACGTCAGGTACATCCCGAGCATCATGAAGTCGCCCTGGGCGAAGTTGACGACGCGCATGACGCCGAAGATGAGCGCCAGCCCGATGCTCATCAGCGCATAGACGCCGCCGACGAGCAGTCCGGTCGCGACGTACTGGACGAGCTCGGCGAGGACCACCGGGGCCTAGCGGACCCCGGCTACTTGTGCCAGACGATCGGCCGCGTGGCGACGGCGGTCGGGACGACCGTGAAGGGCTCGCCGTCCTGCCACTGCACGATGAGCGGCGTGGCGCCCACCCGCCGGCCCCGCTCGTCGAACTTCACCCGGCTCGGGTAGAAGGCGCTGACCGCCGGCCCCGAGGAGATGTCGATCTTGGCCAGGGCGTCGCGAATGGCCTTGGGGTCGGCCGACTTCGCCTGCTCGATCGCTTCCTTGATGAGCCACACGTGGGCGTAGGTGCAGAGCGGATCCTGGGTCATGAACGGCTCGCCCGTCCGCTGCTTGAACTTCTTGACGAGCTCCTCCTGGCCCTTCATCGGATGGGCGGCCACGACCGTCTGGATGTTGTCGAGCACCTCCTTGCCGACCGCCTTCACGTACTCCGGAGTCACCAGCCAGGCGCCGACGCCCTGGATCGGCGATTTCACGCCGAATTCCTTGATCTTCTGCAAGACCTGGATCGAATCCGGGAAGTTGGTGGCGCCGTAGAAGACGATGTCGGGCTGGCCCGATCGGAGCTTCTGCACGATCGCGGTGGCGTCGGCCAGCGGCGGCGTCCACACGTCGTCCACGACCAGCTCGATGCCCTTGGCGGCCAGGAGCTTCTCGCGCAGCGGCTTGTAGAAGAACATCGAGGCCGCGGTGTTGTCCCCCACGATGCCGGCCTTCTTGATCGGCCGGTTGTTCTTCCTGGCGAGGTCGGTGACGAGGTCGAGGGCCTGCTCGGCCTGGAGGGACGAGACCGGCGAAGTCTGGAACGTGTACCTGAACCCGCGCTCGGTGATGCTGTCGGCGTAGGAGAGCGAGAGCCACGGCACCTGCAGCCGCTCGGCCACTTCGGTTACGCCGAGCGTGAACGAGCTGAGCCAGGAGCCGATTCCGGCGCTGATCTTCTCGCGCGTGAGGACGCGCTGGGCGGCGCTCACCGCCTTCTCCACGCTGTCGCCGGCGTCGGCCTCGCGCAACACGATCTTGGCCCCGCCGAGCGCCTTGATCCCGCCCTGGCTGTTGATCTCCTCGATGGCCATCTCCGCGCCCATCTTCTTGAGCTGGCCCTGACGCGCCCAGCGGCCGGAGAGCGGCGCGACGAGCGCGATCTTGACGTCCTCGGCGGCCGGCGCCGGCCGGATGAAGGGAGTCGCGAGGGCGAGGGTCAGGACGACGATCAGAGTGCGCGAGAGCGGACGCATCGTTTGTCTCCTCCAGAGATCGGGGCACAGACGTTGGACCCGGATGGTCACCGACTATACCACCCCGGGCCATGGCGCTCGCCCGCGCGGTGTTCTAAGATCCTGCTACTCGAAAGGAGCCAGCCATGGCGACGAACAAGAAGGGCACGGGGCTCATGATGGTCTGGGCGGACATTCCGGCGGACAAGGAGAAAGACTTCGATCGCTGGTACAACGAGGAGCATCTGGCCGAGCGCCTCGCGCTGCCCGGCTTTCTGAGCGGCGCGCGCTACGCGGCGGTCAAGGGCGGGCCGAAGCATCTGGCCGTCTACGAGCTGGAAAGCGTCGCGGCGCTGGAGTCCGAAGCCTACAAGCGCGTCCGGAGCAACCCGACCGCCTGGACCAAGCGCTGCTCGCCCGACGTCATCGGCACGACCTACATCCGGAACGTGTACACGCTGATCCACCCCAAGACGGTGACGCCGCCGGTGGCCGAGAGCGGCATGGCGCCCGCGCTCCAGCTCGGGCGAATGGACGTGCCCCCGGAGATCGACGCCGACTTCAACACCTGGTACAACACGATCTACATTCCGAACTACGAGAAGGTCCCGGGCGTGATCCGCGGCCGGCGCTTTCGCGCCGTGACGGGCACGCCGGCCTATCTCACGTTCTACGAGTTCCAGAACCCCAAAGTCTCCGAGACCGACGCCTGGGCCGCCCAGCGGGACATCGCGCCGGAGACCCAGCGCATCCGGCCGCACATGCGGCACGCGCAGGGCTCCCCCGGGGTCTACGTCAAGACCTTCGAGCTGCAGCGCTAGGAGCCCGGCCATGCGGCTCAAGAACAAGGTCGTCATCGTCACCGGAGGCGCCAGGGGCATCGGCCGCGCGTACTGCCTCGGCGTGGCGGCCGAGGGCGCCCGGGTCGTGGTGGCGGACATCGCGGACCCGAAGCCCACGGTCAAGGAGCTCGAGGCTCGGGGCGCGCAGGCGCTCGGCGTCGAGTGTGACGTCGCGCGCGAGGCGGACACGCTGCGCCTCGCCACCGAGACCCTCGCGCGGTTCGGCCGCATCGACGTCCTGGTGAACAACGCGGCCCTGTACGGGGCGCTCAAGCGCCGGCCGTTCGTGGAGATTCCCGTCGAGGAATGGGACCGCGTGATGGCGATTAATTTACGTGGGCTCTTTCTGTGCTCGCGCGCCGTGTTCCCGGCCATGAAGACGCAGGGCCGGGGCAAGATCGTCAACATCGCCTCCGGCACCTTCTTCAAGGGCGTCGCCAACTACATCCACTACACGACGTCCAAGGGCGGTGTGGTGGGATTCACGCGCTCGCTCGCGCGCGAGCTCGGCGAGTTCGGCATCCGCGTGAACGCGATCGCGCCGGGGTTCACGCTGAGCGGCGAGAACGAGAAGAACATGCCGGAGGAGGGAAAGGACGCGAACGTTCGGATGCGGATGCTGAAGCGCACCGAGGTGCCGGAGGACATCGTGGGGACGCTGGTCTTCCTCGCCTCGGACGACAGCGACTTCATCACCGGCCAGACCATCGTCGTGGACGGCGGCGGCAGCGTGCATTAGGTCCTGGTTGGACATCGGGGGAGCGGCGCCGCTCCCCCCGATTGCCCCCCACCGGGTTCCCTCGCCGGCCCGGTCAGTAGATCGGGGCGCCGGCAAGGCTCGAACCGGATCTCGCGCATCTCACGCGCCGGCTTTGCCCGGCGCTACGATCGAGGCACTGCACGTCGAGGGAATCCGCTCCCCCCGATGGTGAATCGACTAATTCGCGGGAACCGGATCGGTCGAGACGCGGAGGCGGACGAAGTAGTCCTTGAAGCGCTCGATGTCCGACTCGGAGACCATGTCGGACACTACGAAGCAGGCGAGGTCGCCCTGCCGCCAGACCCAGGCCGAGAACCCGCTGTCGCTCATGAGCGCCGGCCTCCACCGGTCGATCTGGACGCGCCGGGGCTCGGGGAGCGGTAGGCCCGGCCATGGCAGCACGGTGTAGGTCACCAGATGACCGTCGCCGTCGCGGTAGGAGAGCGCGATGCCGCGGCGCCCCTCGAGGTAGACCGGCTCGGCACCGACGAACAGGAGCCGGTCGTCGCCGGCGAAGACCTTACGGAGCCCGATGCCGGACTCCTGCGTCAGCCAGGGGAGCGCCGCCGGAACGATCTCGGGACGCCGGGCGCCCCACATGAGTGCGCGGGTGTGCTCGGCCACGACGGACCGCACGAGTCGCTCCGTCGGGTCGGCGGGCAGGATCCGCGGCAAGAGGGGCAGGAACGCGAGCCCCAGCACCAGCGCCGTGGCGACGGCCGCCAGGGCTGGAGCCAGCCATGCCGGTCGCGGCTGCGCCCCCGCGGCCCCCTCGCCGATCGCGCTGCGCAGGTGCGTGGGTGCCGCATACCGCGGCAGCTCCGCGCGGAGGCGCGCGCCGAGCGCTTCGTCGGAATCGGGCGAGTGGTCGTTCATTCTTTGCTGTAGTCGCGCAAGAGCCCGCGCAATCGCTCCTTTGCCCTGAAGATCCTCGACTTGACGGTGCCGACCGGACACGCGAGCACACGGGCCACGTCCTCGAGCGCCAGGCCTTCGACCTCCGCGAGTAGGAGCACCGTTCGAAATTCCTCGGGCAGGCGCTGGAGCGCGCGCTCGAGATCCGTGTGCGCCTCGACGGCGCCACTCGACTCTTCGGGCGCGTCGTGAAACATCGGCGTGTCCCAGGTCGGAACACCGTCCTCCGCGAGCGCCGATTCCCGCTCGCGAAGCCGATAGAACGTCAAAAAAGTGTTCCTCAAGATTTGAAACAGCCAGGCTCGGAGGTGGGTTCCCGGCTGGAACCGGTGGGAAAACCGGAAGGCCCGGAGATAGGTTTCCTGGACGAGGTCGTCGGCCTCGGGCGGATTCCGCGTCAGGTACATGGCGAAGTTGTAGAGCGCATCGAGGTGCTCGAGCGCGGCCCGGTGGAACTCGTCGGAGGCCACGGGCTCGCTCAGTCCGTGAACCAGCGCGCCGGGTAGTCACCCGCGCGGACGTCGTGCTCGTCTTCGAGCTCGTCGAGCAGCTCACGGACCGAGCGATAGAGCACCGGGTGCTCGAGCTCGGGCGCCAGGTCCGCCAGCGGCTGCAGGACGAAGGCGCGCTCGGCGAGGAGCAGGTGGGGGATATGGAGGTCGTCGCCGGCGCTCAGCACCTGGTCGCCATAGAAGAGGATGTCGATGTCGAGGGTCCGCGACGCGAACCGCTGAACCTCGGGCGTGCCCGGCAGTCGCGTCCGTCCATGGGACGTCTCGATGGCCTGGAGCGCGGCGAGCAACGCCCGTGGCTCGAGCGACGTCTCGATCGCCACGACGCAGTTGAGGAACCAGCGCTGCTCGCCGGCCGGACGGCCGGGCTCGCTCTCCCACGGCTCGGCGTCGTAGAGGGGCGAGGCGTCGACGAACCGGATCGACGGGAGCCCGTGGAGCCGCTGCACGGCGGACCGGAGGGTGGCGAGCCGGTCGCCGACGTTCGAGCCGAGCGAGAGATACACGCGCGTCACGACCGGCTCCGCGTCAGCTCGACGGCGGGGGTTCCCACGAGGCCCTCGAGCGGCGGGGTGAGCTTCCGGACGCGCACCCGGATCTCGCGCGCCGGGAACTCGCGCAGGAGCGCCTCGACGATCAGCCCGGCCAGCCGCTCGATGAGGTTCACACGGTTCCGGGTACCGATCTCGACGATCCGTCGGGCGACCGCGCCGTAGTCCACCGTCGCCGACACCTGATCGGACACCACCGCCGACGCCAGGTCCACGGCCATCTCGACGTCGACGGAGAACCAGGCTCCCACCACCTGCTCGGCACGCGTCAGGCCGTGCTGGCCGTAGAAGCGCACGTCCTCCAGCAGGAGCTTGTCGCCCATCAGAGCTTCACGACCGTGTTCTTCAGGCTGCCGATCCCCTCGATCCGCACCTCGACGCGGTCGCCCGGCTCGAGCGGCCCCGCGCCCGCCGGCGTCCCGGTCGCGATCACGTCTCCCGGCAGGAGCGTCATGACCTGGGCGATCCGCGCCACGATCTCGTCGATGGGGAAGCGACGCCGCCCTCGAGCGCGCCGTAGGAAGTATTGGTCTCGTTCTTGAACCGCACGATCTGCATGGCCGCCCGTCACGCCAGGCCGAGGACGTCGGCCATCGAGTAGAGCCCGGGCGGCTTGCCCACGACGAACCGGGCGGCGCGCAGCGCGCCGCGCGCGTACGTGTCGCGATTGTGGGCCTTGTGCACCAGCTCGAGCCGCTCGCCCAGCGTGCCGAAGGACACCGTGTGCTCGCCGACGACGTCTCCGGAGCGGTGGGAGAGGATTCCGATCTCCGGTCTGGTGCGCTCGCCCGGCAGCCCCTGCCGGCCGTAGACGGCCACCTGATCGAGATCGCGCCCGAGCGCGGTGGCGACGACCTCCGCCATCCGGAGCGCGGTGCCGCTGGGCGCGTCCTTCTTGAACCGGTGGTGGGTCTCGGTGATCTCGATGTCGTACTCGTCGCCGAGCGCCTTGGCCATGGTGGCGAGGAGCTTGAAGGCGACGTTGGTGGCGACGGACATGTTGGGCGAGAGGAGGATCGCCGCCCGACGGGCGAGCTCGGCGACCTCCGCGCGCTGGGCGGCGGTGAATCCGGTCGTGCCGATCACCGCGCGGGCGCCCGCTTGCGCGACGAGCCGGAGGTGCTCGAGGGAGGCTTCGGGGACGGAGAACTCGATCAGCACCCGGTCGCGCGTGATCACCGCCGCGGCGTCTCCGCCGACCGCGACACCGGCCTTCCCCACACCCGCGAGCTCGCCGGCGTCGCGCCCGAGCGCCACGTGGCCGGACGCCTCGAGCGCGGCGACGAGGCAGAGGTCGGGCGCGTCGGCGAGGCACGCGATGATGCGATGGCCCATCCGGCCGGCGGCGCCGGCGACAACGATATTCGCCGTCGGGGCGCCTCGGCGCCCGACGTTCGGGGATGTCTCCCCGTCGGCGACACTCATGGTGCGGCTACTTGATGAGGCCGTACGGCTGGAGGACTGCGCGGAGCTTCTCGCGATTGGCGTCGCTCATGCGGCACATCGGCAGGCGGAACTCCGGCTCGAGCATGCCGGCCATCGCCATCGCTTCTTTGATCGGGATGGGATTGGTCTCCAGGAAGGCCGCGCGCGCCAGCGGAAAGAGCCGGTAGTGCAGGTCGCGGGCCCGCTTCCAGTCGCCGTCGAGCGCCGCGTGCACGAGCTCGGCGGTCTCCCGCGGCACGATGTTCGCGGTGACCGAGACGACGCCGCTGCCGCCGATCGCCAGGAGCGGGAGCGTGATGTTGTCGTCACCCGACAGGACCGAGAAGTCCGGTCCGCACGCCGCGATGACCTGGCTCATCTGATCGAGCGAGCCGGATGCTTCCTTCACGCCGACGATGTTCTTCACGTCGCGGGCGAGGCGCGCCAGGGTGTCGGTCTCGACGTTGATCGCGGTTCGGCTCTGGATGTTGTAGAGCACGACCGGGATCGCGACCGACTCGGCCACCGCGCGGAAGTGGCGGTAGAGCCCTTCCTGCGTGGGCTTGTTGTAATAGGGGTTCACGACGAGCGCGCCCGCCGCGCCGGCCCGCTCCGCGTGCTTCGTCATGTCGATCGCCTCGGCGGTCGAGTTCGAGCCGGTGCCGGCGATCACACGGATGCGGCCGCGCGCGGCCTCGATGACGATCTCGACCACGCGGTGGTGCTCGTCGTGGTTCAGGGTCGGCGACTCGCCGGTCGTCCCGCACGGGATCAGGCCGTCGGTGCCGTGGGTGATCTGGAACTCGACGAGCTCGCGCAACTTGACCTCGTCGACGCTTCCGTTACGGAACGGGGTGACCAATGCGACGAACGAACCCTGAAACGTCGTCTGGCTCATATTCTTTGTCCCCCCGGCGGCGCTCACGTGGAAGAGATCGTTGCCTTTTTTGCGCGTGAAGTCAAGGCGCGGGAGGGCTCAGGGCACGGTGACGCTCGCCTCGTTCGAGCGAGGGCTCTCGTTGGCGCGCACGCTGGTGTCGTGAGCGGTCACCGCGTACCGATAGCCGCCCGGCGGCACGTCGCGATCGGTGAACGTCGTGCCCGGCGCTCGCACCGAGCCGACCCGC
>DASPZZ010000202.1:0-2984 GCA_035635995.1 Binatia bacterium | reverse complement strand
GAGCAGCTTCGCGTTCGACGCGTAGAGGTGGGCGTCGAACAGGAACAGCACGAGCGCGTCAGATGCCTCGGCCAGGGCTCCGGCGGCGGCGATCTCCGTGTCGGTCGGCTCGATCCCGACGAGCCGTGTCTCGGGCGTGATACCGGCCGTCCCGAACGCCCCGGCGATGTACGCTTTCTCGGCCGCGATCTCGGGCTCGATCGTGATCCTCGGCGCCAGATCCGAGAAGCGCGGGAACACGACGCCGACGCGCCCGTTCAGCGCGCGCCGCAGCTCGGGCCGGCCGGCCGAGACGACGGTGACCGCGCGCGTCGCGATCGCGCGCGCGAGCGGCGCGGCGTCGGGCTCGGCCGCGGGCGGCCCCCCCTCGAAGCGGACGGTCCGACGGGCTCGCATGCGTCGAATACGCTCGACCGATGCCTCGAGATCGCGCACCGGGAGCGCGCCCGACCGATAAGCGTCCAGGAGCGCCGTGGCGGAGGCGCGCTGCGCCGGCTCGGTGTGGCAGACGAGCAGGAGGTCGTGGCCCGCCGCCGCTGTCTTGATCGTCGCCTCGCCGATCGGGCACGTCTCGCCGATCGCCCCCATCTCGAGGTCATCCGAGATGATCACGCCCGAGAATCCGGCCTCCTGCCGCAAGTACTCGTGCACGATGCGCCGGGAGAACGTCGCCGGCACGCGCGAGGGGTCGAGATTCGGATAGACCGGATGGCTCGTCATCAAGCAGTCGATCCCGTCCGCGATCGCGGCGTGGAAGGGCGGCAGATGCGTGCTCTTCATCTCGGCCCATGTCGAGTCGATCGTCGGCAGCTTCAGGTGGGCGTCGAGAGGCGAGTGGCCCTTGCCGGGGAAGTGCTTGGCACACGCCGAGACGCCGCCCTTCTGCATGCCCTTGATCCGGGCGAGACCGTAGCGAGTCACCAGGCCGGGATCCTTGCCGTACGACCGGATCCCGATGTTCGGGCTGTAGCGATCCGTGAGGACGTCGAGGACAGGGCCGAAATTCAGGTCCACTCCCAGTCGGCGCAGCTCACGAGCTTCGAACACGCCCTGGCGGTACGGGAATGCTTCTTCGCCGGCCGTCCCCACCGCGAGGTTGTCGGGAAAGATCGTCGTCCCCTGGCCGAGCATCACGATGCGGCCGCCCTCGTGATCGGTGGCGACGAGCAGGCGGCGGTCGAGCGCGGACTCGAGATCTTTCAGGAGCTGCGTGTGCTGCTCGGGCGATTCGAAGTTTCGCCGGTACAGAATGAGCCCGGCCGCGCGCGTCTCACGGAAGAGTTTGACGTCGGTATCCGTCAGCTTCGGGCCGGCGAGACCGAACACCAGCCGCTCGCCGACGAGGCTTTCGAGGTCGATCACAGAACGATTATAGGCTGGCACCCGCGTGCCGCCCGCGACCTGCGATGCACTCGGAACTGTCATGCGGCTGACACAATCGAGCCCCCGCTGCGGCCGTTCGCGCGCCAGAAAGTGCGATGAATCCTGAAGTTTCCTCCAGGCTCGATCTGGCATGCATGCTGCAGGTCGCTATATCGGTAGAGTATGCGACGAAAAGACCTGATTCAGACCCTGGCGATCGTGACGGTTCTCACGATCATCACAGTCGCGGGCGCAGCGGCTCAGACGAAGCCGAGAGCGCCCGTCGCGTCGACCCCGTCCGGCGCGTATGACAAGCTCTCGCTCGGCAATCAGAAGGTCGCCTCGGCGCTCTACCAGGCGCAGAGCTCCGGAGTGGCCGCGAAGATCTCGAGCGGATCGACACAAGCGTCCAGACCACTCACGCTCGAAGAGATTGCCTCGAAGCGGCGGGCCGGGCAGACGTGGGGCCAGATCTTCCGGGAGATGAAGGCGCAGGGGCTCGTTCACGAAAAGAGCCTCGGCCAGGTGGTAGCCCGGTACCAGCAAACGTCCGATGCGGTTCCCGGGGCGGTTGCCAGCAACAATAGCGGTAGCAAACCTAGCGCTCTCGAAGTCGGCTCGAACGGCTCGAACGGCTACGCGGGCGGCGCGGCTCATGGTGTCGGCAAGGGAGGGAAGTGATGGACAAGTGGAATCCCTGGAAGGTGACGGCGCTCGCGATGGCTCTCGTCATGGCGACAGCGTTGGTCACCGGCCTCGTCGTCGCGAATTGGTCGGGCTCGAACCAGGAGGTGGCTCAGCCGACTCCGGCGCCGGCGAACAGCCGCCTGATCCAGCAGCCGAGACCAGCCAGCGTGAAGCCCGCTCCGTCTCAGATGCAGGCCGCGCCGGCCCCGGCGGCGCCGGCGGTGCCGACGAGAGAAGTCGTCGATGCCTGTAACCGCTACGCGACGGCGCAGGTCGGCGAGACGGACAAGACGAAGGAAGTCGTCACCGACGCCGCGATTGGCGCTGTGGTCGGCGCCGCGGTCGGCGCCGCCGGCGGCGCGATCGCGGGAGGCGGAAAGGGCGCGGGCAAGGGCGCGGCGATCGGGGGAGTCGTCGGGGCGGGCGGCGGGACGCTCTACGGGCTCAACGAGAACAAGAAGAACGACGAGAAGTACCGGGCCGCCTACTCGAGCTGCATGCACTCGCGCGGCTACACCGGATAGCGAGTCGACCCTCGTCCGAGGCCGTGAGTACACTGGACCGGAAGGAGGGCGTAGTGATGAAGCTTCTGGCGTTCATTCTGGCCGCCGCGGTGGTCATGGGCTCGGCCCTGCCGGCGCGCGCGGCTGACGATACAAAGGTCAAGGCCGCGACGGAGCAGGTCGAAGCCGGCGCCCGCAAGATCGGCGACGGCAAGCTCGGCCCGGGTTTCGAGGAAACGTTCAAGGGCGTCGGCAACACGATCGTCGAGGGCGCGAAGTATAGCGGCCACACGATCCAGGACTTCTTCTCGAGGGTCTTCGGAAGCTAGTACAGCAAGTACCGAGCACGCAGCCGCTTCCAGCGCTCGAGATCGCGCTGCCACGCGCGCTCGATCGCTGGAAGCGGTGTTCCCCCCTCGATCGCCTTCCGGA
>DASPZZ010000201.1:0-3175 GCA_035635995.1 Binatia bacterium | reverse complement strand
CCCAGACCCCGTCGCCTCGCGCCTGAGGTTCGCCGGACTACGCCCGCTCATGTCGTTCGGATTCGGGCTGCTCGTGTCGTACGTCAACGCGCGTGGGACGGGCTGGCGGGCCGGGCGCGGTTGGGGTCGAAGGGACCCGTTCCCGCCATGGGCGCTACGGGCGTCGCGCGCCCGGATGGAGCCCAGCCGCCGCGGGGCAGCGCACGCGTGCCGCGTGGTCCTCTCGACCCCGACCGCGCCCGGCCCGCCAGCCCGTCCCACGCGACTTGACGCCAGCGAAGCAATCCCGTATACCGGCCAGACGACCCGCGACAGGAGGAACCGCACATGGCGATGTACTGGAAGGAGATCACGGTCAACTGGGGCGAATCGGACCCCTTCGGGCTCGTCTACTATCCGCGCATCGTCGCCTGGTTCAACGACACCGAGCACGAGCTGTTTCGCGTGATCGGCTATCCGATCGAGCAGATGATCAAGAACGACCGCACCACGTTCGTGATGGGCGAGATCCACTTCCGGTTCATCGGGCCGGCCGCCTACGGCGATCGGATCGTGAACACGATCACCCTGGCGGAGGTCGGCAACCGCACCCTGCACTGGAACTGCAAGGCCAAAAACGCGGTCACCGGCGCCCCGGTCAGCGAAGGCAAGGCGACGCGCGTCTACGCGCGCATCAACGAGGACGGCTCGCTGAGCTCGCAGCCGATCCCCGTCGAGATGCTGACCGCCCTCAACGAGCTGGGGGGCCTGACACACCTGAAGACGAACAGCGGCGCGACGCGGCTCGGCGCCGAGCGCTAGTTCCCGCGGTCGCCGCCGTCGCGGCTATTCGCCCTGAGCGGGCATCTCGCCCGACGGCGGCCGCCGGCGACGTCACGGAAATTGCCGCAATCGTTACGGACCCCCATGGCAGGATCCTTGCGAGCGAGGCCCGGCGTGATCGTCTGGCAACGACGCTTCGACCTCGAAAGGAGGCACTCATGAAGGGAGCCGTCGCTCTATCCGCCGCGACCCTCGTGGCCGGGCTCTGCGCGGGCAGCGCCCTCGCCCACGACGAGCCGGGGGCCTTCGGCAAGGTCCGCTTCCCGACTTCGTGCGCCGCGGCGGCCCAGCCAGTCTTCGAGCGTGGGGTGGCCCTGCTCCACTCGTTCTGGTACGAGGAGGCGCTGAAGACGTTCACGAGCGTCACCACGACCGACCCCGCCTGCGCGATGGGCTACTGGGGCATCGCGATGAGCGTCTACTACCCGCTCTGGCAACCGCCCGGCGAGGCGATGCTGGCCAAGGGGCGGGCCGCGCTGGACAAGGCCGCGACCCTCACGGCGACGCCGCGCGAGAAGGACTACGTCGCCGCCCTCGCCACGTTCTACCGCGACGCCGACAAGCTCGATCACCGGACGCGCGCCGTCGCCTACGAGAAAGCGATGGAGCAGCTCGCCGCGCGCTACCCGGAAGATCGTGAGGCCTCGGTGTTCTACGCGCTGGCGCTCGACGCGACCGCGCCGCCGACCGACAAGACCTACGCGAACCAGCTGAAGGCCGCGGCGATCCTCGAGAAGGTCTTCGCCGAGCAGCCAGATCACCCGGGCGTGGCGCATTACATCATCCACAGCTACGACGCCGCGCCGCTCGCGACGCGCTCGCTCACGGCGGCGCGCAGCTATTCGAAGATCGCGCCCGCGGTGCCGCACGCGCTCCACATGCCCTCGCACATCTTCACCCGGCTCGGCCTCTGGCAGGAGTCGATCGACTCCAACCTGGCCTCGGCTGACGCCGGCAAGGCGTACGTGGCCAGGCAGGGCGGCAGCCACGCCTGGGATCAGTCGCTTCACGCCCAGGACTACCTCGCGTACGGCTACCTGCAAACGGGGCGTGACGTCGGGGCTCGGCGCGTCGTGGAGGAGCTCGCCGAGTACCGGAAGGCCGAGCCCGAAAGCCTCGCCGCGGCCTACGCGCTGGTGGCCGTTCCCGCGCGCTACGCGCTCGAGCGCCGCAGCTGGAACGAAGCCGCGGCGCTCACGATGCCGGCGATCACCTTCCCGTGGGCCCGCTACCCCTGGGCCGAGGCGATCGTCGTGTACACGCATTCCCTGGGCGCCGCGCGCACCGGCAACGTGGCGGCTGCGGAGAGGGACGTCGAGCGGCTGGCCGCTCTACGCGACATGCTGACGCAGGCCAAGAACAAGTACTGGGCGGACCAGGTCGAAGTGCAGCGCCGCGCCGCGGCGGCGTTCGTCGCTCGCGCCAACGGCAACCCGAGCGAGGCGCTCGCGCTCATGAGATCCGCCGCGGACCTCGAGAGCACCATGGACAAGCACCCCGTGACGCCCGCGGCCGTCGCTCCGACTCGCGAGCTGCTGGGAGACATGCTGCTCGACATGAACAAGCCGGCGGACGCGCTCAAGGAGTTCGAGGCGACCCTGGTCGAGGAGCCCAATCGCTTCCGGAGCCTCTACGGGGCGGGACGTGCGGCGGAGCGCGCGGGCGACGCCACGCGCGCGCGGACCTTCTATACGAGCGTCGTGACCCTGTGCCGCAACGCGGATACCGAGCGTCCCGAGCTGCGGGAGGCGAAGGCGTTTCTGGCGAAGTAGTCGATGGCGTGGCGGTGGGGCGCCCTGCCCCACCGCCGTCGCGGTAGCCTCAGCGGGCCGGCTTCACCTTCTCGAACAGCGCCTTGTACTGCCCGTATCCGGCTTCCTCGAGCTTGGAGACGGGGATGAACCGCAGCGATGCCGAGTTGATGCAGTAACGGAGGCCCGTGGGGCCCGGGCCATCCGGAAAGAGATGGCCGAGGTGCGAATCGGCGTTCGCGGAGCGCACCTCGACCCGCTCCATCCCGTGGGAATCGTCGGTGTGCTCAGTGACGTTACTCTTCTCGATCGGCCGCGTGAAGCTCGGCCAGCCGGTGCCGGAGTCGAACTTGTCGGTCGACGCGAACAGCGGCTCGCCGGAGACCACATCGACGTAGATGCCGGCCTCGTGGTGGTTCCAGAACTCGTTGCGGAACGGCGGCTCGGTCGCGCTGCACTGCGTGACCTCGTACTGGGCCGGTGTCAGCTTCGCCTTCACCTCTGACTCGCTCGGCTTCTTGTAAGTCATGGCTTCTCCTGTAGACCTATTAGAGCACGCCCGCTCCTCAGCCCTTCACGTAGGCGAGCTTCTCGGCCACCTT
>DASPZZ010000200.1:0-1529 GCA_035635995.1 Binatia bacterium | reverse complement strand
CGATGCCGTCGCGCATGCGGCAGTTCCTGGACGGTGGGGTGCGCGCGTATCTGACCAAGCCGCTGGACGTTCCGGCCCTCCTGGCGACCATCGCCGAGACCCTCCGTGGAGATGCGCGCCCCGATCCGTCTTGACCTCTCGAGAACGCCCGCCTAGGGTGGTGAGCATGAGTGACGCCGAGGACTTCGCGACCCTGTTCGCCCGTGAATCCGCCAAGCCGGTGCTCGAGATCGGGCAGATCGTCAAAGGGCGCGTGATCCAGATCACGGCCGAGCACGTCTTCGTCGATGTCGGCGGCAAGGGTGAAGCCTGGATCGAGCGCGCCGAGCTGACCGACGGCGAGGGCAAGCTCCGCGTCGCGGTCGGCGACGAGGTCGAGGCGACGATCGTGTCGACCGGCGACGAGATTCGGCTCTCGCACAAGCTTCGCCAGGGCGCCCAGGCCCGGCAGGCGCTGGCCATGGCGGCGCAGACCGGCATTCCGGTCGAGGGCAAGGTGGCGGCCGTGATCAAGGGGGGCTACGAGGTCACGGTCGGCGGCCTGCGTGGATTCTGCCCGTTCTCGCAGATGGACCTGCGCCGCGTCGAGACCTCCGAGGAGTACGTCGGCCGCGTGCTCGAATTCCGCGTCACGACCTTCAGCGAGAACGGCCGCAACCTGGTCGTCTCGCGCCGGCGCCTACTGGAGGAACGGGCCGCCGAGACGGCTGAAGAGACGCGGAAGAAGATCCTTCCGGGCGCGGTGCTGCCGGGGACCGTCGCCTCGCTGGCGGACTTCGGCGCGTTCGTCGACCTGGGCGGCGTGCAGGGGCTCGTGCCCCTGTCGGAGCTCTCGCATTCGCGCGTGAGCCGCCCGGCCGATCTCCTGCGCGTCGGCGATGCGGTGTCCGTCAAGGTACTCAGGATCGACCAGGAAAGGGGACGGATCTCGCTCAGCCTGAAGGCTCTGGAGGGCGATCCGTGGACCGCGGTGGCGGGACGACTGCGCGAGCGGCACGTCGTGCGCGGGCGCGCGGTTCGCTCGACCGAGTTCGGCATCTTCGTCGAGCTCCTGCCGGGCGTCGATGGCCTCCTGCACATCACGGAGATTCCTCGGAGCCGTCAGGGCGCGCTGCGGGAATCCGCGGCCCACGGCGCAGAGGTCACCGTGCTGATCGTCAGCATCGACCGCGAGAAGCGCCGGGTCGCGCTCGCCCTGGCGCCCGAGGGCGCCGAGCTCGGGCAGCAGATGGAGTCGCGCGTCGAGGTGGGCGCGGTGCTCACCGGAACGGTCGAGCGCCACGAATCGTTCGGCGTCTTCGTGCGCCTCGGCCCCGGCCAGACCGGGCTCGTGCCCTCCGGAGAGCTCTCGATGAGCCGCGGCGCCGACCCACGCAAGACCTTCCCCGCGGACAGCGAGATCAAGGTGCTCGTGCTCGCGATCGAAGAGGGAGGGCGGCGCATCCGCCTCTCGCACGCTCAGGCGCTCGCGCGCGAGGAGCAGGCCGAGACGCAGTCGTATGTGCAACAGAGCCCCAAACGCGGCGACG
>DASPZZ010000199.1:0-14340 GCA_035635995.1 Binatia bacterium | reverse complement strand
GGCGCCGGGTGCGGCCCCGGCCGGCGGGGCTCCATCACCCGTTCGACCTCCTCGCACTTCTTCGAAGTGCGAAGGTACGAAGGGGTCCCATTCCGCCCCGCCGGCCGGGGCCACACCCGACGCCACCCGCCCGTTCGTCGTAGTGTGTCGTTCATGAATAATGCGGGCTAGCTCGCCGCCCGGCGGGCGCGCACGGCCCGCGCGAGCTCGGCGAGTACGGGGCCCGTCATCTCCCAGCCCATGCAGGCGTCCGTGATGCTCTGGCCGTAGCGGAGCGCGGTCGGGGTCACCAGCTCCTGGCGGCCGTCGACGAGGAAGCTCTCCATCATCACGCCGAAGATCGCGGCCTCGCCGTGGGCGACCTGCTCGGCGATGTCGTGCGCGGCGAGCGGCTGGCGGCGGTAGTCCTTGTCGCTGTTGCCGTGGCTCGTGTCGATCATGAGCCGCGGAGAGAGCCCGGCGTCGACGAGCGCCGCGGCCGTCTTCTGCACGCTCACCGCGTCGTAGTTGGGGCCGCTGGCCCCGCCGCGCAGGATGACGTGGCAGTCGGGGTTGCCGCGCGTGGCGACGATCGCGCAGAGCCCCTGCTCGGTCACGCCGAGGAACTGGTGCGGGTGCGTGGCGGCGCGCACGGCGTCGATGGCGATCTGGACGCCGCCGTCGGTCCCGTTCTTGAAGCCGACGGGCATCGAGAGGCCCGAGGCGAGCTCGCGATGCACCTGACTCTCGGTCGTGCGCGCGCCGATGGCGCCCCAGGAGACGAGGTCGGAGGTGAACTGGGGCGAGATCGGATCGAGGAACTCGCAGCCCGCCGGCAGGCCGAGCTCGGCGAGGTCGAGCAAGAGCCGGCGCCCGCGTCGGAGCCCTTCGTTGATGGCGAAGCTCCCGTCGAGGTGGGGGTCGTTGATGAGCCCCTTCCACCCCACCGTCGTCCGCGGCTTCTCGAAGTAGACGCGCATCACGATGCAGAGCTCGCGCGCGTGCTCACCGGCCGCCGCCGTGAGCCGCCGCGCGTAGTCGAGCGCCGCGGCCGGGTCATGGATCGAGCAGGGCCCGACGATGACGACGAGCCGGTCGTCGTCGCCCCGGAGAATCCGGCTGATCTCCCGGCGCGCCCGGGTGACCGTCTCCGAGCCCCGGTCACCGAGCGGCTGCTCCTCGAGCAGGATGAGCGGCGGCAGGAGCGGCCGGAAGCTCTCGATGCGCAGGTCGCGGGTGCGTTCGGACATGGAGCGCAATGTACACGCGAAGGGGCCCCTGTTCAACGCCCGCGCCATGTTACCCTTCGACCCGCGGTGGACCGACTCTCCATCCTCGAGCGCATCCAGAAAAAGGTGCTGTGGCTCGGCACCTACATGGTGCATCACGCTAATTCCCTGAGACCGAACCTCGACGGCGCGAAGGTCGGCGGTCATCAGGCGTCGTCGTCGTCGATCGTCAGCCTCCTGACCGCCCTCTACTTCGACGCGCTCCGTCCCGACGACCTCGTGGCGGTGAAGGCCCACGCCTCGCCCGCGTTCTACGCGATCCAGTACCTGCGCGGCCGCCTCACCGCCGGGGCGCTCCGTGAGCTGCGGAGCTTCGGAGGGCTCCAGGCCTACCCGAGCCGGCGTAAGAACGTCGACGTCGTCGACCTCTCGACGGGCTCGATGGGGCTCGGGGCCGTGCAGGCGACGTTCGGCGCGCTGGCGTCGCGGTACGTCGTCGACCACTTCGGCGAGCGGCCGCGCGGGCGCGTCGTCGTCATCGTCGGCGACGCCGAGCTCGACGAGGGCAACGTGGGCGAAGCGCTGGCCGAGGAAGTCGTCGCGCGGCTCGCGAACGTCCTCTGGATCGTGGACGTGAATCGTCAGTCGCTCGACCGCATCGTTCCCGACGGGCGCCTGCGGCAGATGCGGGCGATGTTCGAAGCCGGCGGGTGGCATGTCAGCGACCTTCGGTGGGGGACGAAGCTCCAGGGCCTCTTCGAGCAGCGCGGGGGCGACCGGCTCCGCGATCGCCTCCACGCCATGCCGAACGGTGAATACCAGCGGCTTCTCCGGCTCCCGGCCGGCGCCGTGCGCAAGGCGCTCGTCACGGCCGACACCGGCGGAATCGACCGGACGCTCGACCGGCTGCTGTCGACCACGAGCGACGCGGCCCTCGGCGAGCTCGTCGCCGATCTCGGGGGCCACGACCTCCGGCTGCTCCTCGAGGCGTTCGACGAGGCCGGACGCGTCCGCGACCGGCCGTCGGTCATCTTCGCCCACACGATCAAGGGCTGGGGGCTCCCGCTCGCGGCCGACCCGCTGAATCACACGATGCTGCTCACCCCGAGCCAGATCGACGAGCTGCGCGCGTCGCTCGGCGTCGTCGAGGGCGCCGAGTGGGACGGGTTCGCTCCGGACGGCGAAGAGGCGGCGCTCGTCCGCCGGCTCCCTCCGCTCTTCACGCCGCCCGCGCCGAGCGGCGCGCGCGTCGAGGTCCCGGCTCGGCTCGACGAGACCTACCCGGCGGAGTGCTCGACCCAGGAAGCGTTCGGCCGGGTGCTCGGCGTGCTGAGCCGGCTCCCGGTCGCGGACCGCATCGTGACGGTGTCGGCCGACGTCGCGGTGACGACGCACCTCGCGGGCTGGATCAACCGCAAGGGCGTCTACTATCCGGAGGCGCGGCCGAACGCGTTTGCCGACGTCCCGCAGGCGGTCCAGTGGAAGGAGTCGCCGGCGGGCCAGCACATCGAGCTCGGCATCGCCGAGCACAACCTGTTCCTGCTCCTGGGCGCCCTCGGTCTCTCGCGCGAGCTCTGCGGCGAGACGCTGCTGCCGATCGGCACGCTCTACGATCCCTTCGTCACCCGCGGGCTCGACGCCCTCTATCACGCGCTCTACTCCGGCGCGCGCTTCGTCGTGGCGGCGACGCCGTCGGGCGTCAGCCTGTCGCCCGAGGGCGGCGCGCATCAGTCGGTGATCACGCCCGGGATCGGCGTCGCGCTTCCGGGGATCGTCTACTGGGACCCGGCGTTCGCGCGTGAGGTCGAATGGATCCTGCTCGACGCGCTCCGGGGCCTCGCCGACGGACGGGGCGAGGCGATCTACCTGCGACTCTCGACCCGGCCGGTCGACCAGTCGCTGTCGCTTCAGCCGAGCCCGGCGTACCGCGCGGGCGTGCTGCGGGGCGCCTATCGCCTGGTGGACGCGCGGAGCGAGCCGGGCTGGGACCCCGACACGAACGCGGTGAGTCTCTTCGCCGCGGGGGTCGCCGTTTCCGAAGCGGTCGCGGCCGAGCGCGCGCTGCGCGAGCGCGGGGTGCTGGCGAGCGTGTTCGTGGTCACGAGCCCCGACCGCCTCTACCGGGACTTGAAAGCGCCGCGGCCGCTTCTCGAGGAGCTCGTGAGCGCCGAGGAGGAGGGCGTGCCCGTCGTCTCGGTGCTCGATGGCCACTCGCACGCGCTCGCCTTCATCGGGGCGGCGCTCGGCGTCCCCCAGCTGGCGCTGGGCGTGGACGACTTCGGCCAGTCCGGGACGCGCGCCGATCTCTATCGCCACTACGGCATCGACGCCGCCGCCATCACCCGCGCCGCCGAGGTCCTGCTAGGCCGTAAGGTGTGACTTACGTCGGGCGACCACTGGGTTCTAAGGCACGCGTAGAAGACGCCACCGCTCTCCAGATGCCACCTTCGGTATAATCGCCTCAACCCCATGGCGACGCTGAACGATTCCAGAAAACGCGAGCTGCGGCGCGAGCTCGCGGCGATCGTCGGGCCCACCGCGGTGCTGTCGGATCCCGACGAGCTGATGGTGTACGAGTCCGACGGGCTCACGCTGTTCCGCGCGCTCGCCGACTTCGTCGTCTTCCCCACGTCGGCCCAGCACGTCTCGGCGATCGTGAAGCTCGCCAACCGGGAGAACCTTCCGTTCGTCGCCCGCGGGGCGGGCACGGGGCTGTCGGGCGGGTGTCTGCCGGCCCAGGGCGGCATCGTGATCTCGCTCATGCGGATGAACCGCGTGCTCGAGGTCGACTACGACAATCAGATCGCCGTCGTCGAGCCGGGGCTCGTCAACCTGCACCTCTCGTGGAAGGTCGGCCCGCGCGGCTACTACTACGCGCCCGATCCCTCGAGCCAGCAGGCGTGCACGATCGGCGGCAACATCGCCAACAACTCCGGCGGCCCGCACACCCTGAAGTACGGCGTCACCACGAACCACGTCCTGGGGCTCGAGGTCGTCATGCCGGACGGCGAGATCGTGTGGCTCGGCGGCAAGACGCGCGAGGCGTGCGGATACGACCTCGCCGGCGTCTTCGTGGGCTCGGAGGGCACCTTCGGGATCGCCACGCGGATCGTCGTCCGCATCCTCAAGAAGCCGCAGGCCGTCAAGACGGTGCTGGCGGCGTTCGACGCGATCGACCAGGCCTCCGCCGCCGTGTCGGCGATCATCGCGCGGGGGCTCGTCCCGGCCGCGATGGAGATGATCGACCACTTGACGATCCAGGCGGTCGAGGACGCGTTCAACTGCGGCTACCCGCGCGATGCCGACGCCGCGCTCCTCATCGAGCTCGACGGCCTCGCGGTCGGGATGGACGTCCAGGCCGAGCACATCGTCGCGGCGTGCCGGGAAGCGGGCGCGCGCGAGGTCCGCACGGCCAGGACCGAGGCCGAGCGCCAGCTCCTCTGGAAGGGCCGCAAGTCCGCCTTCGGCGCCTACGGCCGCGTGTCGCCGGCCTACATGGTGATGGACGGCGTCATCCCGCGCACGAAGCTTCCGTACGTGCTCCGCCGCGTGAACGAGATCGTGGCCGCGGCCGGCCTGCGCGTCGGCAACGTGTTCCACGCGGGCGACGGCAATCTCCATCCGAACATCCTCTACGACCCGCGCAAGCCGGGCGAGGAGACGCGCGTGGTGGCGGCCGGCGCCGAGATCATGAAGGTCTGCGCTCAAGTTGGTGGGTCGATCTCCGGCGAGCACGGCATCGGTCTGGAAAAGGCCGACTTCATGCCGTTCATCTTTTCTGCCGCCGATCTTGCGCTCATGCACCGTCTCAAGAGCGCCTTCAATCCCACCGGACTGTGCAACCCCGGGAAGATCTTTCCTACCAAGAAGTCCTGCGTCGAGGTCGGGCCCGTCGCCTACCGGCCGCACGCGATCGAAGAAAAGGGCCTCGCCCAGCGCTTCTAGCGCGGGCCGTCGCTGCCTCCGTGCCGGACGCGCTGCTCGAGAAGCTTCGCGCCGCCGTCGGCCCCGCGAACGTCCTCACCGGGATCGAGCTCTCGCCCTACGTCGTCGAAGGCCGCACCCCCGAGGCCGCGGTCTTTCCCGCGTCGGTCGAGGAGGTCGCCGCCGTGATCGGGCTGGCCGCCGAGGCGGGACGGCCGGTGACGTCCTGGGGAGGTGGCACGGCCGCGAGCGTCGGCATGCCGGCCGCGCGCGCCGGGCTCGTCCTGGGGCTGCGCCGGCTGGCGCGATTGCTGGAGCACGAGCCCGGCGACCTGACGGCGACGGTCGAGGCGGGCATGACCGTCGAGGCGTTCCAGGCCGCGCTCCGCAGCCGCGGCCAGTGGCTGTCGCTCGATCCCGCCGACGCCGATCGCGCGACCGTCGGCGGCGTGCTCGCGACGAACGCGTACGGGCCCAGGCGGCACCTCTACGGCACGGCCCGCGACCTCCTGATCGGCGTCACGGTCGTCACGGCCGACGGCTCCGTCGTGAAGGGCGGCGGCAAAGTGGTGAAGAACGTGGCCGGCTACGACCTGCCGAAGCTCTTCATCGGCTCGTACGGAACGCTCGGCGTGATCGTCGAGGCGACGGTGAAGCTCCGGCCGCTGCCCGACCAGGAAGAGCTGGTGTGCGTCCGCTTCGATCGCCTCAAGGATGCGGGCGCCGCCGTGAGGGCCATCGTGGCCAGCGACCTGATCCCGAACGCCATCGAGCTCCTCGACGCCGCCGCCGCCTCCGGCGCCGGGGTGGCGGGCGGCGCGCTCGGCGCGACGTCCGGCGGGGTGCTGGTCGTGGGGTTTGA
The DNA here is from genome assembly GCA_035635995.1 of Binatia bacterium. Lineage (GTDB taxonomy): Bacteria > Methylomirabilota > Methylomirabilia > Rokubacteriales > CSP1-6 > AR31. The sequence continues at coordinate 8,346 of DASPZZ010000199.1, read as the reverse complement.
TGGGGTCCGAGAGCAGGTGGACTGGCAGCGAGCGGAGCTCGCGCGTCTGACCGGGCCGTTCGGTGGACGCGACCTGCGGCCGCTCGAAGCGACGGCATGGCCCCGGCTCGCGCCGGCCGCGCGCGCAGCGTTCCAGGTGACGGCCGCGGCGATGGCGTTCGCGGTGTTGCCGAGCCAGGTCGCGGAAACGATGGAGCAGGGTGCCGGCATGGCCCGCGCGCGCGGGCTCCACACGGCGTGGGCGGCGCACGCGGGCGTCGGTGTCATCCGCGCTGCGCTCGCTTCCGATCCGGCACCGAGGGAGCCCGCGGCGATCGCGGCCGTCCTGGCCGAGTGGCGCGAGATGGTCCGCGGCGGCGGCGGCCACGCGACCCTCGAGTGGGCGTCGCTCGCGGTCAAATCGCAAATCCCCGTCTGGGACGATCCCGGCGCCGCCGGACGCATCATGGAACGGATCAAAGCCCAGCTCGACCCCACGAACATCCTGAATCCCGGACGCTTCGTCGCCGGCATTTGAGCCACAGATGATCTGTCCTCCAAATCATGCTAGAACTCGGCCGGGCGCGAATCCGGAGGCACCGCGCGAATCCGGAGGCGCCGCGCGCGAATCCGGAGGCGCCGGGCGTGGGCGGTAGGGGTCGGCCGGACCACGCGGCACGCGCTCGCTGCCCCGCGGCGGCTGGGCTCCATCCGGGTGCGCGGAAGCCCGTCGCCGCGTGGAGGGAACGGGTCCGGCGACCCCTACCGCCCACGCCCGGCGCCTCCGGCCTTTGCGAGCCCGGACTACGTAGATGACTTCGGAGGCGAGCGACTTACACATGGACACGAGTAGTCACGCATCGGCAGCCCCGGTCGTGGTCGGGGCGCTCAGCCTCCATGGGCTATCCGTGGAGGGCGTGAATCAGTGCGTGCACTGCGGTCTTTGTTTGGCGTATTGCCCGACGTTTGCGGAGCTTGGGACGGAGATGGATTCGCCGCGCGGGCGCATCTTCCTGATCAAGTCCCTCGCCGAGGGAAGAATGGCGCTCAGCGACTCGACGGTGCGCCATCTCTCGCTCTGCCTGGACTGCCGCGCCTGCGAGACGGTGTGTCCTGCCGGGGTGCCGTACGGGCGGCTCATCGAAGCGGCCAAGGCCGAGATCGAGCGCGAGCAGCCCGGCGCGCCCACCCGCCGGCTCTTCCGCTGGCTCAACTTCGGGCTCTTGCTGGGTCACCCGCGTCTGCTCGGGCTCGCCGCGTCGGGCGCGCGCCTCTATCAGGCGAGCGGGCTCCAGCGCCTCGTGCGGAAGACGGGCCTCGTGCGGCTCCTGCCCGGAACGCTGCCGGCCTGGGAAGCGCTGCTGCCGACGGTGCCGGCGAAGGCCGAGCGCGCCGCGCCGCCGCGCGCCACCCCGGCCGAGGGCCCGCGCCGCGCTCGCGTCGCCCTGCTGACCGGATGCGTCCAGTCCGTCATCTTCGGCGCCCACAACCGCGCGACCGCGCGCGTGCTCGCGAAGAACGGCTGCGACGTGATCGTCCCCGAGGGCCAGGGGTGCTGTGGGGCCCTGAATGCGCACGGCGGCGATCACGCGCGCGCGCTGGCGATGGCCCGGAAAACGATCGAGACGTTCCAGGCGGTACCTGTCGACGCCGTCGTCGTGAACACCTCCGGGTGCGGCGCCCACATGAAGGCGTACGGCCACCTGCTCGCCGACGATCCAGCGTACGCCGAGCGGGCCAAGAGGTTCGCGGCCTCCGTCCGGGACCTCGCCGAGTTCCTGGCGCAGGAGCCGCTGCGCGGGCCGCTCTCGCCCGTCCCCTTGACGTGCACGTACCACGACCCCTGTCACGTGGTCCACGGCCAGAGGATCAAGAGCGAGCCCCGCCGGCTCCTGTCCCAGATCCCCGGTCTCCGCGTCGTCGAGCTGGCCGAGTCGGACTGGTGCTGCGGGTCGGCCGGGATCTACAACCTCACGCAGCCCGAGATGGCGACGCGTCTCCTGCACCGGAAGGTGAGCCACGTGCTCGCGACGGGGGCCGAGGCGGTCGTGACCGCCAATCCGGGTTGCATTCTCCAGATCCAGGCCGGGCTCGGCGCCCACGGGGCCGCCGTTCGCGTCCTGCATCTCGTCGAGATTCTCGATCGTGCTTACGGCGGCGGGGAGCGCGAGGGCTCCCGCGAGGAGCGAGGACGCTCCCGCGAGGAGCGAGGACGCTCCCGCGGGGAGCGATGAGCACGCCTGACAGCACGCCGCTCGAGCACAAGGCCACCGCGCCGCGCTCGATCGGCTGCTGGGTGCTGACGATCTCCGATACCAAGACGCCCGAGACGGATACGAGCGGCGCGCTCATCCGGAAGCTCTTGCTCGAGGCCGGTCACGAGGTCGTCGGGTCCACGATCGTGCGCGACGAGCCGAAGGACGTTCAGCGCGTCATCCGAGAGGCGTGCGCCACCGACGCGGTGCGCGCGGTCATCGCCACGGGCGGCACCGGCATCACGTCGCGCGACTCGACCTACGAGGCGATCGAGGCGCTCCTCGACAAGAGGCTTCCGGGGTTCGGCGAGCTGTTCCGGATGTTGTCGTACCAGGAGGTGGGGGCGGCCGCGATGCTCTCCCGCGCTCAGCTCGGCGTCCACGCGCGCCGCATCGTCGTCTCGTTGCCCGGCTCGCCCAACGCCTGCCGCCTCGCCCTCGAGAAGCTCGTGATACCCGAGCTGTCGCACCTCATCCGCGAAGTCAGCCGCTAGCCCGCGTCGGTCGGCCCGCCGAGCCCGGTAGCAGCGTATACTTCTATTATGCGCATCAGCGGTCGCTCGAGCGGACCGGGCGTCGGCCGCTCAGCGCCGAGCGCGAGCTGGAAAGAGAGGATCCGGATGGCCCGGTCACGTGGCGCGCTGGTGGCCCTGGTGGCGGTGATCGCGTTCGCGATCGGATGCTCCGGCCCGTCGACCGCGAGTGGCCCTCGGCTCTGGCGGGAGAGCTCCGACGCCGCCGTCGCGCCCGAGCTGGCGCGGGTCAACGACCTCCTCGCGGATCTCGCGGCGCGCCTGCAGCCGGCGATCGTGTACGTCCGCGTGCAGCGGGCGACGCCGTCGAAGGACGAGACCTCTGGCGAAGAGCCGGGCGAGCCGCGGCGAAGCACCGGCTCGGGCTTCGTCATCGACCCGACCGGACTGATCGTGACCAACGCCCACGTGATCGAGAGCGCGGGCTCCATTCAGGTGCGTCTGGCCGACGGGCGGCGGTTCCAGGCCAGCGTCGTCGGCCGGGACAACCGCGTGGATCTGGCGCTCCTGAAGATCGAAGGCGTCCGGAACCTGACCGTGCTCCCCCTCGCCGACTCGAACCGAGTTCGCGTCGGGGAGCTCGTGCTGGCGCTCGGCAACCCGTTCGGGCTCGAGCAGAGCGTGTCGTTCGGGATCGTGAGCCGCAAGGGCGCGCCGCTGACGGTGGCGGCGCCGGGATTCGACTTCATCCAGACCGACGCCGCGATCAACCCCGGCAACTCGGGCGGGCCGCTCGTCAACGTGGCGGGCGAGGTGATCGGCGTCAACAGCATGGTGACGCGGACTGGGTCGATCGGCTTCGCGATCCCCGCGAACCTCGTGAAGATGCTGTTGCCGCAGCTCGCCACGAAGGGCCGTGTCGATTGGGGATGGCTCGGGGTCGCCATCGCCGAGGTGACCGAAGACGATCTCGGCCGGCTCAAGCTCAGCGAAGCCAAGGGCGTGCTGGTGCGCAGCGTGATGCCGGGTGAGCCCGCGGACAAGGGCGGCGTGCGGGCGAACGACGTGATCGTGGGCATCGACGGAACCGAGCTCGAGTCGCCTCGCGACCTCCAGCGCGTCGTCTCCTCCACACCCGTCGGCAAGCGGGTGCGTCTCGTTCTCCTGCGCGAGGGCCAGAAGACCGAGCTCGAGGTGACGATCGGTCTCTACCAGGAGCGCGAGAGCCCAGGTGGGGAGCCGCCGCGCCGGGAGCCGCACCCAGCCGAGCCACCCAAGGACGCGCCCAAGTAGTCAGGCTCGGGCGCGGGGCTCCGCGAGCGCGGCCAGCGTGGCGCGCGCCCAGGGCTCGTCGAGCGTCGGCGCCGGCGCGTAGCGGACCGCGCTCGTGACCCGTATGCCGCCCTCCCAGTCGGCCGCCGCGTCCTCGAGCACCTCCTCGACCGCGAGCAGGAAGTAGCCCAGCCCGTACTCGCCGGCGCCGGCCACGGGCAGGGGCCCGTCGACAGTCCGCAGCTTCACGTAGACGGTCACCTCCGGCTCGATGGCCAGGAGCGTCCCCGCGCCGCGCTCGCCCAGGTTGCGCGCGCTTCGGGTCTGCGCGCCGATCACGAGGCCGACCGTGCCGGTGTCGTAGGCGCGCAGCTCGAGGTACGAGAGGAGCATCGGGTGAGGCCGCCCGTCGGGATCGACGGTGACGAACGGCAGCGCGGTCCCGAGGCGCCGGGCGATGTCCCGCTGTGAGAATCGGTCGACGAGGGCGGGCGTGAGGGCTCGTCCGAGCGATCGGGTCATGCCCTCCTTGTGCGTGAAAGCCCGGAGAGTGTCAAGCCACTGACAAGAGCCTTGTCAAACTGCGCGCGGCCGCGTCGTCAAGTTCGTAATTCTTCGAGGCTCGTCGAGATGGTGCTCCCCTTGCAGCCGAGCTGCGGTGAGGAGGATCGCGCTCGATGGGCTACATGACCCCCCGGCTCCTGCTGCTCGCGAGCGCCCTGCTGTCGACGGCGGCCTGCACGACGAGTCGGGAATGGGTGAGCCGGTCGGCGTACCCGACTTGGCTCGTCCCGGTCGAGCATCACCTGTTTGCGATGACCATGCGGGTCGCTTTGCCACTGCCGGTCGAGTCACAGGATGTTGCGGTCGGCCGGGAGCACCAGCGGGGGCGCGTGGGATTCGACGAGCCCGCGGTGCCGGACATCGCCGGACGCTGGATGGGCCTCTGGAGCGGGTTCGGCGTGATGGCCCGGCGGATGAGCACGGCCCAGGCGGAGTTCACCCAGGCGGGCCGGTGGGGGTGGGGCAAAATCGTTCTGGCCGACACCCTGGCCGCCGACGTTCCCGTCGTCGTCACCCATCGGGGGGCGCTGGGGGTGCCGGTGGTGGTCGACGTGTTCCCGACACGCGTCGTCGTGAAGCACGAGGCCGGCGGCGGCCACCTGACCGCGATTTTCAGGATCGACGGCGACCGGATGGTGGGTGCGCTGCGCGGTTACGATACGCTCATCGTACTCTCCCGCCAGCGATGAGCCGCCGACTCGGCCTCAGGCTGGTACCGACTCGCATGGCCGACGACGTGGCGGAAGGGCTCACCGACGGCGACGCGGAGCAGGTTCCGGACGAGGATCTCTGCGACGAGCCGGTCGGCAATGACCCTCGGCGCCGCGAGGGCCCGGGGTCAGCCGCCGGCCTTGGGCGCGCTCCCGGCGGCGACGCCCTCCCGGTGACCATCCGGCGAGGCCTCACACGCGGCGCCCGCGCCGTTCCTGTGAATCGCCAGGTCCGTGATCGTCGGTGACGTCCCGCAGAGCGGGCACTTGGGATCGCGGCGCAGCCTGACCTCGCGGAAGCGCATGCCGAGCGCGTCGTACGTGAGGAGCCGGCCGATCAGCGGCTCCCCGATGCCGAGCAGCAGCTTGACGGCTTCCGTCGCCTGAATCGTTCCAACCACTCCTGGGAGCACGCCCAGGACGCCGGCCTCGCTTCAGGAGGGGACGAGGCCGGGCGGCGGCGGCGTCGGGTAGAGGCAGCGGTAGCAGGGGCCCTGGCCGGGCGCGAAGACCGTCGCCATGCCCTCGAACTGGAAGATCGACCCGTGGACGTTGGTCTTGCCGGCGAGGAAGCAGGCGTCGTTCACGAGGTAGCGCGTCTCGAAGTTGTCCGACCCGTCGACGATCAGGTCGTAGTCGCGAATGATCTCCATGACGTTGTCGACGGTGATGCGTGTCGGCAGCGGGATCACGTTGACGTCGGGATTGAGCGCCCTGAGAGTGCGCGTGCCCGACTCGACCTTGGGCTTCCCGACATCGGCCGTCGTGTGGAGGATCTGGCGCTGCAGGTTCGTGATGTCGACGACGTCGCCGTCCATCAATCCGAGCGTTCCCACCCCCGCCGCGGCCAGGTAGAGCGCCGTGGGCGAGCCGAGCCCACCGGCGCCGATCAGCAGCACCTTGGACCGAAGGAGCTTCCGCTGCCCCTTGTCGCCGACCTGAGGCAACAGGAAGTGGCGGCTGTAGCGCTGGATCTGGTCGGCCGTCAGCGCGACGTCCCGGACGACCGGTAGCCCGGACTGCACCCACTTCTGATAGCCGCCCTGGAGGTTGATGACCGTCGAGTAGCCGAGGTCCTTGAGCGCCTTCGCGGCGAGTATCGAGCGGAGCCCGGTCTGGCAATAGAGCACGACCGGAGTGGTCGGGTCGTTCACCGCCGTTCCGACGCGGAACTCGAGAAACCCGCGGCTGATGTTGGTCGCGGCCTCGAGGTGGCCGTCGCGGAACTCATCGGGATCGCGGACGTCGATGACGACGACCTTTTCCCCGGCGGCGAGACGGCGCGCGACGTCGGCTGGTCCCTCCTCGGGGACGACCTGCCTCGCCTCGGCGAGCATCTCCTTAAGGGTCTTCATGGCTTCGATATTACCGCTATTTCCGGTCGGTTCAAGGGTGATGCGCCTTCCAGGGACCTTCGTCGTGGTCGCGCGCCGCTGCTATACTCACAGAATTCCATGGCGAATTCCATCAAGGGAATCATCCTCGCGGGCGGCTCGGGCACGCGTCTCTACCCCTTGACCCACGCCGTGAGCAAACAGCTGGTCCCGATCTACAACAAGCCGATGATCTACTACCCCCTGTCTACCCTGATGCTCTCGGGCATCACCAGGGTTCTGGTCATCACGACCCCTCAGGACCAGGAGGCGTTCAAGCGGCTGCTCGGCGACGGGGGCCATCTCGGTCTCGCCATCGAGTACGCCGTCCAGCCGCGCCCCGAGGGGCTGGCGCAGGCGTTCATCATCGGCCGGCGGTTCATCGGTGACGACCGGGTCGCCCTGGCGCTCGGCGACAACGTGTTCTACGGCCACGGCCTTCCCGAGTACCTCCAGCACGCCGCCGCCCGCCGGACGGGCGCGACGGTGTTCGCGTACTGGGTGCGCGACCCGGAACGGTACGGGGTCGTCGAGTTCGGGGCCGACGGCCGCGCGGTCGGGCTCGAGGAGAAGCCGGTCAAGCCGCGCTCGTCGTATGCGGTCACCGGGCTCTACTTCTACGACAACCAGGTCGTCGGGATCGCGGCGGGGCTCAAGCCCTCGGCACGCGGCGAGCTCGAGATCACCGACGTGAACGCGGCCTATCTCCGGGGCGGCCAGCTCCAGGTCGAGAAGCTCGGCCGCGGGATCGCCTGGCTCGACACGGGCACCCACGAGGCGCTGCTGCAGGCGTCGACCTTCATCCACACGATCGAGGAGCGGCAGGGGCTCATGGTCGCCTGCGTCGAGGAGATCGCCTTCCGGATGGGCTACATCACGGCGGACGCCGTGCTCCGCATCGCGCGTCCGATGCAGGACAACTCGTACGGGCAGTACCTGTTGCGCCTCGTCGAGTCCGAGCCGTAAGATCGGGACCTCCATGGACTTCACGCCCGCCGCCAAGCGCGCCTTCCAGATCCAGTCCTACGGCCCGGCCCCCTCGATCGACGGCGTCGAGATCGTCGAGCTCAAGCGGTTCTCGGACGACGGCGGGAGCATGACCGAGCTGGCGCGCCTGACGGACGGGCTCTCCCAGGCGTTCGCCGGCTTCGCCGTGCGGCAGGTCAACTACAGCGAGGTCGAACCCGGCGCGATCAAGGCGTTCCACCTGCATCAGCGCCAGACCGATATCTGGTACGTGCCGCCGTCGGACCGGATGCTCCTGGTCTTGCTCGACGTGCGGCAGGGTGCCAAGACCGAAGGCGTGCGCATTCGCCTCACCCTGGGCGCCGGCGCGTCCCGCCTGGTGCGCATCCCGCCCGGGGTCGCGCACGGCGTGCGGAACCTGGCACCGGCGGCCGGCCGCATCATTTACTTCACCGACGTCCATTTTTCGCCCGAGCCCTCGATGTGCGACGAGGGCCGGCTGCCGTGGGACTACGCGGGCGCCGAAATCTGGGACGTGACGCGGGGGTAGCGTCGTGAAGCTGCTGGTCACGGGCGGAAGCGGCTTCATCGGCTCCAACTTCATCCGTCACGTCCTCACGGCGCACCCCGACGATCGCGTCGTCAACCTCGACAAGCTGACCTACGCGGGGAATCCCGCCAACCTCGCGGACCTCGAGCGCGACCCGCGCTACGCGTTCGTGCAGGGCGACATCTGCGATGCGAAGCTCGTGCG
>DASPZZ010000198.1:0-60923 GCA_035635995.1 Binatia bacterium | reverse complement strand
CGCGAGCGCCGCGACATCGAACGGCTGCGGGGACGGTAGTGCGAGTCGAGCCGCGTCGAGCGGCGAGGCGAGCCCTTCAGATGTCCGAAAGTAGTGCGCTATAGTTGGTCAACCTGAGCGGTGGAGCGTGTCATGGAACAGTATGACTGGAACGCGATCGTCGACGGCCTCAACCGATATCTGCGGCTGCGCTCGATCCCGATCGGCATGAAGCTCTTCGAGACGGTCGAGGAGATGGAGGCGATCCCGAAGATTCGCCGTCCGCGGGCCAGGCACACAACCGATCAGGTCGTCGCCCAGGCGCGCCAGCTGGGCTGGACCGTCGGCATCACGATGGCCGACCTGATCGGCGCCCAGTGCGGCGCCGTCATCGGGCTCTCACCCCAGGACGACGAGTGGCTCTCGGGGCGGCGGATGGCCGGCGTGTGGTTCAAGACCGTGGAGGACGCGAGCCTGCACCAGCACGCGATGGACTGCGTGCCGCACGGACGCTACCGAGCCATGGCCGTCTCGCCGCTCACCTCGGGGCGGCTCGACCCGCCCGACATCTGCCTCATCTACGGCACGCCCGGGCAGATGATCTTCTTCATCAACGGGCTCCAGTGGGCGGGTTACCGCAAGCTCAGCTTCACCTCCGTCGGCGAGTCGGCATGCGCCGACTCGTGGGGGAAGGCGCTGAAGACCGGCGAGCCGGCCTTGACGATCCCGTGTTACGCCGAGCGGCGTTACGGCGGAGTCGCGGACGACGAGCTCTTGATGGCCATTCCGCCGCGCTTTCTGCCCAAGGTGCTCGAGGGGCTGGCGGCGCTCGACAAAAACGGCCTGCGCTATCCCGTGCCGCCGTACGGCATCCAATCGGATGCGGGCGCCGGGTTGGGGGTCAGCTACGCGTCGAAGGAGACGAAGGCGTAATGAGATTGATCGGCGAGGTCTTCGAGGGATTCCGGACCGCGCGCGATGAGAAGATCAGATACCTCGAGCGGGTTCCCATCTTCGAGGCGTGCAGCCTGCGGCAGCTCCGAGCCGTCGCCGACATCGCGAAGGTCGTGGAGGTTCCGGAGCGGACCGTGCTCACCCGACAGGGCGAGCCGGGGGACGAGTTCTTCATCATCATCGACGGGACGGCGCTGGTGACGCTCTCGATGCAGAAGCGCCATCGCCTCCGCCCGGGCGAGTTCTTCGGCGAGATGAGCTTGCTCGACGGCGCGCCGCGCTCGGCCACCGTGAAGGCCGAGACCGACCTGCGCGTGCTCGTGGTCAGTCGCGTCCATTTCTGGCAGCTCCTGAGGGAGGTCCCGGATCTGACGCAGAAGATGCTCGTGAACCTCTCCCGCCGCATCCGGGACCTCGAGAACACGGCGAACGCCTGACCGAAGGGGTGGCGGCGGCGTCAGCGGGCTAGCAGCACCTGGCGAAGGACGCGTCGGACGTCGGCGGGCGCGAAGGGCTTGCCGAACGTCGGCGCCGCGCTCTGGCGGAGGAACTCGGTGCTCTCCGGCCCGAGCGTGTCGCCCGTGACGAATATCATGCGTCGGAGCAGTTGCGGGTAGCGGCGAGCCACCTCGCGGTAGAGTCCGGGGCCGTCGAGCTGCGGCATTCGCAGGTCGCTGATGACCAGATCGTAGGAGCCCTCGCGGAGCTTGTCGAGGGCCGCGATGCCGTTCTCGGCGGTATCGACCCGGTGAGCGTCCGCGGTGAGAATCTCCGCGAGCAGCGTCGCGAGCTCGGGCTCGTCGTCCACCACCAGGATCGTCTTGCCACGAACGGGCGGTTCCAGGCTCTGCTCCGAGGCCGCGGTCTCGGCCGCCGCGCTCTCCACCGGCAGCTCCACGCGGAAGGTCGCGCCCTGACCGGGCGCGCTGACCACGGCCAGACTTCCGCCGTGCGCCTCGACGATCCCCTTGCAGATCGCCAGACCCAGGCCCGTGCCCTCGCCGACCGGCCTGGTGGTGAAGAAGGGCTCGAAGAGCCTCTCCTGCACCTGCGGATTGATCCCCGGCCCGCTGTCGGCCACCTCGAGGACGACGCGTCGGTCGCCCACGGTCGTCCCGGTGGTCACCGCGATGGACCGCGGTCGTGGAGTGTCGCGCACGGCGTGATGCGCATTCGACAGGAGATTGACGATGACCTGATGGAGCTGGTGGGAGTCGGCCGTCAAGGCGGGGAGCCGGTCGGCCAGCTCGAGCCTGAGCTCGACGTTGTCGACGCGGAACGGGTAGGCGAGCAGCTCCAGCGCTTCTCGCACGACCTGGTTCAGCGCGACCCGCGTGCGCTCGGGCGGCTGCCGCCGGGCGAGCGCCAGGAAGTTCTTCACGATGCGGCCGCAGCGCTCGGCCGCCGCGGCCATCTTCTGCGCCCGCTCGGCGATCTTCGGGTCGGCCGTGCCCTTGAGAATCGCCGCGTGGCCCGTCAGGACGGACAGGGGGTTGTTCAGCTCGTGGGCCACGCTGGCCAGGAGCTGGCCCATCGCCGCGAGCTTCTCGCTCTGGGTGAGATGCTCCTGGAGTCGCTTGCGCTGAGAGATGTCCTCCTTGATCGCGATGAAGTGCGTGATCTCGCCGCGCTCGTCGCGGACCGGGGTGATCGTCTGCTCCTCGGGGTAGAGACTGCCGTCCTTGCGCCGGTTGACGGTCTCCCCGCGCCACGTCCGTCCGGCCAGAATGGTTTCCCAGAGCGTTCGATAGAACGCCGGCTCGTGCTCCCCCGACTTTTGCAGGCGCGGGGTCTGGCCGATGACCTCGGCCGGCGGGTAGCCGGTGAGGGTGGTGAAGGCCGGATTGGCCCAGATGATGGTCCCGCTGCGGTCCGTGATGACGACGGCGCTGGCGGCCGTGTCCAGGGCGCTGGTCTGCAGGCGCATCTGCTGCTCGGCGCGCTTGCGCTGCGAGATGTCGCGCAGAACCCCGAGGTGTCCCACCACCTGGCTCTCTCGTCGGACGGTCGTCATGTTCGCTTCCACCCAGACCAGGGTGCGGTCCTTCCTGAGTAGTTGAGTCTCGAAGACCGCGGCCGGGTCGTGATCACTGACGGCCGACGCCAGGCGCTCCAGCGCCCGGCGAGCGCCTTCGGGCACCAGGAGGCCGAAGATCGTTCCTCCATTCAGCTCGGCGGCCGCGTAGCCCGTGATCGCCTCGGCGCGCTGGTTGGCGAAGACGAGGCGGCCCTGCGTGTCCATGAGGAAGATCCCGTCGTTGATGCTCTCGGCGATGAGCCGATAGCGCTCCTCGGACTCCTGAAGGGCGTGGGCGAGCTGCCGGCGGTCGAGCGCCTTGTGCAGCGTCGCGACGAGGTGATCCATCTCGAACGGCTTCACCAGGTAGGCGAACGCGTCGCCGTTGATGGCCTGGAGCGCCGTCGGCAGTGAGGCGAAGCCGGTGATGAAGATGACCTCGAGATCGGGCGACGCCCCTCGCAGCGAGCGCAGGAGCTCGACGCCGGAGATGTCCGGGAGCTTGATGTCCACGATCGCGGCGTCGAAGCCGACCGTCCGGACCTGCTCGAGGCCCTCGGCGCCCCGGGCGGCGCGCTCGACCACGTACCCTTTCGCCTCGAGCACGTCGCCGACCGTCTCGCGCATTCCGACGTCGTCGTCGATGATGAGGACGCGCCCCGATCGGTTCACCGCGGGAAGCTCACCACGAAGCGGGTGCCGTGGCCGGGTTGGCTGTCGAGCGTGAGGGTGCCGCGGTTGGCTTCGGTCAGGCTCTTGGCGACGGCCAGGCCGAGACCGATGCCCTTGGCTTTCGTCGTGAAGAGCGGCTGCAACACTTTCTCGCGATGCGCCGGTGGAATGCCGACGCCCGTGTCCGAGACGGCGATCGAGGCGCGGCCGTCGGCGACGCTGCTCTCGATCGTCAGGGTGCCGCCGTCCGGCATCGCCTGGGCCGCGTTCGTGATCAGATTCGTGAGGACCAGCGCGAGCTGCTCGGGATCGACCTCGACGGTGGGGCTCTCGTCCGCTCGCTTGAAGACGACCGCGATCGCGTCGGGTAGGGGCATCCGCTCGAGCACATCGGCCGCGACCGCGCCGAGGTCGGTCGGACGGCGGTCCGGGGGGTTCACGCGAGCGAAGTCGAGGAGGCCGGTCACGATCCCATTGGAGGTCGCGACCTCGCGCTCCAGGATGCCGAGGTGCCGGGCGACCTTCTCGTCGGCGGGTAGCACCATCCTGAGGTAGTAGACGGAGTTCTTGATCACGCCGAGCGGGTTGCGGAGCTCGTGGGCGACGCCGCCCGCGAGCTGCCCCAGGATCGCGAGCCGCTCCTTCCTGACCAGCGTCTCTTGGGCATCCTCGAGCGCAGCGTTCGCGGCCTGGAGCTCGGCGGCCAGCTGGCGCAGCCGCTCGTTGTGCGCCATCAGCTCCTGGGCGCGCAGATAGACCTCGACTTCCATTTTCTCCGCGCGGGTGCGAAGCGCTTCGGTGACCTTCTCCTGCGCGCTACCGCGCTCCTTGAGGCGGACGAACTCGGTCACGTCCTCCACCCGGTGAATGATGTAGACCAGATCGCCGGACGCGTCGAAGACCGGTGAGTTGACCGGGCTCCAGAAGCGCTCCTCGAAGCCGCCGCCCTTCGAGTCGGGGCGGCGGATGTCGTACTTCTGTACGGCCATGGCGTCCGGAACGCGGTGCCTCCGCACGCGGTCGAGGGACGCATCGAGATTTCGCACCCCCGACGCGCCGGGATCGTCGGGGTTGTCGGGAAAAACCTCGAACAGCCCGCGACCGAGAATCTCGTCCCGCCTGGTCATCGTTGCCCGCAGGTAGGCGTCGCTCACCGCGACGATCGTCAGATCGGGGGTCAGAACGAGGTAGAGTCCCGGCGCCGTCTCGAAGAGCGCTCGAAAGTCGGGGCCGCTCACCGCCGCTCCGGCGCGGGACTCGCGGTCAAGGTCGGAAGCTCACACGAGGCGCTCGAGCTCGCGCTCCACCGCGTCGAGCGCGATGGGCTTGGTGAGAACCGCGTCGGCGCCCGCGGCCAGCAGGTCCGGCACGGCCTCCGGGTAGCCCGTGATGCCGAGGATCCGGATTGTCTGCGTCTCGGGATTGCTCTTGAGGTGCCGGCAGACCTCGATCCCGTCGAGCTTGGGCATCATGACGTCGAGGATCAGCAGAGCGGGTCGGAGCGAGCCCAGCTTGATCAGGGCCTCGTAGCCGTCGCTCGCGGTCTCGATCTTGAAGCCTCGCGGATGATCCGTGAGGAACTCGACGAGCATGTCCACCACCTGGGGCTCGTCGTCCACGACGAGGACTCCTGCCGGCGGCGGCGGCGGCGGATACGCGGGCATCCGATGCCTCTTGAGGAACCGGTGAAACTCCTCGACGGCGATCCGGGCGTGCCCGCCGGGGGTCTTGAAGGCGCGGAGCCGTCCTTCCCGGATCCAGGTCTTCAGCGTCGGTGTCGAGACCTGACAATGCGCGGCGGCCTGCCCCGTCGTCAGGGAAGCCCGAGGAAACGAATTCTTTGGATTCTTCGGATTCTTCACTTGGCCATTCCAGTTTCGTCACGCGGGTCGCTCAAAGTCAAGTTTTAGGGCCCTCGCGGTGGGCTCAACCCGCGCCGCGCTTCGCGGAGAAGGTGTTGCGATCCCGCGATGGTTCTGTTAGCGTCCGGGCGTTGTTCGCGCCCGGGATGCCCACGAGGGCCCAGGGAAGGCGGTAGAAGCCGCCGCGACCCCGTCACTGTGATCGGGGACGAAACCCGCGAGTGCCACTGGCCGACGAGGCCGGGAAGGCGCGGGGAGTAGGACGATCCGAGAGCCAGGAGACCTGCCCGGGTGCCTGTCATTCACCGGTCTTCGAGGGAGGATCCGGGTCGGTGGTCGCATCGCTCTTCATCCTGGGAGGCGCCCGCAGCGGGAAGAGCCGCTTCGCGGTCGAACGGATCCCACACCACGAGCGCATCGTCTTCGTCGCCACCGCCGAGGCGCGCGACGAGGACATGGCCAAGCGCATCGCGCGGCATCGCGCCGAGCGCCCGGTGCACTGGTCGACGGTCGAGGAGCCTCTCGACCTCGTCGCCCGCCTGCGTCACCTCGAGGGGTCCTGCGACGGGATCGTCGTCGATTGCCTCACGCTCTGGGTGTCGAACCGCTTGCTCCGCGGCGATCGCGACGACGCGATCCTCGAGGAGACGGAGGCGCTCGCGGAACTGATCGGCCGTCGCCGCTCGCGCTTCACCCTGGTGTCCAACGAAGTCGGGGAGGGCGTGCACCCAGAGACCGCGACGGGCCGTCGGTTTCGCGACCTGCTGGGCCGTGTGAACCAGCTCGTCGCCGCCGCGTGCGACACGGTCGTGTTGATGGTCGCGGGCCTTCCGCTCACCGTCAAGGCGCCGCCGGCGCCACCGCCGGGCCCGTGATGACGCGGCTCGCGGAGCTCCTCGACTCGATCGCGCCGCCGACTCCGGACGGAGCCGAGGCGGCCCGAAATCACCTCGATGGCCTGACGAAGCCGCCGGGCAGCCTCGGGCGGCTCGAGGAGATCGCGCTACGACTCGCCCTCCTGCGTGGCCGCGCGCCCGAGGTCAGGCACCCGGTGATCTTCACGTTCGCCGCCGACCACGGCGTCGTCGCGGAAGGCGTCAGCGCCTATCCCCAGGTCGTGACGGCGCAGATGGTCGAGAACTTCGTGCGGGGGGGCGCCGCCGTGAACGTTCTCGCGCGACAGGCGGGTGCGCGCGTGGTGGTGGCCGATTTCGGTGTGGCCGGCCCGCTCGGCCGGTCGCCGAACCTGGTCGGATGCCCGATCGGGCCGGGCACGGCGAACATCGCCGTCGGGCCCGCGATGACGCGCGAGCAGGCGATCCGGGCGGTCGAGACCGGGGCGAGGCTCGCCGATGAGGCGCTCGAAGCCGGCGCCGATCTCCTGGCGACGGGCGAGATGGGCATCGGCAACACGACGACGGCGAGCGTGATCACGGCGGCCGTCACGGGTGCGGCGCCCGAGCGCGTGACCGGACGCGGCACCGGCATAGACGACGCGACGCTGGCGCGCAAGGTGGCGGTCGTGCGACGCGCCCTCGAGGTCAACCGCCCCGACGCGCGCGACGGTCTCGACGTGCTCGCGAAGGTCGGCGGCTTCGAGATCGGCGGCCTCGTCGGCGTGATCCTCGCCGGCGCCGCCCGGCGCGTCCCGGTGGCGCTCGACGGGTTCATCGCCGGCGCGGCGGCGCTGCTCGCCGTCACGCTGGCACCGCTGTCACGGCACGTACTCTTCGCCGCGCATCGCTCCGCGGAGCCCGGCCACGCCCTCGTGCTCGACCACCTCGGGCTCGAGCCATACCTCGACCTTTCGCTGCGCCTCGGCGAGGGGACCGGCGCCGCCCTGTTCATCCATCTGGCCCGGGCGGCCGCGCTCGTCTGGAGCGAGATGGCGACCTTCAAAGCCGCCGGCGTGAGCTCTTCGGAGGGAGCATGACGAAGTGCGCCTCCATCATCGTGCTGGTCGCGACGTTGATCGCTGTCGTGGGGCTATCGGCGGGAGCCGCGGCGTTCACGACGCGCGACATGCTCGGCCGGGACGTCACGCTCGCGGCGCCCCCCAGGCGCATCGTGTCGCTCGTGCCGAGCGTCACCGAGACTCTGTACGCGCTGAATGCCGAGGACCTGCTCGTCGGCGTGACGGACTTCTGCGACTTTCCCCCGGAGGCCCGGCAGCAGCCGAAGGTCGGCGGGATGGTCGCCCCGAGCCTCGAGGCGATCGTCGCCCTCCGGCCCGATCTCGTGATCGCCACGACGGAGGGAACGCGCGAGGATACGTTCACGCAGCTCACGCGCGTCAAGGTCCCGGTGTATCTCGTCGCCGCCCACCGCGTCGCCGACGCGACGTCGCTGATCGTGCGGATCGGCGAGCTGACGGGCCGGCAGGCGGCCGCTGGGCCGCTCGTGGCGCGCCTGGAGCAGCGGATCGAGGCGGTGAAGAGGGCCGTGCTCCCCTTCGGGCGCCCGCGCGTCCTCTATGTCCTCTGGCCGGAGCCGCTCATCGTTCCCGGCCGGGGCGCGATCGTGACCGAGCTGATCCAGATCGCCGGCGGGCAGTCCCTCACCGCCGGTGATGCCGACGCCTGGCCGCGCTACAGCCTGGAGGCCGCGGTGGCCAGGGCCCCCGAGGTCATTCTCCTGGCGAACCACGGCGCCGGCACCGGCGCGATCGCGATGGACAAGTGGCGGCGCCTCACGGAGCTACCGGCCGTCAAGGCCGGGCGGCTCCTGTCGGTCAACGGCGACCTGATGCATCGGTACGGGCCGCGCTTCGTCGACGGCCTCGAGCAACTGGCGCGGGCGATCCACCCGGAGGCGTTCCGGTGAGTCCGGCGAAGCGGCTGGTCCTGGTGCTCGGCGCCCTCTCCGGAGCGCTGCTCCTCGCCGCCGCCGCCGCGCTCTTTCTCGGCAGCGCGCGGATCTCGCCGCACGCGGTGCTGGCGGCCGTGACGGGACGCGCCGCACCGGAGTCGGTCGAGCACGTCGTCACCCTGTCCATCCGCTTGCCACGGATCGCCGCCGCCGCGCTCGCCGGCGGCGCGCTCGCCGTCGCGGGCGTCGCCTTCCAGGCGCTCACGCGGAACCCGCTCGCCGAGCCCTCCGTGCTCGGCATCTCCGCCGGCGCCGCGTTCGGCGTCGTCATCGGGCAGAGCTTCGGGCTCGGCGTGACGCTTCACGAGGCGTTGGGCCTCACCGCCTTCGCGTTCGCCGGCGCGCTCGTCGCCGCCGGCGCGGTCTACCTGATCGCGGCCGCCGGCCGGGGGCTGTCGGTCCAGACCCTGCTGCTGGCGGGCGTCATCGTGGGGATCTTCTTCTCGGCGGCGATCACGGTGGTGATCTCGCTCCTCGACTTCAACCGGCTCGGCGGCGTCGTCCACTGGCTCCTCGGCAATCTCGCGCCGATCCCGCCGGGCCCCCTCGGCCTGTTCGCGCTCCTGGCGGCGGTCGGCTTCGGGCTCGTCGTGCGCCGCGCGCGGGAGCTGAATCTGATGGCGCTCGGCGAGGAAGGCCTGCTCCAGCTCGGCGTCGCCGCCGAGCGGCTGAAGCTCACGATCTTCGTCGGCGCGGCACTCCTCACCGCGAGCGTCGTGGCCTTCGTCGGGCCGATCGGTTTCGTCGGGCTCATCGTGCCGCACGTCCTGCGCATGCTGCTGGGCTCGGACAACCGGCTGCTGGTGCCGGCCTCGCTCGTCGCGGGCGGCATCTTCCTCCTGCTCGCCGACACCGTCGCCCGCAACGTCGTCGCGCCGGCCGAGCTGTCGGTCGGAGTCATCACGGCCTTCTGCGGCGCCCCGTTCTTCATCTACCTCCTCCGCACCCGCTACCGAGCCAACCTCTGATGCCCACGCGCGCGATGCCCCCCGCCTCATGAGCCCAACCCGACGGAGCTCATCGATCCCGAGCGTAGCCGCGGGGGCGGGGCGGCGGGCCGGGGGGGAGGGGTCGATGAGACCCGTTCTCGCCGGCGCGACGACGGGAGTCGCGCGCCCAGGTGGAGCCCAGCCGCCGCGGAGCAGCGATCGCGTGCGGCGTGGTCGAACGACCCCTCCCCCCGGCCCGGCGCCCCGCCCCCGCGCCGCCACGCCCGAGATCAAGTGATGCTGGTCGAGTTCCGCGGGGTGAGCTTCGCGTATCCGGCGTCGGCCGCCCCGCGCGCGCGTCCCTTTGCGCTGTCCGAGCTCTCGTTCGACATCGCTCCGGGCGATGTCGCCGGGGTGATCGGGCCGAACAGCTCGGGCAAGACGACGTTGATTCGCTTACTCACGCGCGTGCTCGAGCCGGCGGCCGGCGAGATCCGCCTCGAGGGCGTGCCGGTACGACGGCTCGCGCGCACGGAGCTGGCCCGTCGCGTGGCGGTCGTCCCGCAGGGGACCTTGCCCCAGTTTCCGTTCACGGTCGGAGAGCTGGTGCTGATGGGCCGCTATCCCCACGATCCCGGCCGCTACTTCGAGAGCCCGCGCGATCGGGCCGTGGCGCGCGAGGCGATGGAGGCGACGGGCGTGGTCGAGCTGGCCGACCTGCCGCTCGATCATCTGAGCGGCGGCGAGCGCCAGCGAGCCGTCATCGCGCGCGCCCTCGCCCAGGAGCCGCGCCTGCTCGTCCTCGACGAGCCGACGGCGCATCTCGACCTGCGCTATCAGGCCGAGGTGGCGGCGCTCCTGCGGCGCCTGAACCGGGAGCGCGGCGTGACGATCCTGCTCGTCTCCCATGACCTCAATCTGGCCGCCGAGGTGTGCGATCGCCTGCTGCTGCTGGCGAGCGGCCGCGCCGCGGCGACCGGGGCGCCCGAAACGGTGCTGGACGAATCGCTCCTCGCCGCCGTCTTCGGCTGCGAGGTCATCGTCGACAAGAGCGAGGCGACCCGGCGGCCGGTCGTGCGCCTGACGTGGCGCGTCGACCCGCCGGCCACCGGGGCCGGGGGCGCGCCGATTGGGAAGGGGGTGGGAGAGACGCGGTAGCCCGTCAAGAATTCGTCCCGGATCAAGGGAAGCCGGTGAGGCCGGACGAGGCCGATGCCGGCACGGACCCGCCACTGTGAGTGGGGAGCAAGCGCCCGGGGTTACCACTGTCCGCCGTGACGTGACGCGGACGGGAAGGTTGGGCGCGCGCGCCGATCCACGAGTCAGGAGACCTGTTCCGGACGAGAGCTTCCAACCCTTTCGCGGAAGAAGGAGTGAAGCGCATGCGTTGGATCGTCCGTCTGCTATTGCCGCTAGCGCTGCTGGCTCCCGCCGGGATGCCGGCGGCGCAGGAAGCGAAGCACCTCGATCCCGTGGTCGTGACCGCCACGAAGATCGAGACGCCCGCCGAGCAGCTCGGCGCCGCCGTGACCGTCGTGCCCGGCGACGACGTGCAGAAGTATCACTACGAGACGGTGGAGGACGTGCTCCGATCAGTGCCCGGCGTCGAGATCCGTCGCTCGGGCGGCCTCGGAAAGATCTCGAACATCAGCATCCGGGGCGCCAACTCCAACCAGGTCCAGGTCCTGGTCGACGGCGTCCGGGTCAAGAGCCCCACGACGGGTCAGGCGGACCTTTCCGACATCTCGCCGGACCTCATCGAGCGGGTCGAGGTGATTCGCGGCCCCCAGGCGACGCTCTACGGCGCCGACGCGATCGGCGGCGTCGTCAACATCATCACCAAGAAGGGCAAGGGACCGTTCTCGGCGACGGCGGAGGGCGGGGCCGGCAACTACGACACCTATACGGGACGGGGCTGGGCCGGCGGAACCTACTCACTCTTCGACTATTCGGCCTCGATCTCCCACCTCGAGTCGAACGGGCAGTTCCAGAACGACAGCTCGGACAAGAACGCGGTCAACCTTCGGCTCGGGGTCTCGCTTCCGTGGGACAGCTCGGTCGCCTTCAGCCTTCGCTGGGTTCGAAGCGAGACCGGGCTGCCCGTCAAGTTCGTCTCCACGAGCCCGCTGCCGCTCCCGATCGTCCCGATCATCGACGTCAACAACCGTCAGACAAGCGAGACGTGGGTGTTCGCGCTCAACGGGAAGACGAAGCCGTACTCCTGGTGGGAGAGCGAGGTGCGGCTCGGGCGCTATACGAACTCGGTGAACTTCGTCGACCTGCCGGACCCGGCAGCGACGTGCCCGTTTTCCTCCTGCGAGTTTCCCGGGCGCTTCGACGTCGGGCGATGGGAGGCGGAGGTGCTGAACCACTTCCATATCGGCCCGTGGTCCACCAGCTCCGTCGGGCTCGAGTACCGCGACGAGAGCGGCGAGGCTCAGGGCGCCACGCCGTTCAACGCCAGCAGCCACACGCGAGCGGCCTTCTTCCAGCAGCAGCTCCGGTTCCTGGACCGGCTCTTCATGGTCGGAGGCTTCCGCGTGGAGGACAACAGCGTCTTCGGCACGCACTGGACGGAGCGCGGCTCCCTCGCCTACCTGATCCGCGCCTGGGGCACGAAGATCCACGGGGGCGCGGGCTCGGGCTTCCGGGCGCCCACCTTCAACGATCTTTTCTTCCCCGGCTTCGCCGACTCCACCCTGCAGCCCGAGACGAGCTTCTCCTGGGACGTCGGCGTGGACCAGAAGCTCTGGAAAGACCGGATCCGGCTCGGGCTCACCTACTTCCGCAACGACTTCACGAACCTGATCTCGTTCGAGTTCGCCTCGACGGCGCCTTTCGTGCGCGGCACGAACGTCGGCAAGGCCTGGGCGAGGGGATGGGAGTTCGTCGGGGAGGCCGACCTGCTGGACACGCTCACGGCGTCGCTGAACTACACGTTCACCGATTCGAAGAACCGCCAGACCGACCGGCCCCTGGCGCGGGAGCCACGCCACCGTTGGAACATCGGCCTGACGTGGCATCCCATTCCGCGGCTCGAGCTGTTCTCGCAGGTCCAAGTGGTCAGTGAGCAGTTCGAGCCGACGGGCGGCACCGACGGCGTCTACAACAGCGGCCACGTGACGCTGGACATGGGCGGCACCTGGCGGCTCTTCGAGCGCTTCGCCTACATTCAGTCGGTGGACCTGTGGGCGCGCATCCAGAACCTGACCAACGAACACTATGCCGAGGTGCGAGGGTTCCCGGCGCTTGGGATCAACGCTCTAGCCGGCATTCGCATGACGTTCTAGACTCTGCGAGCCGGGCCGGGTGACGCCGCCGTGTGTGGCTCGTCATCCGGCCCGGTCCACCAGACGAGCGGGAGCGATATCGCCATGGAGCCGGCGCGCAGATGATCGATGGGATCGAGGTCACGGTCGACCGTGAGGCTGTGGTCGTCACGGCGCGCGAGCCGCTGACGGTGCTCTCCTCGGCGTTCGTGGGGGGCGGATTCACGGCGGCCCGCGCCATCCTGAACCTCCATGTCCGGAAGAATCTTCCTGAAGAGGCGGCGGACGGCCTTCTGCCTCGGTTCGCCGAGCGGCGCGGGATCCGCGGGCCATGGGTCGGCCTTCTCACGTCGGCATGGACGGAGAAGGCCGAAGTCGCCGAAGCCGCCGGTTCCGGGCTGACCGCGCTCGCGGTTGTCACCGTCGGGCTGGGGAACCGCGTGGCGGCAGGGGCGACGCCGCTCGCGGTGTGGGCGCCGTCCACGATCAACGCGATCGTCGTCGTCGATGGCGCGCCCGAGGCAGCGGCGCTCGTCAACGCGGTGATGACGGTCACCGAAGTCAAGACGGCGCTGCTGGCGGCCGCCGATGTTCGGTGCGACGATGGCGGGGTGGCGAGCGGCACGTCGACGGACGCGGTCGTCGTCGCGGCGACCGAGCGTGGCCCGCACCGTCGGTTCGGCGGACCGATCAGCGACTTCGGGTGGGTGGTCGCGCGCGCGGCCCGCACGGCGCTAGAGGCCGGGATCCGGCGCTGGATCGCGGAGCATCCGTGATTCCGCGCCCGCCGCTGCTGACGCTGCTCGCCTCGCTCATCGTCCACGGCGGAGCCCTCGCGATTCTCTTCTTCGTGGCTTCGGGGGAGTCGCATTCGAGCGTGCTCTTCGTCGACCTGGAGGCTGTCTCGGAGCGCGAGCTCGCGGCCGCCGTATCGGAGCGCAAGCGCCCTGCCGCCGAGGGTGACCTGAGGCGGGCGCGGGCCGGCTCAGCGCGGCCGATCGAGCGTGACGCCGGGCGGCCCGCGCCGGCGTCGAGCCCGGCCCCTTCGCCTGCTGCGCCGCCGTCGACCGTCACCCCCGCACCGTCGCCCGAGCCCGTGCGGGAGCGGGAGGTGACCCCGACAACGCCTCCCGAACCGCGTCAGCCCGAGCCCGCTGTTGCGGCCGTGCCGGCGCGTGAGGACGCGTCGGACGGCGTGGCCCGGAGCTCGGCGAGCGCGTCGTCGGTCGACGCGCGCAAGGATGCCAGCAACGCCGCCGAGCGAACCGGTTCGGTTTCGGACGCGCCCATCGGCCGCGGAACGACGCAAGGGCCGGGGACGCCCGGCGGGAGCCCAGGCGGCGCGGGCGTGGGTGTGGCGCTGGCCCCGAGCGGGCCGCCGGGTGGCGGCGCGCCGGGAGCCGAATACGGCGGCTACCTCGCCAACGTGAGGCGGCTCATCCAGGAAACGCTCCGGTACCCAGCCCCCGCGCGCCGGCGAGGGCTCAAAGGCACCGTCTACCTGGAGATCTTCATCAAATCGGACGGCGCGATCAGCGCCGTCTCGATCGCGGGCTCATCGTCGCACCCGCTGCTCGACGAGGCCGCGCTCGAGGCGGTGCGCAGCCTCGCGCCCCAGCCCTTCCCCAAAGGCCTGGCGCCCCGGCCGTTGAGGGTACGGCTGCCCGTGGTCTTCGACCTGCAGTAGTATGCTCACCGATTCGAAGACTGGGAGGTGGGCATGCGCGAAGGCACGGCGTCGACGATCGAGCGCGGTCTGGACGGCACCACGACCGAGTATCACGACATGGCCGTCGCGGGAGACGAGGTCGAGCGTCTGCTCGTCCTGCTCTTCACGGACCACTGGGCCAAGCTCACCGTGGGGCCGCTGATCGAGGGCGCCGCGTACGAGATCCAGTTCGCCGCGCCGCCGAAGGTCACGAAGCTCGACGGGTACTTGACGGTCGACACCGGCGCCTGGCACTTCCACCTGTGTGTCAACGATCACCGGGGCACACGGAGCGCGGAGCTCGCCCGCATCCGGCGTGTGGCGCGCGCCGCCTTCTTCCGGACCGAGGGCGGCTCGTGCGCTCCGGCCACGTGGGGGCTCAGGCTCTGGAACGGACGCGGTGAGCAGATGATCACGATCCTGTTCCCGAACGCGCACTTCGACGAGAACTGGCGGCGCCTGCCGGAGCCCCGCTGGGAGAAGACGGAGCTCTGGCAAGAGCTCCGGCGGCGATACGCGGGCGGTTGATCGGTGAGGCCATGGGCGCGCAGCCTCATCGCGGTCTGCGCGGTCGCGGCCCTTGAAGCCTCCGTCGCGGTTGCGGGCGAGTCCGACCGCATCCAGACGGACCGCCCGAGCGTCTCCAACAGCACGAGCACCGTCCCGCCGGGCGCTGTCCAGATCGAGAGCGGCGCGGAGTACTCGCGGACGAGCGTGGGCGGGAGCCCCGCCGAGCGGCAGCTCACGCTCGACGCCATGCTGCGGGTGGGACTCACCGAGCGGATCGAAGTCAGACTCGACGGCGAGCCGCTCGTCCTGATCCGCGGTGAGCGTGACGATACGGGCAACGGCGATCTCTCTCTCCAGGCGAAGTACCGGTTGTTCGACGGGCGAGAAGGAAGCTGGTGGCCCTCGCTCGGCGTGCTCCCGTTCGTCACATTTCCGATCGCCCACGCGCCCCACGGGGCCAATCTGCCGGACTTCGGGCTGATCGGTCTCGCGAGCTTCACTCTGCCCTGGCGGCTGAGCCTGGACGCGAACGCCGGAGTCGGCGGGCTCGGCCAGCGCCCGGGCGGCTTCCTGGTCCAGGGGGTCGCATCGGCCGCGCTCTCGCGGGAGCTCGGCGAGCGGTGGTCGACCTACGTCGAGGTCTTTTTCGCCTCGCAGGCCGAGCGCGGCGCGCGCGACGCGGTTGGCTTCGACGCGGGCGTCCAGTTCTTCCTGACGTCGCGCGTCGCCCTCGACGCGGCCGCTCAGACTTCGCTCGCCGGACCAGGCCCGGACTACGCCTTCCGCGCCGGCGTGAGCGTCAGGTTCGGACGGTGAGCGGCCTGGCACCGTGCCTCATGGTCCAGGGTACGGCCTCCGGCGTCGGCAAGAGCCTGCTCGTCGCGGCCTTCTGCCGGCTCTTCGCCCGCGCCGGGTACCGCGTCGCGCCGTTCAAGTCCCAGAACATGGCGCTGAACGCGGCCGTCACGATCGAAGGCGGCGAGATCGGTCGGGCGCAGGCCGCCCAGGCCGCGGCCGCGGGCATCGAGCCCACCGTCGACATGAACCCGATCCTTCTCAAGCCCGAGCCTGGCTACCGGTCGCAGGTCGTGGTGCTCGGACGGGCGGTCACGAGCGTGACCTGGCGCGAGTACGAGCGAATGCAGGGCGACCTGCTCCCGATCGTGAGCGAGAGTCTCGCTCGCCTTCGGCGGGCCTGGGACCTGGTGATCATCGAGGGCGCCGGGAGTCCGGCCGAGATCAACCTGCGTGACAGCGACATCGTCAACATGCGCGTGGCGCGAATGGCCGACGCGCCCGTGCTGCTCGTCGGCGATATCGATCGCGGCGGCGTATTCGCCGCGCTGCTCGGCACGCTGGCGTTGCTGGAGCCGCAAGATCGCGCCCGGGTCGGAGGGCTCATCGTCAACCGGTTCCGTGGCGACGCGACGGTCCTGGCCTCCGGGCTCACCGAGCTGAGCGCGCGCTGCGGCGTGCCGGTGCTCGGCGTCGTCCCCCACCTCGAGGCCGCGCTCGTGCCCTCCGAGGACTCGCTCGACCTGGACGACGGGGCCCGCTGGGGCGCGCCCGGCGCGCTCGACATCGCCGTCGTCCGGCTGCCGCTCATCTCCAACTTCGACGACTTCGAGCCTCTGGCCGCCGAGCCGGGTGTTCGCGTGCGCTTCGTTCGCCGCCCGGACGAGATCGGCGGAGCCGACGTCATCGTGCTTCCCGGCACCAAGGGCACCGTCTCCGACCTCCGGTGGCTCTTCAGCACGGGCTTCGCCGAGGCGGTCCGCCGCGCCGCGGCCGAGGGGCGGCCCGTCGTCGGTATCTGCGGGGGCTATCAGATGCTCGGCGGGGCGGTCCACGATCCGCATCGTGTCGAGTCCGACGCCCTCGCGACTCCCGCCCTCGGGCTGCTCCCGGTGGTCACGACGTTCGCTCCGGGCAAGACGACCGTCCGTGTTCGAGCCCGGGTCGGCGAGGCGTCGGGGCCGTTTTCCCGCGCCGCCGGCAGTGCGCTGGCCGCCTACGAGATCCACGCGGGCCGGACCAGCGCGGGCTCGCCGTCGCCCTTCACGATCATGGAGCGGGGTGGCGATCGGGTGGACGACATCGACGGAGCGGTGAGCGCGACCGGCACGGTGCTCGGCACATATCTGCACGGGCTCTTCGCGAACGATGCGCTTCGCAAGGCGCTCCTCGAGTGCCTGGCCGAGCGCAAGGGGATCGTCGCCGACCCGCGGTGGGGGACTCCGTCCGGCGATCGGTACGAGCGCCTCGCCGACGCGGTGGCGAGCGCCGTGGACTTGGGGGCCGTCGCCAAGCTCGCAGGGCTGTCATTCCCCAGATCCTGACTCCGGACGCCGCGAAGCCTCTGGCACTACTCCTGGCCCTGGCGATCGACCTCGCCTTGGGAGATCCCACGAATCGTTACCATCCCGTCGCGTGGGTCGGGCGGCTGCTTGCGGCGGGCCGCGGGTGGCTTTGTCGTGGCTCGCCCGCCGTGCTCCTTGCCGGCGGCGCCGCGCTGACGCTCGGCGTCGCCGGGCTCGCCGGGGTCGCAGGAGCGCTCGTGTCCGCGCTCGCCGCACGACTGGGAGTCGCCGGGCTCCTTCTCGAGGCGCTCGCCCTCACGTGCCTGCTCTCGCTCCGAGGTCTCGTCGGAGCGGCGCGCGAGGTGGCGGCCGACCTGAATCGCGGCGACCTCGTGGCCGCCCGACGAGCGGTCGGCTATCACCTGGTGAGCCGCCCCACGGCGGAGCTCGACGAGGGGCAGGTGGTCTCGGCGGCCGTCGAATCCGTCGCCGAGAACCTGACCGACAGCCTCGTCGCGCCGGCGCTCTTCTTTCTCGCCGGGGGCCTCGCGGGTGTGGCGGTCTACCGCGTGATCAACACGGCGGACGCGATGTTCGGGTACCGCCGAGGGCCGCTCGAGTACTTCGGCAAGAGCGCGGCGCGACTCGACGACCTGTTGAACTTGGTCCCGGCGCGTCTCGCCGGCCTGAGTCTGATTGCCGGCGCCGCCCTGGCCGGCGAGAGCGCGCGGGGAGCCCTGGCGATCCTTCGACGCGATCGGTGCCGGACCGCGAGCCCGAACGCGGGCTGGACGATGGGCGCGATGGCGGGCGCCCTCGGCGTGGCGCTCGAGAAGCCCGGCGCCTACCGGCTCGGCGCCGGTCGCCCCCCGATCGTCGGGGATATCGAGCGGTCGGTGAGGGTGCTCGGCGCGGCGGTCGGCGTCAGTCTCCTGCTGCTGGTCGCCGCCTTTTGCCTGGGAGGAAGACTGCTGGGGCTCTCGGCCTAGAACCGGTAGCTCGCTCCCGCCATGACGTTGATCGGAGGCGCCGGCGTCAGGAAACGCTCGACGGGGGTGCCGGCGACTTTTCCGTTCGGCGCGAAAGTCCCGTAGGTTTCGTACTCGTTGTTCAGAAGATTGTTGATCGTGACGAACGCCGAGAACCCCTTCGAACCCCCACGAAGCCCGGCGCTGACGACGACGTAATCGTTGAGCCGCTGTTCGACGTTTTCCTCGTCCCCGCGAAGACGCTGGGCGCCGACGTAGGATGCCCCCAGCCAGAGGCTGAGCCATGAGGTGAGGCGGTAGTCGAGGCGCCCGCTGATCCGATGGCGGGGCACGAGGGGCAGCTCGTTGCCACTCCGTACCGGCTGGGTGCACGGTGACGCGGTGCAGCCGGTCGTCAAGCGTGGCGTGGCCAGCACGAGGTTGTCCTGGAAGGTCGCCTCGGTGTAGGCGTAGTTGAGCCGAGCCTCGAGGCCGTCCACCGGCTTGGCGCCGAGCGAGACCTCGATGCCCTGCCGCCGCGTGTCGCCCACGTTCTGGAAGAAGAGTCCCGTCGTGCCGGTTGGCGATACCGAGTAGATGTCGTCGAAGACGTTGGTGCGGAAGAGCGCGAGCTCGGCGTCCAGCCACGACAAGGGTCGGGCACGGAGTCCCACCTCGTAGCTGCGCGCCGTGACCGCTTTGAGCGGAGGGTCGGGTGCGACACCGGCCTGAAGCCCTGGACATATCGAGCCGGGCCCGGCGCACGTCAGCTCGAGAAACGCGGGTGCTCGGAAGCCCTCGGAGTAGCTGAAGTAGAAGCCCCACGCGCGTGACGGGTTGTAGTTGAAGCCGATCGCCGGGTTGGGGCGGCTATACGTGAACACGCCGGAGGCGCTCGGTTGAGTGTCCGGCGGGCTCCGGTCATCGATGTCGTGGCGGAGCCAATCCCAGCGGACGGAGGTAGTGACGACGAGGCGATCTCCCGGCAGCAAGATGTTCCTCGCGATGTCCAGCGTGTCCTGAAGGTACGCCCCGACCGCGTTCTGGTTGTCCACGATGAGCGATTCGAGCTCGCGCGCGCCGTCCCTTTCCTGGAGCACCCGCACGCGGACATCGTGGTGCGCGTAGTCCGCGCCGACGACCAGCCGGTTGGCGCGCCCGAGGAGCGACGCCTCGTAGCCGAGCTGGACCGCCCCGCCGGCCGACATGGTCCCCGTGAACGAGCGCGTGTTGGCGCCGAGCTGATTCACGTTGAACTGCTCGGCGTCGAGCCAGCGCCCGAATCCGGTCGCCGAGAGAGCGAGGCTGGTCGAGAGCTCCTGGCGGAGGCTCAGATTCGCGAGATTCATCAGCGGCTTGAAGAAGTCGCCGCTCGTGAAGTTCTGCGTGCGGTCCCGGCGGAGGTCCGTGGACGGCAGCGAGCCCGGCTGTTCGATCCGGTTCTCGGCACGCTGGTACGAGAGGGTGGCGTCGGTGTCACCGTATTTCAACCCGATCTTCGCGAAGACCTTGCCGACGCGCGACGCCGAGACGTCGCGCCAGCCGTCCTCGCGGAAGAACGAACCGGAGACGTACGCGTCGAACGGCCCCGACGCTCCACCCACCTGCAGGCGGTACTTCTGACGCCCGAAGCTCCCGCCCTCCACGTCGGGGACGATCTCGTATATGGAGGCTCCGCGCCGCGTGATGATGTTGATGACACCGCCGAGCGTGTTGCGGCCGAACCCCGCCGCCGGGCCGCGGATCACCTCCAGGCGCTCGATGTCGTCGAGGGGCACGAGGTCGAAGTTGACTTCCTCCACGGTCGGCTCGTTGACCCGCACGCCGTCGACGAAGACGCTCAGCCCCTGCGATTCGCCGGTGACCGACGTGGACCGAAAGCCACGGAACGAGAGGTCCATCTGCCACGAGTTGCCCTGCTGATCGGTCAGCGCCACGCCGGGCAAGCGCGTCAGCGCCTCCTGGAGCGTCACGGCGCCGGTGGCCCGGAGCCGATCGCCCGGCACGATGTCGACCGTCGCCGGAACGCTCGAGAGCGGCAAGGGCGTGCTCGGCAGGCGAGCGGGTGCCGTCACCCTCACCTCGGGCAGGCGGGTCGGCTCGTCCTGCGGCCCTTGGGGCTGAGGCGTAGGCGGCTGGGCTCGCACCGGCGCAGACAGGAGCACGGCGGACGCACCGACAACGGCGCACAGGAGAGCGGTGAGCGGGCGCATGGGTCCCGATCACACCCAATTACGGGCGTCGCCTAGGACAGGAGGCCGCGCTTGACCGCCGCGGTGCCCACGCTCCATCGAAGCCGCTTGCCGATCCCCCGGTTGGTCATCCCACCATCTCGAGCCCGTCCCAGGCGGCCGTCGCCGCGAACGTACCCGCGAGGATCAGCCCACATCTTCAGCATGGCGGCTCGACGTGGCTCAATACCATGACGCCAAGCGCCTTGCCAAGCCCGCGGCTTCCGAGCCCACTCGACCGCACACCGCTGGAGCCGAAGCGATCGGCCGAGTTTGCGATCTCGAATATGCCGCAATACTGAGTACTTGTGCATGGCGAGATCAGACTCTCCACGAGTGGGTGCCGGCGCCCTCGTGGTTATGCGAACTACCTATGCCGACTTCCAAGCCGTCGAGGCTCGCGTCGGCCATCAGGAGATGGTTAGTGGCGGGTCAACATGGTCCTCCATTCGCAGCCGACCGACGCCGGTGCGCACGTGTCGCGGATTTTCTCGATCGTCTCGTCGGGAGCCCGCCGCGGCTCGCGCGCCTGGAGCCTTCGCGCGGAGCTGGCCTCGCGCATCTCGGAGCCGGCGCTCGCCGGAGTCGCCTCGGATCCGACGAGGCTCGTCTGGCTCGCCTCACCGGGCTGCGCTCCAGCGCGAGGAGGTGCTCCGGTACGATGCCCGCCCCCGCGACGTCCTGCGGCTCGCACGATTTGCGTCGGTGCTCGCCTCGGCCGGCGGGGCCCCCGCCCCGCGACGTCCTGCGGCTCGCACTCCCATCCGCTTTTTCTTCGTCACGACGCAGCTTGGGGCAGGTACCCTGATGCGAAGGTGCGACTGACGGATCGGTTGACGGACGGTGTGCGGGCGGCGCTCGTGAAAGCGGGGCTGCCCGAGCCCGCGGAGTATGCTTGGGAGATCCCGCGCCAGGCCGAGCACGGCGACTACGCGACCAACGTGGCCATGGTCCTGGCGCGGACCGCGAAGCGGGCGCCCCGACAAATCGCCGATCTCGTCGTGAAGCACTTCCCGCCCATGCCCGAGGTCGAGCGGCTGGAGGTCGCCGGGCCCGGGTTCCTCAACGTGTTCCTGACGCCCGCATGGTGCGCCGGCGCGCTGCGCGAAATTCTCGCGGCGGGCGGTGCCTACGGGCGCGGCGAGAGCCAGGCGGGCCGGCGCATCCGCCTCGAGTTCGTCTCGGCGAATCCGACGGGCCCGCTGGTCATCGTCAACGCGCGGGCCGCCGCGGTTGGTGACGCGCTCGCGCGGCTCCTGCGGGCGCAGGGCGCCGCCGTCACGACCGAGTTCTACGTCAACGACGCGGGCAATCAGTTCGAGGCGCTGGCGCGCTCGTTCGAGGCGCGCGTGAAGCAAGAGTTCGGCGAGCCGGCCGCGCTGCCCGAGAACGGCTACCCCGGCGAGTACCTCGTCGATCTCGCGAAGGCGTATCGCCAGGAGGGTGGGGGCCTCATGACCGGGGCCTCCGAGCGCGAGCGCATCGAGCACTTCGGGCGCTACGCGGTCGCGCGGATGGTCGAGGTGCAGCGCCGCATCCTGCGCGACTACGGCGTCGAGTTCGACGTCTGGTCCTCCGAGCAGCGCGACGTCCGCGCCAAAGGCCTTCCGGAGAAAGTCTTGGAGGAGTTCGCGTCGCGCGGCCTCAGCTACGAGCAGGACGGTGCGCTCTGGTTCCGCTCGTCCGAGCGGGAGGAGGCGGGCGACGACAAGGACCGCGTGCTCAGACGGTCGAACGGCGAGCCGACCTACTTCGCGGTGGACGTCGCCTATCACCACCACGTGAAGTTCGCGGCGGCGGACCGGCTGATCAACCTGCTCGGCCCCGATCATCACGGGTACGTGGCGCGGATGCGGGCGGCGATGCAGGCGCTCGGCCACGCGCCCGAGGCGTTCGAGGTGCTGATCGTCCAGCTCGTGACGCTGTTGCGTGACGGGCAGCCCGTGCGGATGTCCAAGCGTCGGGGCGAGTTCGTGCTCATGGACGAATTGCTCGAGGAGGTCGGTCGTGACGCCGCCCGCTTCACCTTCCTCACCCGCCGCCACGACAGCCCGCTCGAGTTCGACCTCGCGGTCGCGACGCGCCAGTCGAACGACAACCCCGTCTATTACGTCCAGTACGCGCACGCGCGCATCCGCTCGATCTTCCGCCAGGCGACCGAGCAGGGGATCGCCGCGCCCGTTCTGACCGACGTGGACACGAGCCCGCTCGTCGAGCCCGCGGAGCTGGCGGTGATCAAGCGGCTCCTGCAGTTCCCCGAGCTCGTCAGGGGCGCGGCCCAATCGCTCGAGCCGCACCGCGTCGCCTACTGGCTACAGGAGCTCGCGGGCGAGTTCCACGGTTGGTACAAGAACCACCGGGTCATCCAGGACGACGTCCGTCTCATGCGCGCGCGCCTGGCGCTCTGCGCGGCCGTGGGGACCGTGATCCGGAACGGCCTCGAGCTCCTGGGCGTGAGCGCGCCCGAGAGCATGTGAGGGCCATGCGCGGTGGACGAGGACGGCGCGCCCCGAGCCGGACGGCCTCCGCGCTCTTTCTGATGGGCTGTCTCGCGGTGCTCGGCGGCACCTTCATGCTCGGCGTCATGGCCGGACGCTTCTGGCCGCGCGCTCCGTCCGCGCCGACTCCCACGGCGGCGAAGGCGGCGAAGGAGACGGCGCCGGCGCGCGGCGGAGACAGGACCGCGCGCCCGGCCGAGCCCACCCCGACGCTGACCTTCTACCAGGACCTGACCGCGCCGCTCACCGCGCCGCCGCCGGCCAAGCCGTCGAAGCCCGCGCGGGCCGAGAAGAGCGACAAGCCCGACACGACGCCGAAGCCCGACCGCGGCGCGGCGCCCGAGCTGCCCGGGCCGGCGCCGAGCCAGTCCGCGTTCACCATCCAGGTGGGCGCCTACAAGACGCGGGAGCCCGCCGACGCCCTGCGCGCCCGGCTCGCGGCCGCGGGCCACGACGCGTACGTCGCCCAGGTGGACGCGCCCGGCAGCGTCCGGTTCCGCGTGCGCGTCGGCTCCTTCGCCACGCGGGAGGCGGCCCAGCAGGTCGCCGACCGGATCGGCAGCGAGCGATCGCTCTCGGCGTTCGTCACAGCCCGGTGAGATGGGGGCTCCGAGGCCGGGGCGAGTGCTCGTCTCCGAAGGGCAGATCGCGGCGCGCGTCGCCGAGCTGGGCCAGGCACTCGCGCGCGACTACGCGCAGGCGAATCCCGTACTGGTCGGCGTTCTCCAGGGCGCGGTTCCCTTCGTCGCCGATCTCATGCGCGGGCTCCCGATCGACCTCACCGTCGATTTCCTCCGCGCGTCGAGCTATGGCTCGGGGACGAGCTCCTCGGGCACCGTGCGGCTCGTCGCCGACCTGGCCGTCGACATCGCGGACCGGCACGTGCTCCTCGTCGACGACATCGTCGACACGGGTCTCACCCTGGCCGCGCTGAAGCGCACGCTCGAGGCGCGCCGTCCTCGGAGCGTGCGCACGTGCGTGCTCCTCGACAAGACCGGTCGTCGGGAGACCGAGGTCACCATCGACTACGTCGGGTTCACGATCCCGAACGTGTTCGTGGTCGGCTACGGCCTCGACTACGACGGGCTCTACCGCAACCTGCCCTACGTCGCGACGCTCGACGGCATCTGACCCCCGCTTGGTCGTTTGACCGGGTGCTATAATGGGCGGGCCGATATGAACCAGGTCTATAAGAACCTCGCGCTCTGGATGGTGATCGGCCTCATCGTCATCCTCCTCTTCACGGTGTTCCAGGGCGCCCAGCAGGGCGGCCAGGAGCAGCCGAACTTCTCCGAGTTCCTCAAGGCCGTCGATCAGGGCCGCGTCGAGTCCGTCGTCATCCGCGGCAACCTCGTCACGTACTCGCTCAAGGACTCCGCGCAGACCCAGCGGACTTACATCGTCGAGTACCCCGACCTCATCAAAACCCTCAAGGACCGCGGCGTGCGCATCGCGGTGAAGCCGCCGGACGCCAACCCCTGGTACGCGATCTTCCTGCAGTGGGTGCCGATGCTCCTCTTCATCGGCGTCTGGGTCTTTTTCATGCGGCAGATGCAGGGGGGCGGCGCGAAGGCGCTGAGCTTCGGGAAGGCGAGGGCGCGGCTCATCTCCGAGAAGCAGAACAAGGTTACCTTCCAGGACGTCGCCGGCGTCGATGAGGCCAAGGAAGAGTTGCGCGAGATCATCGATTTCCTGAAGGATCCGCAGAAGTTCCAGAAGCTCGGCGGCAAGATCCCGAAGGGCGTGCTGCTGGTGGGCCCGCCCGGCACCGGCAAGACGCTGCTGGCGAAGGCAATCGCCGGCGAGGCGAACGTGCCGTTCTTCTCGATCTCCGGCTCCGACTTCGTGGAGATGTTCGTGGGCGTCGGCGCCTCGCGCGTGCGTGACCTGTTCGAGCAGGGCAAGAAGCACGCGCCCTGCATCATCTTCATGGACGAGATCGACGCGGTCGGGCGCCACCGCGGCGCCGGGCTCGGGGGAGGGCACGACGAGCGGGAGCAGACCCTCAACCAGCTCCTGGTCGAGATGGACGGATTCGAGACGAACGAGGGCGTCATCCTGATCGCGGCCACCAACCGGCCCGACGTGCTCGACCCGGCGTTGCTCCGGCCCGGGCGGTTCGATCGCCAGGTCGTCGTGCCGCGGCCCGACGTGAAGGGACGCGAGGAAATTCTCCGCGTCCACGCCCGCCGGATCCCGCTGGCTCCCAACGTCGAGCTGAAGGTCCTGGCGCGCGGGACGCCCGGATTCTCGGGCGCGGATCTGGCGAATCTCGTCAACGAGGCGGCGCTGCTGGCGGCGCGGCAGAACAAGAAGCTCGTCGAGATGTCCGACTTCGAGAGCGCGAAGGACAAGGTCCTGATGGGCGTGGAGCGGCGCTCGATGATCATCAGCGACGGCGAGAAGCGGACGATCGCGTATCACGAGGCGGGCCACACGCTCGTGGCCGACGTTCTGCCGGGTACCGATCCGGTCCACAAGGTGACTATCATCCCGCGTGGACGCGCCCTCGGCCTGACCCAGCAGCTCCCCGTCGACGACAAGTACAACTACTCGAAGGAGTACCTGGTCAACCGCATCACGATCCTGCTCGGCGGGCGGGCCGCCGAAGAGATCGTGCTGAACCAGCAGACCACCGGCGCCGGCGACGATCTGGAGAAGGCGACCGAGATGGCGCGCAAGATGGTCTGCGAGTGGGGCATGTCGGACAGGCTCGGGCCACTCACCTTCGGGAAGAACGAGGAGCACATCTTCCTCGGCCGCGAGGTCGCCCGGGCGAAAGATTACAGCGAGGACACCGCGCTCATCATCGACTCCGAGATCAAGCGGATCGTGATGGAATGCGCGAGCCGCGCCAAGCATGTCCTCCAGGAGAACATCGAAAAGCTTCACGCGCTGGCGCGCGCCCTGCTCGAGCGGGAGACCCTCGACGGCGAGGAGATCGCCCGCATCCTGCGCACTCGGCCCCTCCAGGAAGCCGGCGCGCCCGCGTAGCGGCTCGCGGCTCGATTTGGTCCATCGAGCCGTCCTCGGCGGCGTCTCCCTCGGGCACGGTACACCCGTCGTCGTCATGGGCGCGCTCAACGTCAGCCCCGAGTCCTTCCACGCCGGCTCCATCCACACGACAGGCGAGGGTTTGCTGGGGGCGGCGCTCGCCATGGTCGATGCGGGGGCCGTGCTGATCGACGTGGGCGCCCGATCGACCGCGCCCTACCTCCAGACCGCGGTCAGCGACGAGGACGAGCGGGAGCGTCTGGCGCGGGCGGTCGAAGTGCTGGTCGCCAAGGTGCCGGTGCCGATCTCGGCCGACACGGCCCGCCCCGGGCCAGCCCGAGCCGCGCTCGATGCGGGCGCGCGGGTGGTCAACGACGTGTCAGGCCTCCGTGACCCCGCGGTCGCCGCCCTCATCAGCGAGCGCGGCGCCGGGGCCATCCTCATGGCGTCCCCTTCGAGCGTCGGGCCCGGGACCGCGGGGGGGACGCGAGCGGCTCCGTCACCCGCTCGCCCGAATCGCAGCTCTTCGAGCTGCGAACGGGACGAGGGGGTCCCACTCCGCCGCTCGCGTCCCCCCCGCGGTCCTGGGCCCGACGCTGGCCCCACTGCATTGGATCCGGTGGCGTCCGTGAAGGCTTTGCTGGCGGCGGCGCTGGCGCGCGCCCGGGCCGCCGGGATCCCGGACGAGCGCGTCGCGCTCGATCCGGGGATCGGGTTTTTCCGCGGCGAGGCGGTTGCCTGGGACGCGTGGGACGCGGCGGTGCTGGCGGGCCTGGGCGAGCTCGCGGCCCTCGGGCGCCCGCTCTGTATAGGCGTGTCGCGAAAGTCCTTTATCGGCGCGGTCACCGGCCGGCCCCGAACCGACGACAGACTCGCCGGCTCGCTGGCCGCAACCGCGGTGGCGGTGTGGAACGGTGCCGCCCTGATCCGGGCCCACGACGTCGCCGAAACGCTGGACGCGGTCCGCGTCGCCGAACGCCTCCGCCAGGCATCCCGCACCCTATAATGATTGGGGGCTAGGGCCCCGCCGTCCGAGGCGAGCCCTCGAGCCCGAGAATGAACACTCGATGACGCGTCTGTTCGGCACCGATGGAATCCGGGGCGTGGCGAACGAAGAGCCACTCACGCCCGACCTCGCGTTCCGCGTGGGCCGCCAGCTCGTCGCGACGCTCCAGGTCGACCATGGTGTCGACAGGGCGCGGCTCGTCATCGGACGCGACACGCGACGCTCGGGGCCCCTCCTCGAAGCGGCCCTGATCGCCGGTGTCCTATCCGCCGGGGCCGATTGCTACTCGGTCGGCGTGCTGCCCACCCCCGGCATCGCGCTGCTCACGCGCCGCCTCGAGGCCCACGGCGGCATCGTGCTCAGCGCCTCGCACAATCCGTTCGCGGACAACGGCATCAAGCTCTTCTCGTCCGAGGGCACCAAGTTCCCGGACGCGTGGGAGGCCGAGATCGAGCAGCGGCTCGAGGCCCCGGATCGGGCGCCCCGCGCCCGCGGCGCGCAGATCGGTGAGCTGGTGAACTACGACCCCGCCGAGGCCGCGTACGTCGACTTCCTCTGCGGGTGCTTCCCGCTCGATCTCCACGAGGTCACCGTCGCCCTCGACTGCGCCCACGGCGCGACCTACCGCGTCGCGCCGCGCGTGTTCCGCCGTCTCGGCGCCCGGGTGATCACGATCGGCGCGCGGCCGGACGGCACGAACATCAACGCCGGCTTCGGCGCACTCCATCCCGAAAAGCTCCAGCGGAAGGTGCGCGCCGGCGGCGCGTCGGTCGGCTTCGCGTTCGATGGCGACGGCGATCGGCTCATCTCGGTCGATGGCACGGGCGAGATCCGCGATGGGGACTACGCGCTCGCGATCACGGGTCGCCACCTGGCGTCGCGCCAGCGGCTGAAGCAGAGCCTTGTGGTGACCACGGTCATGGCGAACCTGGGCCTCGACCAGGCCCTCGAGGCCGCCGGCATCCGCGTGGTCAAGACCCAGGTCGGCGACCGCTACGTCTTCGAGGAGATGCAACGGCTCGGCGCCAATCTCGGCGGCGAGCAGTCGGGCCACCTCCTGTTCCTCGACCACTCGCCCGCCGGAGACGGAATCCTCTCGGCGCTCGCCCTGCTCAGCGTGGCCGCCGAGACCGGCGAGCCGCTGGCCGCGCTGGCAACCTGCCTGAGCAAGTTTCCCCAGGTGCTCATCAACGTGCCCGTCGGGTCCAAGCCGCCGATCGACTCCATCCCCGGAGTCGGCGAGCGCGCGGCCGCCTTCGAGCAGGAGATGAGCGGCCACGGGCGCATCCTGATCCGGTACTCCGGCACCGAGTCGCTGGCCCGGGTCATGATCGAAGGCGCGGACGGTGCCCGCATCCGCGCGATGGCCGACGACCTCGCCGGGCTCATCCGCGGGCAGATCGGGGATCGGTGAAAATTTCGGGAGTCGGCGTGGACCTGGTGAGCATTCCGCGGATGCGGACGACGATCGACCGTTGGCAGGATCGCTTCGTCGACCGCGTGTTCACCGAGCACGAGATCGCCTACTGTCGTGCACGGCGTGATCCGGTGCCCCACTTCGCGGCGCGCTTTGCCGCCAAAGAGGCGGGGCTCAAGGCGCTGGGCACTGGGCTGCAGCTGGGAGTGCGCTGGCGCGAGCTCGAGGTCCGCCGTGAGCGCGAGCAGGCGCCGACCCTCGTCCTGTCCGGCTATTCCAAAGAGATCGGCTTGTTCAGGGGCGGGAGCCGCATGCTGCTCTCGCTGACCCACGAAGGGGAGTATGCGCTCGCGCAGGCGATTTTGGTGGGCGATTAGCGTGGCGATCGGCCCGCTCGTCGTCTCCGGCTGCGCCACCACGACGCGCCTCCCCGAGCTCGAGGGCCTGCCCGGAAAGATCTCGGGCCAGACCGGAAAGCGCGGTGTCGTGATCGCGGCGCCGCACGGCAGCTCGGATGCGCGGACGGGCGAGATCGTCGCCGAGCTCGGCCGGCGCACCGGGTTCGGCGTCGTCATCGCCACCGGGTTCAACCTCGAGCCCGACACGCGCGAGCGGGCCGGCCGGCGCTTTCAGGTCAACCGGCCGCTCGAAGGCATGCCGGGGCGCCCGGCGTCCGAAGAGGTCGTCAGCGCGGACGCCCAGCAGGTCTACCGGGCCTACGAGCAGCGGGTCCGGGAGGTCGCTCAAGGGCCGCTGGTCTTCTACGCCGAGATCCACGGCAACAACCATCGCGACGCGGTCAACCTGGTCGAGATCGCGACCGTAGGGGTCGACCGAGACGAGGCCCTCAGGCTCCGAGCGCTCTTCGAGCTGATCCGGGACGCGCACCTCCGCGCGAACCGCGCGGCGCCGCGGCTCGAGATCCTCGTCGAGCCGGCCGACTCGGTGCGCTATGCCGCGTCGGGCGCCAAGCGCGACGGCATCCTCCGGCTTCCGCAGCGCGCGCTGCACATCGAGCTACCCAAGGCGGCGCGCACCGAGTGGCGCGAAACCTACATCGCGATCCTCGCCGACTTCCTCGTCCAGGCGGCCCCGCTCCCCGCCGGGAAATAGTCGTGCTGGGCGTCTTCACCGCCGAGGAGATGCGGCGGCTCGATCAGCGGGCGATCACCGAGCTCGGCATTCCCGGAGCCACCCTCATGGAGAACGCCGGCCGCGGCGCCGCGGACGCGATCGTCGCCGCGCTCCCCACCCTGGGGGCGCCCCGCCGCGGCGCGCGCGTCGTCATCGTCTGCGGCAAGGGTGGCAACGGGGGCGACGGCTTCGTGGTGGCCAGGTGGCTCAAGCGCCACGGTGCCGTGCCCTCGGTGCTGCTCACGCACCCGCCGGCCGAGATCGGCGGCGACGCCGGGCTCAAGCTCGAGGAGCTCGGGCGCAGCGGGATTCGCGCGCGGCCCTTCGCGGACGACGCCGCCGTGGCCGCCGCACTCGCGCGGGCCCACGTCGTCGTCGATGCGCTCCTCGGGACCGGCTCGCGCGGCGCTCCCGAAGGCGCCGTCTCGCGGGCGATCGAGCTGATCAACGCCAGCGGCCGGCCCGTGGTCGCCCTCGACATCCCGTCGGGGATGTCGGCGAACGGCGGCGCGCCCGCGGGGGCCGCCGTCAGGGCGTCGATGACCCTGACGTTCGCCGGGCTCAAGCGCGGCCTGGTCACCGCCCCCGGCGCCGAGCTCGCCGGGCGCGTGACGGTGGTCCCCATCGGCGTCCCCCATGCCGAGGTCGCCCGCGGGGTCACGACGTTCCTCCTCGAGCCGAGCGACGTCGCGCGTCACTTCCCGCGACGCTCACGCGCGGCGCACAAAGGGACCTATGGCCACCTGCTCCTGGTGGCGGGCTCGCTCGGCAAGACCGGGGCGGCGGCGCTGGGGGCGGCGGCGGCGATGCGCAGCGGCAGCGGGCTCGTCACGGTCGCGACGCCCGCGAGCCAGCAGCCCATCGTCGCGAGCCTCGTGCTCGAGGCGATGACGGAGCCGTTGCCGGAGACGCCCGCGCACACGCTCGCGCTGAAAGCGCGCGAGGTGATCGCCGAGCTCGCGGCGTCGCGCGACGCCGTCGCGCTCGGCCCCGGCATCGGCCTCGACGACGAGACCCAGCAGGTCGTGCGGAGCCTGGTCCAGGAGCTTCGCCCGCCGCTCGCCGTCGACGCCGACGGGCTGACCGCGCTCGCCGGCCATCTCGAGGTGCTGCGCGGCGCGCCGTCGGCGCGCTGCCTCACGCCCCATCCCGGTGAGATGGCGCGCATGCTGGGCGTTGGCGTGGAGGACGTCCAGCGCGATCGGATCGAGTCCACGCGTGAGTTCGCGACGCGCTATCGAGTCCACATCGTCCTCAAGGGGGCGCGGAGCGTGATCGGGGCGCCGGACGGGCGCGTCTTCGTGAATCCGACGGGCAATCCCGGGATGGCGAGCGGGGGCACGGGCGACGTGCTCACGGGCATGCTCGGCGCCTTCCTGGCGCGCGGCCTCGAGCCCGGGGACGCGCTGCGCTCGAGCGTCTACCTGCACGGGAGCGCGGGCGACATCGCCGCCGAGCGAGTCGGGGAAGAGGCGTTGATCGCGCGGGACATCGTCGCGGCGATCCCCGAGGCCTTCAAGAGGCTCCGTGGCGGCGCCGGCGGCTGAGATCACCAGCGTGAGCGCCGAGGCGACGGAGGCCGCCGGCGAGCGTCTCGGCCGCACCCTCGGGCCCGGCGCG
This sequence comes from Binatia bacterium, assembly GCA_035635995.1. Taxonomy (GTDB): domain Bacteria; phylum Methylomirabilota; class Methylomirabilia; order Rokubacteriales; family CSP1-6; genus AR31. Next base: position 29,987 of record DASPZZ010000198.1, on the reverse strand, counting down.
GTCGTCGCGCTGACGGGTGAGCTGGGCGCGGGGAAGACCTGCTTCGTCCAGGGGCTCGTTCGGGGCCTCGGCGCCGCCGTCCGCGCGACGAGCCCGACCTTCGTCCTCGTCAATCAATACAAGGGCCGCGTGCCCATCTATCACGTCGACGCCTACCGGACCGACAGCCTGACCGAGCTGATGGATCTGGGCCTTCTGGAGCTGGTGGGCGGCGACGGCGTGACGGTCATCGAGTGGGCGGACAAGCTGGCGCCGCTGCTGCCAGCGGACGCGATTCACGTGCACATCGCCGGCGTCGGTGACGAGCCGCGCGCGATCACCATCCGCGCGTGAGCGACGGGGCCGTATCGAAATCGCCGCATTGACCGTCGGGCGCGGCTCGCGTACGAGTGCCGTATGGCTATCGAACGCTGGCCCGAGGCCGAGCGCCCACGCGAGCGCCTCTACTGGAACGGACCCGAGGCCCTCGCCGACGCCGAGCTCCTGGCTCTCCAGCTCGGCTCCGGAACGCGTGGCAAGAGCGCGATCGACGTCGCGCGCGAGATGCTGGCCGCTTACGGCTCGCTGGCCGACGTGGCGGGCCGAGAGGTCGCCGAGCTCGCGAAGCTCTCGGGCGTCGGGCCGGCCAAGGCCGCGCGGCTGGTCGCCGCGTTCGAGCTGACGCGGCGCCTCCGGGCGCGGATCCCCGGCGCGCGCGTCGTCCTGTCGGGCCCCGCCGAGGTGTACGCGGCATACGGGCCACTCATGGAGGACCTCAAGCGCGAAGTATTCCGCGTGGCACTCCTCGACGCACAGAACGGTCTACTCCTCGACCGCGTGATCTCGCAGGGAACGCTGTCGGCGAGCCTCGTGCACCCGCGGGAAGTGTTCAAGCCGGCGATCCTCGAGTCGGCCGCCTCCGTGATCCTGCTCCACAACCACCCCAGCGGGGATCCCACGCCGAGCCGAGAGGACGTGCGGCTCACCCGGCAGCTGGTCGAGTGCGCGCGTCTCCTCGACCTGAGGATCCACGACCACCTCGTGATCGGCCGAGGGAGATTCGTGAGCCTCGCCGAGCGAGGGATCATCTAGCGTTCCACTTGCACGTCGTCCGCGAAGCTGCGTTGAAACTCCGCCGCAAGTGGGATCGGAGGCGCCGGGCGTGTGCGGGAGGGATCGACGGGATCCGTTCCAGCCAACGGAACGGCGGTCGCCGCGCGCCCGGATGGAGCCCAGCCGCCGCGGGGTAGCGAGCGCGTGCCGCGTGGTCCAGTCGATCCCTCCCGCACGCGCCCGGCGCCTCCGGCTCCACCGTGCGATGGCCTCAGCTCTTCGCGAGCTTCTCGATTTCCTTCCGCGGCAGCGTCTGCAGGCGCGACAAGAGCGACTTCACCTTGCGCTCGGACGAGTGATCGGCCAGGATCAGCTTCTTGGACCGGGTCCCGTTCACGATGTACGCCACCCAGTCGTCGAGATTGGGCGTACCGCGCCAGACGACGGTCACGCCGCTCAGGCGCATGCGTCGTCGGCCTTCCACTTTCGCAAGGGGCTTCCTGCTGCTGCCGTCCATCGTGCTTTGTAACCTCCAGGGAAGGCCGGTCGTAGCGACCGCGGTGCAGCGGTGAACTGAACAGGGAACATTGCCCGCCAACCTTACGAGCGCCGTGATTTCAGTGTCAAGGTCTCGTTTGTCCGCAAAAAATGCGCGGTCGGCGCGCCGTCGCGAGGCGCCGCCGCGTGGAATCCGGGAATCTGTAGGGGTGTGCTCTCCGTGGACGAACGGACCGTCATATTCCGGCGACGCCCTCGTGAATCCGCGTCAGACCGGGAGATTTTGTCATCTGTGGATAGTGGTGGACAAGTGGATAAGCTGTGAGCATTTCTGGTGCCGAGCGAGCGCGGTCAGCGGTCGGCGACGAGCCGCTCGAGGATCTGCCGAGCGAGTATCGGCCCGCGCGTGACGAATCCGGTGAAATATCCGACCGCCGTTGCGCCTTCGTGAAGCAGCTGCCAGGCTTTGTCGGGCGAGTCGACCCCGCCGGTCGCAATGATCTCGAGATCGCCGCCGAAGAGGCGACGCGTCCGGCGAAGGTTCTCGAGCGTCGCGGGGAAGATGTCGGGGCCCGAGAGGCCGCCCTCGCCCCGGGAGAGGCGCCGGTCCGTCACCTTGCGCGTGTTGCCGTAGTTGACGATGCGGACGCCGGCTTCGAGCGCCGCCGGGATGATCTGGCGCTCGTTCGTGTCGGCGAAATCGGGCGAGAGCTTGACGATGAGAGGCTTGCTCGTCGCCCGGCGCACCTCACGGAGCAGCGTGGCGAGCTCGTCCGGCTTGCGGCTCCACTCGTAGACCAGCTTGGTGTTCGGCGAGGAGATGTTGAACTCGACCAGCTCGCCGAGCGCGCCGAGCTCGTGCACGAGCCTCACGTAGTCGTCGATCGACTCGCCGGCGACGCTCACGATCAGCGGTACCCGGTGGGGCATCGACGCCACCGCGGCGCGGAATTGGTCGAGGCCGGGATTCTGAAATCCGTTGCAGTTCACGAGGCCCGGGCCGGCGTCGGTACGCGTTCGCACGAGGTTGGGCTGGGGATGGCCGGGCCGCGCCTGGACCGTGATGGACTTGGCGGTGACGGCGCCGAAGCCCAAGCCCATCGCGCGCGCGAGGATCGCGGGGTCGTAGTACATCGCGGCCAGGATGACCGGGTTGGGCAGCCGCACCCCGCCGAGGGTGATCGCGAGCCTCGGATCTTCCAGCTGGAAGCAGCCCAGCCGATCGAGGGGCAGTCGGCGGAGCAGGCTCTGGCCCAGCGAGACGGCGGTCGGTTCGGGAAGGCGTGAGAGGAGGCCGGCGTAGAGGAACCGGTAGAGTGCCGCGATCGTTCGGCTCATGCGGGACGACCGGGCCGAAGGATAACACGCACTCTTGACGATGGCGACGCTGGCCTTTAGGGTAAGACGTTGAATTTCATCGTGAACTCGCGCCTTGCAGCCCTCCTGAGTGTGGTGGTCGTGACTGCAGCGTGCGCGAGCACGCCGCAGCCGAGCGGCGGCCCGCCGCTCGGCCTCGCTCGACCCGTCCAGGCGCCGGCGTTCTCGTTCGCGACCGACACCTTCGCGTTCCCGAACCTGATCGGCGCGCGCCATCCCGACGAGCCCGACCTCTACGCGCACTATTGCTTCGTGCTGGCGCGCGGCGTGCGCCAGTTCGCGCAGTTTGCCCGGTTCGATCCCTCACTTCCCAAGCTCGATCGCGCCGGGTACGTCGAGCGGGTGAAGCGCGTCGCGGCCCTGCCGGCCTGGGAGCCGGCGCTCCCCCTGGACGATCGGGTCGTGATTCCGGGTTACGCGAACCTCCGCGAGTTCTCCCGCGTGGAGGAGAGCGCCGTCAAGGAAGGGCTCGGGGGAGCGTTCTGGACCTGGGTGCACTGGACGAACTGGCGCGTGACGCTGCCGGTCCCCGGCGCCCACCAGGAGGCGGTCGCCCACGAGATCGTCGACGAGCTGCGTGCGGGACGACTGGTCCAGCTCCTCGTCACCAACTGGCCGAAGCCCGAGCTGAACCACACCGTCGTCGCCTTCGAGTCGCGTCCCGCCGCGGGCGGGGTCGAGTTCGTCGTGTGGGACCCGAACGACCCTGCCGAGCCCGGCATCATGACTTTCGACCAGACCGCTCGCCGGTTCTGGGCGACGCGTCTCTACGACACCGAGCCCGGACCGATCCGGGCGTTTCGGATGTACTACTCGCGACTGCTATGAGCCGGCTCATGTCCCGTCATGCCTGGAGTCACGCGCCTGCGCGCTGAGCCCGTCAGCCTCGTGGCCGCCGGAGCCGTGACCCCGCTCGGCGCCGACCTCGACGCGTTCTGGTCCGGGCTGGTCACCGGAAGCGACGGCATCTCGATGATCGAGCGCTTTCCGGTGGACGATCTGCGGGTGGGTCGCGGAGGTGAGATCAAGAAGCTCCGACCCCTGCCCGGCGGACGCCGCGCGGGATGTCGCGCCACGCAGCTCCTGCTGGCCGCGGCCGAAGATCTCCTGGCCCGTGCCGTCGTCTCCGCCGAGCCCGAGCGGGTGGCCGTCGTCCTCGGCACGGCGCTCGGCGGCGTCGAGCAGCTCGAGCGCGCCCTGGCACCCGGCGGGCGTCCGCGACACGCGGTCGGCGCGCTCTACGACAGTCCGGCGCACGCGCTCGCCCGGCGGCTCGGCGCCCGAGGCCCGGTGCTCACGGTCGGCACCGCCTGTGCCGCCGGGGCGACGGCGCTCGGCATCGGCGCCGACCTGCTGCGCGGCGACGCCGCGGACGTCGTGATCGCCGGCGGCTACGACGCCCTCTGCCGGTTCGTGATGCGGGGCTTCGACGCCCTGCGCTCGCTCACGCGCGAGCGCGTGCGTCCGTTCGACCGCCGGCGGAGCGGTCTTCTCCTGGGAGAAGCCGCCGCGCTGGTGCTGATGACCCGCGACGGCGCGATGAGCGGGCCGAAGCTCGGCAGGCTGCTGGGTCACGCCAGCGCCAGTGACGGCTCGCACATCGCCGCCCCGGACCCGAACGGCCGGGGCCTCGAGTTCGCCGTCCGCGCGGCGCTGGACGAAGCCGAGCTGACGCCCGCCGACGTCGACTTCGTGAGCGCCCACGGGACCGGGACGCCGCTGAACGACCGGATCGAGGCCGAGGTGCTCAGGCGCGCGCTCGGCCGCCGCGCGTCCGAGATTCCCGTCAACTCGATCAAGGCTGCGCTCGGGCACACGATGGGCGCGGCGGCAGCCCTCGAAGCCATCATGTGCCTGCTGGCCTCCCGCGAGGGCGTCGTGCCGTACACTCTGGGCCTGGAGGAACCCGATCCCGCGTGCGACCTGGACCACGTGGTCGGGTCTCCGCGAGCCGCGCGTCCCCGGATCAGCCTCAGCACCTCGCTGGGCTTCGGCGGCTGCAACGCCGCCCTCGTGCTGGAAGCGGCCGAGTCATGAGCGTCTCCGTCGGACCCCAGGCGGCTGGAGGCAACGCGGCGACTCCGACGGCCGCGATCGGAACCACGGTCGCGGCGGTCGCGGTGCTCACCGGATGGGGCCACGGAATCGGGGCTCTGCCGGCGGACGCGACGCGCGCCGCGGCAGGCCGCGCCGTGATCCCGCTCGGCCGTCCGACCCTCGAGGGCGACCGGTTCAGGCGAGCCACACGGGAGTGTCTGCTGGGCGTGGCGGCGGTCGATGCTCTCCTGCGTGAGAATGATGTCTCACGCGATGCGGTCCGGGGAAGCTCGACCGCGCTGATCTACGTCACCGGAGGCGCTTATGGCGCCTCGAATCAAGCGTTTGTCGTCGCGGAGAGCGTGAGGCCGGCTTCGGTTGGAGCGGGGTCCGCGAGGCCGGGTCTGACCGAGGGGGGCCTGAGTGAAAAGCGAGCCGGCTCCGTCGCGGGGCCGCTGCACTTCCCCTACACGGCGCCGAGCGCGATGGCTGGAGAGGTTGCGATCGAGTTCGGACTGACGGGCCCCTATGGCATCCTGATCGGCGGAGCCGCCGCGACGATCGACGCGCTCTGGCAGGCGACGCGACTGCTGGCCGGAGGTCGGTGCGAGCGTGCGCTGGTTCTCGCCGTCGAGACCTTCGAGGAATGCGCGGACCTCTACGCGCGGGGACGCTGGCTCGTAAGGCGCCCGCTGGTCGAAGCGGCGGCATGCGCGCTGCTGGTGCCCGGCGCACTGCACGCGCGCTACGATGCGCCGCGGGCGCCGTCGGCGCTCGAGACGCTCGCTCGCGCCCGCGCCGGCGAGACACTCGCGTGCGCGCCGCTGATCGCCCTGGCGCTGGCGCGTGACGGCGGGGCAACGGCATCGATCGGCGTCACGGGTGAATGGCGCGGCCGCCGCGCCGGACTCTATTGGCGGCAGTAGGAGCCGAGCGGCGGCGCGCCGCGAGGCGACGCTTCAACGGCGGTGGCAGTAGGAGCCGAGCGGCGGCGCGCCGCGAGGCGACGCTTCAACGGCTCTGACACCAGGAGGGCTATGGAACCCAAAGAGGTGTTCGACGAGCTCAAGACGATTCTCGTGACCCGGCTCAAGTTCGACCCCCGCCGTGCCGTCGACTTGACGCTCGAGACGACGTTGCCGAAGGGCATCGAGAGCTCGATCGGTCTGGACTCGCTCGATTTCATCGAGCTGTCGATCGCGATCGAAGAGCGCTTCGGCATCGCGATGGACGAGTCGGCGGACCTGGCTCCCCACTTCACATCCTTCGACACGCTGTCGCGCTACATCGCCTCGAGGACGGCCGGGGCGTGAGGCCGGTCGCGGTCACCGGACTCGGGGTCGTCAGCCCGTTCGGCGCCGGCGTCAAGGCGTTCTGGGAGGGGATCAGCGGCGGCGTCTGCGCCGTCCGCCCGGTCACCTTGATCGACACCGAGGGTTTCCGCTGCCGAATCGCGGCCGAGGTGCCGGACGGCATCGGCGGCTCGGCGCGGCGCTCGCGGGCCGACCGCCTGGCGCTCGCCGCGGCGCGCGAGGCGCTGGACGACGCCGGGGTCGCCCGTGCAGAGCGGGCGGAGGCCGCGCTGATCGTCGGGGCGGTGGGCGGCGGGATGCTGGAGGCCGAAGCGTGGTACTGGCAGCGCGCGCGCGGGGTCCCGGCGCCGCTGCCGGCGGCTCTCGCGTCGAGCTTCCCGTCTTCGCACGCCGACGTGGTCGGCAGCGTCCTCGGCCTCGGCGGGCCGCGCGAAACGGTCGTGACGGCCTGCAGCTCCGGCGCGGCGTCGCTGGCGCTGGCGGCCGATCTCGTGGCCGACGGCGTGGTACCGCTGGCGCTCGCCGGCGGCGTCGACGCGCTGACGCGGATCTGCTTCATGGGATTCAACACGCTCAAGCTCCTCGACCCGACGCCGTGCCGTCCCTTCGACCGGGACCGGCGCGGCATGTCCATCGGCGAGGGCGCCGCGTTCGTGGTGCTCGAGGACGCCGAGCGCGCGCGGGCGCGCGGGGCGCGCGTCTACGCGGAGCTGGCCGGCTACGGCATGACGAGCGACGCCTTTCACGTCACGTCGCCCCATCCGGAGGGCGAGGGGATGGCGCGCGCGATGCGCGCCGCCCTGCGCCAAGCGGGCGTGGCCGCCGCGTCGGTCGGGTACGCGAACGCGCACGGCACGGCCACGCCGCAGAACGACCGGATCGAGGCGCGGGCGTTGCGCGAAGTCTTCGGTGAGGGACGGCTGCTCGTGAGCTCGACCAAGTCGATGATCGGCCACACGATGGCGGCGGCCGGCACCCTCGAGGCGGTGGCGACGGTGCTGGCGCTCGTCAACGAAGTGATCCCGCCGACGGCGAGGCTCGAGACCCCTGACCCGGAGATTCCGTTCGATTGTGTGCCGCGCGTGGCCCGAGAGGCCGCCGTCGAGTTCGCGATCTCGAACTCGTTCGGCTTCGGCGGACAGAACGTGACGCTGCTCTTCGGGCGCGCCGCGTGACGGGGCACCGGGTCGTCATCACCGGCGCCGGCGTCGTCGACGGACACGCCACCGGCGTCGTGAGCCGGCTCCTGGACGAGTCGGAGGCGCGGCGCCTCTCGCGCGTGTGCCGGATGACCGTGGCGGCGGGCCGGCTGGCCCTCACCGAGGCCGGTCTCGACACCGATCGTGGGCTGGCGCTGCTGGTCGGCACCGAGTTCGGCGACATGGTCTCCACGATCGCGTTCGTGGACGGCTTCCTGCAACGCGGGACGCCGGGCCTGTCGGCGCTCCTGTTCCCGCATACGGTCATGAATACGATGGCGGCGACGACGGCGATCGCGGTGTCGGCCAGGGATCTCTCGCTGACGCTCAACGCGCCGACGGTGGCCGGCGAGCTCGCGATCGCGCGAGCCGCGGCGGCCGTCCGCGCCGGCCGCGTCGGGGCGTGCCTGGCCGGCGGCGCCGACGAGCCTCCGCCCCTGGTGGTGGCCACGCTCCGCGAGGCCGGTGCCGGCGCCGAGGTCAGGGGCGAGGGCGCGGGCTTCGTCGTGCTCGAATCGCTCGACGCCGCGCGCGCCCGCGGCGCCAGGATCCTGGGCGAGATCGTCGGGGTCGCGTGGCGCGCGCTCGCGGCCCGCCCCCACGGGATCGGCAGGAGCCCCCGGTCGCGGGCGATCGCCGCCGCGCTCGACGAGGCCGGGGCGAGCTCCGCGGAGATCGGCTGCGTCTATACCTCCGCCAACGGCGACGACCGGCGTGAGGTGTGGGAGGGCGCGCTGATCGACAGCGCGCTGGCGCCTCACCGGCCGGCGCGGCGATCGCTGAGCTTGCCCGCCGGGCGCCACTCCGGCGTGGCGGCGCGGGCCGTCGCGACCGCCGCGTCCGAGGCGGGCGAGCGGCTGGCGCTGGTTCACGCGGTGGCGCGCGGCGGCAGCCAGGTGGCGATCGTCGTCGCGGGGCCCAGCCGCGTCGCCGGATCGCGAACGAGGAAAGGGCTCGCCTCGGCGGAGGCGCTGCGGGCGTGACCGCGCTGATCGTCATTCCCGTCTTCAACGAAGCGGAGACCGTCGGCGAGGTCGTGGCGGCGGCGCGCGCGCACGCGCCGGTGCTCGTGGTCGACGATGGCTCCCGCGACGGGAGCGCGGAGATCGCTCGGCGCGCCGGGGCCGACGTGGTCCGCCACCCACGCCGCTTCGGCAAGGGCGGGGCGATCCGAACCGGCATCGCCGCGGCTCGGGACCGCGGCGCGTCGGTCATGGTGACGCTCGACGGCGACGGGCAGCATAGCCCGTCGGATCTCGGCCTGGTCCTCGAGGCGGCGCGGGCCAGGCGGCGGACGATCGTGATCGGCGGGCGGCTCGACGATCCGGACGCGCTTCCCCCCGACCGCCTGAACGCGATTCGGGTCGCCGGGTTTTTCGTGAACTGGGCGTGCGGGCTCAGGCTTTGCGACACGCAGTCGGGGTTCCGCGCCTATCCGATCGAGCTCTTCGACGACATCCGCGCGCGTCGCGGCGGCTTCGTGTTCGAGACCGAGGTGCTGGTCGCCGGCGTCGCGCGGGGCTGGCGGGTCCACGAGGTTCCGATCGCCGCGATTCCCCGCGCGCGCCAGCGGAGTCGATTCCGCCCGATCAGCGACGGGGTCGCGATCGGCGGCTATCTGGCCGGTCGGGTCATCGTGCGCTGGGCGCTCGAAGCCGGAGCGCTCGGCGGCGCGCTGGTCAAGCCGTTCCGCGGCGAGCGCCGGCGCGCGCGGCACGCGGTGACGCTGGAGCAGGCGGCCGCGTATGCGGGGTCATTCCCGTTCTGGGCGATGGCGATCGGCAGCGCGGCGGTCCAGCACGTGGTGAACCGCGTGACCCTCTGGCGGCGCGATCCGCGGCCGCGACGCGCGCTCGTCGCCGCCCAGGCGACCGTCGCGGCGCCCGTGCTGCTCGGGCTCCTCGTGCTGCAGGCGTTCGCGCCGCGGCGGATGCCCGACTTCGTGTCGCCGCTCGTCAGGTGGTTGTGCTCTCAGGAGCGACTCGAGGGCGAGCATGCCGGGCTCGCGCCCGTCGTGAATCCGGTCGGGCCACCACGGTGAAGACCGCGGCGGGGCGCGACGCCGTCGCGCCCGACGCGCACGACGTCATCGTGGTCGGCGGCGGGCCCGCCGGCTCCACGACCGGCGCGTTCCTGGCCCGCGCGGGCCGCCGTGTGCTCCTGTTCGAGCGCGAGCCGTTTCCCCGATTCCACGTCGGCGAATCGCTGCTGCCCGCGACGCTGCCGATCCTCGATCGGATGGGCGCGCTCGCCGCCGTCGCCGAGCGTGGCTTCCAGGTGAAGTACGGCGCCACGTTCCACGACCAGGAGTCGGACGATCAGCGCACGTTCTATTTCCTGACGAACAAGCCCTGGCCGAGCTACTCCTACCAGGTTCGCCGCTCGGACTTCGACGCGCTGCTGCTCGAGCACGCGACGAAGCAAGGCGTGGACGTGCGTCAGCCCGCGACGGTGGAGTCGGTCGCGTTCGACGCCGACGGCGTGTCGGTGGCGGCGCGGAGCGACGGGCTGCCGGTCACCGCCCGCGCCAGATTCCTCGTGGACGCGACCGGGCGGGACGGTCTGATCGCCACGAAGCTTGGACGACGGAAGCGCATCCCCAACCTCGGCAAGGTCGCGCTCTTCGCCCACTTCCGCGGCGCCGAGCGCGCCCCGGGCCGCGACGAGGGCAACATCCGGGTTCACGTCTTCCAGGACGGCTGGTTCTGGTGGATTCCGCTCGCGAACGACCTGACCAGCCTCGGCTGCGTGATGCACGCGCGGACCGTGCGGGGCTGGCCGGGGCGCCTCGAGGAGCTCTACGGCGAGATGATCCGCCGGTGCCCGCGCGTCGCCCGGGGGCTGGACCGCGCCGAGCGCGTGACGGAGGTCCATCGGGTCGCCAACTTCTCGTACAGGAACGGCCCGCTCGTCGGGGACCGGTTCCTCGCGGTGGGCGACGCGATCGCCTTCGTGGACCCGATCTTCTCGAGCGGGGTGCACATCGCGGTGCAGTCGGGCGAGCTGGCCGCCCGGGCGGTCGACCGGGCGCTCGAGGACGGACGGTTCACGGCGGCGCGGTTCGTGCCGTACCAGCAAGCCGTCGAGCGCGGCCTGCGGCCCTTCTTCCGCTTCATCCACAAGTACTACGAGCCGGCGTTCTTCGAGGTGTTCCTGCGGCCGCGGACCCGCTTCGTCCTGGAAGGCGTCCTCAGCGTGCTCTCCGGCGGCGCGTTCATGAAGCTCGGGTGGCGGCCGCGGCTGGCGCTCGAGGTGCTCTTCGCCGCCGCGCGGGTGAACCTCTGGAGCCGCCGCCGCGCCGGCCGCCCGGTGGAGTCCCGGCTCGAGTGGTGAAGTCCCTGCGGGTGCTTCGCGGATATGTGTTCACCGTCCTCGGCATCGCGATCGGCGTCGCCGGGCTCGTCGCCCTCGGCGCCATGAGCGAGCGCATCGTTCGCTTCATCGAGGGCGGTGACCGCTTCGTGCTCGGCCAGATCTCGGTGGCCGGCCGGGGAATGGGCATGGGGACCGGGTTCACGGCCGGCGGGCTCCTCCCGGCGGCGACGATCCGCGCCATCGCGGAGGTCCCGGGCGTGGAGGGGGTGCAGGCGCAGATCATGCTGCCGCTGGACCCATCGACCTCGACGTTCATGACGCTCACACAGGAGCTGATCCTCGGCATCGATCTCTCGGTTCCGATGCCCAACCGCCACTACCGCTCGCTGCCCGTCCGCAGCGGGCGGTTCCTCCGGGAGGGCGACCGCCGGGTCGCCGTCGTCGGCGCGGCGTTCGCGGCCTCGCGCAGCCTTTCGGTCGGCGCGCGCATCACGCTCGAGGACGAGTCGTACGAGGTGGTCGGCGTGCTGGACCGCATGCTCACCGCACCCGATCGCTTCGTCATCGTCTCGATCGACGACGCCCGCGCGCAGTGGGTCGCGAAGGACCGCCTCCTGCGAACCGTGCTCGCGTCCGGAGGTGCGGCGCTCACTGCGTCCGACCTCAACACGGGGGCCGCGGTCGGATGGCGCGACGGAGACGATCCCGACGCGGTGGCGATCCGGATCAGGGACCGGGTGCCCGGCGTCAACGTCCAGCTCCCGAGCGAGCTCAGCCGGCTCCTGCGATCGTCCACCGCCTTCTTCTCCGCGTTGCTCGCCGGCATCGGCGCCCTCGCCTTCGTCATCGGCGGTCTCTCGCTGGCCAACACGATGGCCGCCGCCGTCTTCGAGCGGATCCGCGATTTCGGCGTCAAGCGGGCGCTCGGGGCCACCGATCTGCGGCTCGGGCGCGAAGTGCTGGCCGAGTCGCTCGCGGTCACGCTCGTGGGCGGCCTCGCCGGCGTCGGGCTGGCGCTGGTGCTCGGCTGGGCCATCGACGGCTATGTCGCGCAGGCCCAGCAGCTCTTCCACTTCTCGCCGCGGCTTCTCGGCGGCGCCCTCGCGTTCTCGATCCTGCTCGGTACGGCCGCGGCGGTGTACGCCACCGCCCGCGTCGTGTCCGTCTCGCCCGCCGAGGCGATCCGCCGGGGCACCTGATGCTGCGGGCCGCGGGCCTCGTGAAGTCGTACCGGGCCCCGTCGGGGACGCCGATCCGCGTCCTGGCGGGCGTCGACCTCACGGTGAAGGGTGGCGAGATCGTCGTCGTCACCGGACCGTCCGGCTCGGGCAAGAGCACGCTGCTGAACGTGCTCGGGCTCCTGGAGGACGGGGACGGTGGCGAGGTGTGGTTCGAGGACCTGCGGGTGAGCGCGCTCGGCCGCGCCGCCAAGAGCCGGGCGCGGGGTCGCTACGTCGGCTTTCTGTTCCAGTCTTTCCTGCTGCTCCCGTCGCTCACGGCGCTGGAGAACGTGCTGCTGGCGGCTCGTTACGCGGGGCGCTCGGGCGCGGCGACCCGCCGCCGGGCGATCGAGCTCCTGCGGGAGGTCTCTGTGGCGGACCGGATGGATCATTTCCCGGCGCAGCTCTCGGGCGGCGAGCAGCAGCGCGTCGCCTTCTGCCGCGCCGTCCTGAACGATCCGCCGCTCCTGCTCGCCGACGAGCCGACCGGCAACCTGGACGACGCGAACGGCGCCGCGATTCTCGGCGCGCTGCGCGGCCGGGCGCGCGCGGGCGCGGCGGTCGTGGTGGTGAGTCACCGGCCGGAGGCCGCGGTGGGCGCGAGCGCCTTGTATCGGCTGCGCGGCGGTGTGCTCGAAGGGCCGTAGTGCCCTCAGTGGGCTCAATAGGAGGAGCTCGAATGACACGAATGCTGGGAGTGATCGCGTTGCTGCTGTGCCTCGTGGCCCCGGCGCGGGCCGCCGAGCCCGCGTCGCAGACGTTCACGGCCTCGCCCGAGAAGCTCTTCAGCGTCACCGAAGCCGTGCTCAAGCAGCTTGGCTGGGACATCGAGAAGTCGGATCGCTCGATCGGCTGGATCACCACCGACTCCCGCCGGGTCGAGGGTGAGGACTACGGTGTCTACGCCAAGGGGACGCGTCATCGGCTGGTGGTGCGCCTCAAGGCGGTGGCCGGGACGAACCGGACGACGGTCACGGTGGAGCGCAGTATCTTCAAGCGCGAGCGGATTCTGTGGATCGACAACGACGAGCCCCTGAAGACGACGGATCAGTCCGTGGAGAAAGCCGTGCTCGCCGCGATCGGGACGGCGCTCTGATGCTGAAGACCCTGATCCTGGTCCTGGTCGCGGCGCTGATCGGCGGCACCGGGCACGTCCTGCTGTCGAAGGGGATGCGGACGGTCGGCGACCTGACCGAGGCGCCGGCCGCCCTCGTCGGCGCCATGATCGCGCGCGCGGCCGCGAATCCATGGCTGCTGCTCGGCGTGGCGCTGCAGGCGGCGTTCTTCCTGATGTACCTGACGCTGCTCTCGCGCGCCCAGGTGAGCCAGGTGCTGCCGATGACCGCCCTCGACTACGTCGTCGTCGCGCTCCTGGCCCGGCTCCTGCTCGCCGAGGCGGTGACGCCGACCCGCTGGGCGGGCATCGCGCTGATCGTCGTCGGCGTGTTCCTGGTCGCACGCACCTGAGGAGGCCCGAGCTGACGGCGCTACGCTCGGCGGCGCTGGCGATGCTCGCGGCGGCGCCGCTGCTCTTCGCGGGCCTCGGCGGAGTCCCGTTCGACGATCCGGGCGAGGGGATGCACGCCGAGATCGCGCGGGAGCTGACGGCGTCGCGAGACCCATTCGCCTTGACGCTGAACGGCGTGCGCTACGTGGACAAGCCCCCGCTGCTCTACGTGCTGATCGCCGCCGCCTCGGCGGTCGCCGGACCGAGCGAGGCGACGGCGCGCGCGGTGTCCGCGGGCGCGGCGGTCGCGGCCGTCGGCGCCACCGCCTGGCTCGGCGCGCGCCTGCTCGGCCCCTGCGGCGGCCTCGTGGCCGGCGTGGCGCTTTTGACCAGCACGGGATTCTTCGCGTACGGCCGCTACGTGCGGCCCGAGACGCTGTTCGTCGCGGCACTCGCCGGCGGGTTCGCGCTCTGCCTCGTGGGGATCCGTGACGGGCGGCGCGGGCTTTGCGCCGCCGGGCTGGCGGTCTTCGGTCTCGCCGCGCTGGCCAAAGACCCGCTCGGCGCCCTCCTGCCGCCGCTGGTGATCGGCGTGGCCCTCGCTCTGGGCGGTCGCGCGCGCCCACTCTCCGCGTGGCTCCCGTGGACCGGCGTCGCCGCATGCCTGGTCATCGGCTTCGGCTGGTGGATCGTCACCGAGCTGCGCACCCCGGGCTTCGGCTGGTACACGGCGATCGACAACCACGTGCTGAACGTCGCGCGGGCGCGCCACTTCGCCGACGAGGACGTTCCCCTGTCGGCCTCCCAGTTCCTCGCGGTCGCGATCCTCAGCGCGCTGCCGTGGGTCGTCGCCGCCGGCGTCGCGGTCTGGTCTCTCTGGCACCGGCGGGCATGGCGCGACCCTGACGAAATCCCCTGGATCGCGCTGGCGCTCTGGGTCCTTGGCGTCCTCGCGATGACGACGCTGTCGCCGTTCCGCCTGCCGCATTACGGCCTGCCGGCCTCCTTCGGCGTGGCCCTGCTCGCGGCGCGCGGCTGGGAGCTCCACGGCGGCAGGCGCCTGCTCCTGGTCCACGCGGGTCTCTTCGCGGCCATCGCCCTGGGCTTCGCGTTGGCCTGGGCGAGCGACGGCTCGCGGTTCTTCGCGACGGTCATGGACGCGACCGACGTCGCCACGCTGAAGAGCGTCGCCGCCGGGCTGCCCGCGCCGGTGCCGCCCTTCGCCGAATTCCGGCCGCTCTTCGGCGGCACCGCCGTCGCGTTCGCCACGGGCGCCCTCGCGGCCGGACTCGCGATCGGCCTGACCGTCCGATCGCCCGAGCGCCGGCGGAGCCTCGGGCTCTTCGTCGTCGGCGCGACGATGATCGCCTCGCTGCCGGCGGTGGCGCTCGGGCTCGGGCTCGTGTCGACCCACCGCGCCGTCAGAGATCTCGCGCGGAGCGTGGCCCGGCTGGCCGGCCCCGAGGACCTCGTCGTCCACGAGGGGCCGATCGAGAATTCGGGCGCCCTGGAATGGTACGCCGGGCGACGACCGGCGATCATCGACGGCCGGCGCAGCGTGCTCGGCTTCGGCTCGGAGCGTCCGGAGTCGCGCGACCTCTTCTGGGATGCCGCACGGCTCCGGGATGCCTGGGCGAGCGGCAGGCGGGTCTGGGTCGTGAGCGTGCGAAGCCCGGGACGGAGCGTCGTCGCCGACCTTCCGGGCGCTCGGCTTCTCGGTGTGAGCGGCGGCCGTGCCTTGTGGGTGAATGAGATAAGATAGGCGCGAATGGCCGATCATCTGCGGACGCTGTTTTTGCACCCGCCGTCCTTCCAGGGCTTCGACGGCGGCGCCGGCGCCCGCTATCAGGCGCGCCGCGAGATCCGCTCCTTCTGGTACCCGACGTGGCTCGCGCAGACCGCCGCGCTGGTGGCCGGGAGCCGGCTCGTCGACGCGCCTCCCGCCGGACTCACGCTCGCCGACGTGACGCCGCTCGCGCGGGACTACGATCTGGCCGTGCTCCACACGAGTGCCGCGTCGTTCGCGCACGACGTCGGCGTCGCCGAGTCGCTCAAGCGTGAGAGTCCGCGGCTGCGAATCGGATTCGTCGGCGCGCACGTGGCCGTCGAGCGCGAACGGGCCCTGGGCGCCTCACCGGCGATCGAGTTCGTCGCGGGCAACGAGTTCGACTTCACGAACCAGGAGATCGCCCAGGGACGGCCGCTCGCGTCGGTGGCCGGCCTGAGCTATCGCGTGAACGGGCACTTCGAGCGGACGCCGGAGCGAGCGCCGCTCGAGGACATGGACGCGCTGCCGTTCGTCGTCGACGTCTACCATCGCGACCTGGTGATCGAGCAGTACTTCATCGGCTACCTCCTGCACCCGTACGTGTCCCTCTACACCGGGCGGGGCTGTCGCTCCCGGTGCACCTTCTGCCTCTGGCCGCAGACCGTGGGCGGTCACCGCTACCGCACGCGGTCCGTCGACCACGTCGTGGCCGAGATCGCGCGGGCCCGGCGCCATTTCCCGAGCGTGAAGGAGTATTTCTTCGACGATGACACCTTCACGGACGACCTGCCGCGCGCCGAGGCGATCGCCCGGGGGCTCGGCCGGCTCGGCGTCACGTGGTCGTGCAACGCCAAGGCGAACGTGCCGCAGGCGACCCTGCGGGTCCTGCGCGACAACGGTCTTCGCCTTCTCCTGGTCGGCTACGAGTCCGGAAGTCAGGCGGTCCTCAACCGGGTGAAGAAGGGGATCCGTCTCGACGTCGCGCGCGAGTTCACGCGCAATGCGAAGGCGCTGGGGATCAAGATCCACGGAACCTTCATCATGGGACTCCCGGGCGAGACCCGCGAGACGATCGAGGAGACGATCCGCTTCGCCCGCGAGATCGATCCCGATTCGCTGCAGGTGTCGCTGGCGGCACCGTACCCCGGGACCGCGCTTTACCGGGAAGCGCTCGAGCGGGGCTGGCTCGAGAAGACCGACCTCGTCGACGCCGGGGGCGTGCAGGCCAGCGTGCTCGGCTACCCGCACCTACCCCGCACGGAGATCTTCGCGTCGGTCGAGAGCTTCTACCGGCGCTTCTACTTCCGTCCGCGGAAGATCTTCGGCTTCGTCAAGGAGATGGCGCGGGACGCCGCGCTCTGCAAGCGACGCCTCGCCGAGGGACGCGAGTTCCTGCGTTTTCTGGCCCGCCGGCACTCGTCGGCGTAGCGACCTCCAGCAGCTCGCTCACGGTCGCGAAGTCGTAGCCCGCCCCGCGCAGCCCGTCGATCATCGGCGGGAGCGCCGCGAGCAGTCGCTCGGGGGCGCCGCGGACTCCTTCGGCATCGTGCAGGTCCACGATGGCGCCGGGATGGGCGCGACGCAGGACGGCCTGCGCCTGCCGCTCGGCCGGCGCCGCGCGCACGCCTTCAGGCTGGATCGACCAGAACACGCATCGCTCACCGTGGCGTCGGAGCGCGCCGAACATCGCCGCGTTGACCATGCCCCAGGGCGGGCGGAAGTGACGAAGCGATCGGCCCGCGACCTCGGAGAGGAACCGATGGGCGCGGCCGATCTCGGCCTCGGTCTGACGCGGCCCGCAAAGCCAGAGACTCCGGTGCGACCAGCCGTGGCTGGCGATCTCGTGGCCCCCCGCCGCGATGCGGCGCGCGGTCTCGGGCGCCCGCGCGGCGCGCTCGCCGACCAGGAAGAAGGACGCGCGAACCCGGCGCCGGGCGAGGCAATCGAGGATCCGCTCGGTCCAGACGGCGTCGGGGCCGTCGTCGAAGGTGAGCGCCACCCGACGGTGGGTCGCCGGGCCGCGCCAGACACAGCCGGGCGTGAGCAGGTGGGCGCCCCACGCGTACGCGGCCCAGGTCGCGGCCGCGCCCAGCGCCAGTCGCCCGAGAATCATCGCGCCCGCACGCCGCGCTCGAGCACGGCGCTGACGATTCGTCGTGTGGCGTCCGGACGCCGGAGCCGGCGCATCCTGGCGCGCAGGTGCTCGAGCAGGTCCGGCTCGCCGAGCGCGCGCTCCAGGAGCGGCGTCAGCTCCGAGCGCCGGCGCGCCACGAGCGCGATCCCGGCCCGCGCGGCGAACCGCTCGTTGCGTCGCTCCTGCCCGGGGAGCGAGCCGTACAGAAGGAGCGGAGTCTCGGCCGCCATCGCTTCGGCGAGCGTCATGCCGCCGGCCTTGGTCACGAGCACGTCCGCCGCCGCCATCAAGCGCCGGACGTCGGCGGCGTAACCGATCGTGCGGATGGTCGTGCCCTCGGTCAGCCGGGACAGGGCGGCCCGCAGGTGCGGGTCGTGGCCGGCGACGACGAACCCCTGGAGCGGCCGCTGCATCGCCCGGAGGGCGCGGGCGACGTCGGGAAGACGGCCGAGCTCGCCCTGCGAGCCCGCCATCGCCAGGACGACCGGCGCGTGGGTGGAGAGCCCCAGGGCTTCGCGCGCGGCAGCGGGGGGCGCGGGCTCGATGAACTCGGGACGCACGGGGACGCCGGTGACAAAGATGCGCTCGGCCGGGATGCCGCGCGCGATGAGCTCGTGGCGCACCTCCGTGTCGGCGACGCAGTAGCGGTCGATGTGGCGCGCGATCCACTGGCTGTGCGCGACGAAGTCCGTGACGACCGTCGTGTGGGGTGGCACGCGGGCCCCCAGGCGGGCGAGCGACGACATCGCCGCGGCGGGCGTCGCGTGGACCGTGACGACGACGTCGGGCGCCAGCCGCTCGAGCAGCCCGGCCAGGCGCCGGGTGCCGAGACGGGTCACCCCGAGCGTCAGGACGGAGTCGCTCGCCATCCAGTCGCCGAGCGAGTAGCCGAGACCCCACAGGAACGGCGCCCGCCTCAAGAGCGCGTGGTAGAGCGCGCGGCTCGAGCGGTCGAAGAGGGGATGGACCATCTCGCGAAAATGGTCGACGACCGTGACGCTGGCCCGCTCGTGCTCGAAGGCGGCCGCAAGGCTCCGGGCGGCGGCGTTGTGGCCCGAGCCGTAGCTGGCGGTGAGGATCAAGACGCGGGTCATTGGCTGCTCATCGTACCTTGTCTCGCGCGCCGGGGCTGGTTAGACTGCACTCGGTTCCCTTTGGACTATGGCCAACTCGCTCACACCTTCGCCGCAGAGCGGAGGCGGATGACCCTCCAACGTGCGTCGCTCGGATGATCGGCCGAGCCCTGCCGAGGCCGCGCCGGCCGGTTCGTTCGCCGCCGCCGCCGCCTTGTAGGATGTGACGCATGGAAGGCTCGGCGTTGACCCAGGGGACGCGACCGCAGTGGTACGCCCACCGGTACAACCGCGTGGAGCTCTATCGCCTGACGGCGGCGATGGGCTGGCTGCCGCGCCGGGTGCGTCTCGGGCTGGCCCGGCGTATCGGGCGTCTCGCTCAGTCGCTCCTGCCGGCCGAGCGCGCCGTCGCCCGGAAGACGCTCGAGGTGATGACCGGCGCGACCGGACGCCGCCTCGACGACTTGACCGCCGAGGTCTTCGGCGAGTTCGCCATGTGCTTCAGCGACCTGATCACGGCGAGCCGACGGCCGGCGCGGCTCCGCGCGTACCTCGGAGCGATGCGGGGCCGAGAGCACCTCCACGGGCTGGACGGCGCGCTGATCTCCCTGACGGCCCATGTCGGCAACTGGGAGCTCGCGGGCCGGTTGCTGGCTCAGCATTCCGCGCGCACGACGCACGTGGTGGTGGCGGTGGAGGAGGCGCGCTTCCTGGAGCGCTGGCTGCGCCGCGACGGCAGCGGCGTTCGCTTCGTGGCCCGCTCGCATCCGACGATCTCGGTGACGTTGATGGCGGCGCTCCGGCGAGGCGAGGCGGTCGCGCTGCAGGGCGACCGCGCCCTGGGCAATCGAGGCGACGTGCCGGTTCCATTCTTCGGCCGGCCCGCGCCCTTTCCGGTCGGTCCGTTCCATCTCGCGCGCGCCGCCGCCGTTCCCATCGTTCCCGCGTTCTGCACCCTCGACGCCGGCGGGCGATACGCCCTGCAGGTGCTTCCGCTCATGGCGATCGCGCGCGGAGAGGAGGAGGATGCTCTCCGCGCCTGGGTGAGCACGCTCGAGCGCCTCGTGGCCGAGAAGCCGACCCAGTGGTTCAATTTCTTCGACATCTGGAATCCCTTCGGCGCGTGAGCAGGATCATCCTCGAGCTCGCGGTAGCCGACGGGATGTCCCGAGACCTGGCCGGGGTCCTTCCGGCCCGGATCAGGTCTCTCTTCACGGGCTCGTTCATCCGCTCCGGTACGCTGTACGACGAGTTCGTCCATCGCCTGGTGCTCTCGGTCTTCCGCACGACGGGCCTCGCGGAAGCGGCTGAAAAGCCGAGCACCGCCGACGAGATCGTCGCCCGCGCCGGCCTCGAGCCCGGACACGCCCGCGTGGCCGTCGACTGGATCCTGCGACGGCTCAGCCGCCGTGGGGTCCTCGACCAGACCGACGGCGACGGCGCGCCTCGCTTCCGCCTCCGCGCGGGCGTCCCGGAGCTCGATGCGGCGTCGGTGCTCGAGGAGCAGCGTCGTCAGGATGCGTCCTGGCTTCCGTGCTATGTGCTGGCCGAGACCGTTGCCCAGGACTATCCGGCGTTTCTTCGTGGCGAGCGCACCGGCGAGGAGATTCTCTTCTCTCCGAGTCGCCTGCGGCTGTGGGTCAACTTCTTCTCGAACGACAACGGTCTCTACGCCGTGAACAACCTCGTCGGGGCGGCGGCGGTGGAGGAGTGGCTGCGGGCGCCGGCGTCGGCGGTCATCGTCGAGCTCGGCGGCGGCCTCGGCAGCGGAGCCGTCGCCCTCCTCGAAGAGCTGCAGCGCGCGGGACGGTGGCCGGAGATCCACGAGTACCGGTTTACCGAGCTCGTGCCCGCATTCTTGCGGCGGGGCCAGCACGCGCTGCAGACGCGCTTCCCGGACGCGCCGTTCTTGAAGTTTGGATCGCTCGACATGAACCTTGCGTTCGAAGCGCAAGGCCTGGCGCCGGAGAG
Source organism: Binatia bacterium (assembly GCA_035635995.1). Classification (GTDB taxonomy): domain Bacteria; phylum Methylomirabilota; class Methylomirabilia; order Rokubacteriales; family CSP1-6; genus AR31. The sequence goes on along the minus strand of DASPZZ010000198.1, from coordinate 9,603 downwards.
TGTCTCACTCGTCTATGCCGTGAACACGCTGCACGTCGCCCGCGACCTGGACTTCACGCTGCGCGAGATCGTCCGCGCCCTCGTCCCCGGCGGGCGGCTCGTCGTGTCCGAGTGCATTCGCACGTCGCCGGGCCAGGCGATCTACGTCGAGTTCATCTTCAACCTGATGGAGACGTTTCGGGCCCCGGTGCTACACCCGACCTACCGCCCCAACGGCGGGTTTCTCACTCCCGAGCAGTGGCGCGGCGCGATGGAGGCCGCGGGCCTCGCCGACGTTCGGATGCTGCCGGACATCCGGAGTCTGCGAGCCCGCTTCCCCGATTTCCAGGTCGGCGCCGTCGGCGCGACCCGGCCGGACTGAACGACGTCGCCCGGCCGCTACTCCCAGCGGAGGACCAGCTTCAGCTTGGGATACTCGGGCGCCTTCCCTTCGACGTCGACGATGCGCATGGAGCGGTCCGGAGCCTCCAGGAGCAGATTGTTGTTGCTGTAGGAGACGAGCTTGCCCCACGTCTTCGGGATGGTGATCTCGCCCCACTTGGCGACCATGCCCTGAGCCTGAGCCGGCGCCGGACGGAATGCGCTGAGCCACCCGGATTCGCCGAGCCACGGGCGGGCGGCGATCAGCGTGAGCGCCACGGCGATGACGGTCAGCACGGCCTTCGTGTACCGATCGATGGTCATAATCGTCCTCCTGGAAAGGAATGTTACTTGATCCCGAATTCCATGGACACGCCCCGGCTCCTACTGGGGCTTGACCTTCATGTCCTCGTAGGATGGCCAGACGGTCATCGGCACGAGGTTGATCGTGTGGTCGGCCATGCGCGGGCCGATCCCCATCAGGGCCCGCAGGTCCATGATCGGCGCGAACATCGCCCGGTCGATCGTCAGCTGCTGGATGCGATAGAGCAGCGCTTCGCGCTTCTTGACGTCGCGCTCACCCGCCTGCTGCTGGAACAGGTCGTCGATGTCGGGATACCCGCCGTAGGCATAGGCGCCCTTGGAGTTCATGAACTCCGCCACGCGGCTGGCGGCGTTGCCGGAGTTGCCGACCGCGGTCATGAACAGCCCGTGCAGCTTCTTCTCCCGCCACGCGGCGTAGAACGCCGCCCGCTCCATGGGTCGCATCCTCACCCGGATGCCGACCGCGTTCAGATAGTTCACCGTCGCCTCCGCCACCGTGGGGAACCCGGGAATCGGCACGAAGTCCCCGGGGTCGAGCCCGTTGGGATAGCCGGCGTCGGCGAGCAGCTGCTTGGCCTTCTGCGGGTCGTAGGGCGGGGGCTCGACCTGCAGGGCGAAGTCCATCACGCGGGGCACGATGACCCCGGCCGGCGGGCAGAAGCCCAGACAGGCGGCCTCGTTGGTGGTCTTGCGGTCGAGCGCGTAATTGACCGCCTGGCGCAGGCGCTTGTCGTGCCACGGCGACTTCGGATCCCATTGATCCGCGAACTCGATCCAGAAGATCGACGCATGCCGCGACGACACGAGCTGGAGCCGCGGGTCGCGCTTCACTTCCACGCCCTCGGGACCGTCGAGGGCGACCGCGATATCGGCCTCGCCGGTCTTCAGCATCGCCAGGCGCGTGCTGCCATCGGGCACGCTCTTCATGACCAGCCGCTTGACGTTGGGCACGCGCCGCCAGTAGCCCGTGTAGGCTTCCAGCACCACCTCGACGCCCGGTGTGTGGCTCACGAACTTGTAGGGGCCGGCGCCGATCGGATGCTTCCTGAACCCGTCGTCCCCGGCCTGCGTGAGGTATTTCTTGGGCACGACGATTCCGGCGCCCGTGGCCGTCGTCCCGTAGAACGTCATGAAGTCCGGCCAGGGCGCGTTCAGGCGAAAGCGCACGATGAGCGGATCGACGATCTCCACCTGTTTGACGCGCGACTGAAGCTCCTTGGCCCCCGCCCCCTTGTAGCGCTCGAAGCTGAACTTCACGTCCTCGGTGGTGACGGGATCGCCGTTGTGGAATTTGAGCCCTCGGCGGAGCTTGAACTCGTACACCAGCCCGTCCGGGCTCTCCGTCCACGACTCCGCCAGGCTCGCGCCCATCTTCTGGTTCGGCATCGGACGCGCCAGGGCGTCGTGGATGGCGTAGAGCGTGCCGAAGGGGGTGATCTGGGGCGGCGCGGAGGACGGATCGAACCAGGTCGGAGCAATCGTGACGTGCCAGGCGATGATCACTTCTCCGGCCGGGGCCGCTTGACCGGCCGCGTCCTGGATCGTCCCCAGCATGAGGACGGCTACCGTGAGGCGTAAGGCGATGCGGCGACACGAAGCCCGCATGATTCGACCCTCCTGCGAAGGGAGGATAACAGATTCCCTTGACTTCCCTGGGAGCGTATGGGAGGTTCGCCGCACTCGAGGCCGGTGTTTTCCTTGGAAAATTTCTGGAATGAGAAGGAGCGCTTCGATGCCCGCCACCAACCCTCGCAGGACGACTCGCCGGGACGTGACGCGACGTGACTTCCTCAAGCGCGCGGGATGGACCGGCGCCGGGATGACCGCCCTGGTCGTCGGCGCGGGTCGAGGACGTCTGTCGGCTCAGCCGGCGGCCTATCCCGAGTGGATCCCGGCGAGCCCGAAGCCGGCGAAGCGGGGCGGGGTCCTCACGCGCGCCTCCGCCTGGGATCCGCCTTTGATCGATCCGCGGCTCACGCAGTCGGTGGGGCTCTACCAGTTCGCCGGTCTCACCAGCAACCGACTCGTTCGCTACGTATTTTCCGACGAGGCCAGCGGCCCCAGCGATCTCGGCCTCAAGGGCGACCTCGCGGAGTCGTGGCAGAGCGACTCCGCCCACCGCGTCTGGACGTTCAAGCTTCGGCAGGGCGTCAAGTGGCAGAACGTGGCGCCGCTCAACGGCCGTGAGCTCACCGCGGCCGACGTCAAGTACTGCTTCGAGGCCTACGCGAAGGAGGGCGTCCAGACGTTCACGTTCCAGGAAATCGAGGGCATGGAAACGCCCGACAAGCACACGCTGCGCATCCATCTCAGGACCCCCAACACGCTCTTCGCCCAGAACCTCGCCGAGCCCATCGCGATCATCTTCGCGCGCGAGGTTCTGGAAGAGGACGGCGACCTCAAGAAGCGCCTGATCGGCACCGGGCCCTACATCCTCAAGGAACACACCCGCAAGGTGCGGGTGGTCCTGCAGCGGAATCCCGAATACTGGGACAAGGGGCGCCCCAGCATCGACGAGTACGTCATCCTCTCGACGCCGGATGACGCGACCCGCGTGGCGGCGTTCCGCACGGGGCAGAGCGACATCATCTGGCGCGCGAGCCTCAGCGACGCGGAGGCCATCCGCAAGACCAACCCGGCGGCCGTCGTGCAGTCATTTCACAACACGCTCGCGCCGTTCGGGCTGGCGCTTGCGCAGGACCGGCCGCCCTTCAACGACGTCCGCGTGCGCCGCGCGATCTCGATGGCCATCGACCGCCAGAAGCAGGTCGACACGGTCTACGAGGGCCACGGCATCCCGGGGTGGGGCGTGCCGTACATCTACTACCAGGACAAGGCGCCGACGGTGAAGGAACTCGGGCCCTGGTGGCAGTACCGCCCGGAGGAGGCGAAGAAGCTCCTGGCCGAGGCGGGTCACGGCAAGGGCTTCGAGACGACGCTGTTCTACTACGAGTACTTCCCGCAGATGACGTCGCAGGTGCAGCTGGTACAGCAGGAGCTCAAGAAGAACCTCAACATCGACGTCAAGATCACCAAGCTCGACTACACGACCTACTACGGGCGCTACGTCGACAGCAAGTGGGACGGGATGTCCTGGGGCTTCCAGTCGGGGCACGCGATCGGCCTCGACGAGCGGACGTACCAGTACATGCACTCGAAGTCGCCGAAGAACTTCTTCCGTGTCAACGATGGCGTCATCGACGAGCTGACGACCAAGCTCCGACGCGCGCCCGACCGCGCCGAGCAGCGGGCCATCACCAAGAAGATCGTCGACCGGGAATTCGACCAGGTGCTCCGGATGTGGATGCCGTACGACAACGGCTTCCTGGTCTTCCAGCCGCACATGCGCAACGTGGCGGCCGCCGCGCTTCGCCGCACCGACGGATACGGGTCTCCGACCCTGGCGCGGGCCTGGATGGACAAGTAGCGGAGCGCCGAGGCCTCGGGGCCGGAGAGGAGAGGGGCGCGCGCGTCCATGCAAAAGTACGTGATCCGGCGCCTCCTGCTCGCCGTTCCGGTTCTCCTGCTCTCGTCGCTGATCGTCTTCGGCCTGATGCGCGTCATGCCGGGCGACGCGCTGATCGCTCTGATGGGCGAGTCCGGCAACGTCGGCCAGAAGGAGCTGGCGAAGCTCCGCAAGGATCTCGGCCTCGACCGGCCCTACCACGAGCAGTACCTGCTCTGGCTCTGGCAGATGGTGAGCTTCAATCCGGGCGACTCCATCTTCACGAACGAGCCGATCCCGGTCTCGCTGCGGAAGGCGATTCCCGTCACCCTCGAGCTGGCGACGCTGGCGATGATCATCGGGCTCGTCATCGCCGTCCCGGTCGGCGTGCTCTCGGCCACGCGACAGGACAAGCCCTCGGACTACGTCGGGCGCGTCGTCGCCGTCTCCGGCCTCTCCATCCCCGACTTCTGGCTGGGGACGCTCGTCATCACCTTCTCCGCGATCTGGGTCCACTGGATTCCGCCGATCGGCTACGTGAGCATCTGGGACTCGCCGTGGCGCAACCTGCAGCAGTTCCTGCTGCCGGCGGCGGTGCTCGGCTTCCGCCTCTCGGCGGCGACGATGCGGATGACCCGCTCGACCGTCCTCGAGACGCTTCGCGAGGACTACGTGCGTACGGCGTGGGCCAAGGGGCTCGCCGGGCGCATCGTCGTGTACAAGCACGCGCTGAAGAACGCGCTGATCCCGGTCGTGACGATCATCGGCGGGCAGCTGGGAACGCTGCTGGCCGGCACGTTCGTCGTCGAGCAGATCTTCGCGCTGCCGGGGATGGGCCGGCTCACCGTGGAGGCGATCCTGTACCGCGACTATCCGGTCGTGCAGACCAACGTGATGCTGGTCGCGGCGACCCTGGTCACGCTGAACCTGATCGTCGATCTCACCTACGCGTGGCTCGACCCACGCATCCGCTACCGGTGAGGCGCTGATGGCGACGGTCCCCCTCCGCGTGACCTTGGAGGACCCGGCGGGCACCACCATCAGCCGGGCGCACGCGCTCTGGCTCACGATGAAGCGCAAGCCGCTGGGCGCGGTCTCGGCCGTGCTCCTCGTCGTGATCGTCCTCACCGCGATCTTCGCCGACGTGCTGGCGCCCTACGATCCGCTGGCGACCCAGCCGGAGATCCGCCTGTCCGCGCCGAGCCGGGCCCACCCGTTCGGCACCGACGACATCGGCCGCGACGTGCTGAGCCGGATCATCTACGGCAGCCGGATCTCGCTCTGGGTCGGGCTGCTCGCGGTCGGCATCGGCACGGCGGCGGGCATGGTCATCGGCCTCCTCTGCGGCTACTGCGAGGGCCGCCTCGACCTCATCGGCCAGCGCGTCATGGACGCGATCCAGGCGATCCCGGGGCTGGTGCTGGCGCTGGCGATCGTCTCGGTGCTCAAGCCGAACACGACCAACGCGATGATCGCGATCGCCATCGTGATCATTCCGGGCAACTCGCGCATCGTGCGCGGGGCGGTGCTCTCGGCGAAGCAGAACCGGTACGTCGAGGCGGCCCAGGCCTTGGGCTGCCGCCACCCGCGCATCATCACGACCCACATCCTGCCGAACGTGACGGCGCCGATCCTGGTCATCGCGTCCATCTGGCTCGGCAACGCGATCCTGATCGAGGCGACGCTCTCCTTCCTCGGGGTCGGCACCCAGCCGCCGACCCCGTCGTGGGGCTTGATGCTGAGCAGCACGGGCCGCGCCTTCATGGAGCAGGCCCCGTGGCTCGCGATTTTCCCTGGGCTGGCGATCAGCCTGGCCGTCTTGGGCTTCAACCTCTTCGGTGATACGCTGCGGGACGCGTGGGACCCGAAGCTCCGGCGGCAAGGCTAGGGACACGGGAGGCGTCATGACGCACAAGCTCATCTCCGGCGACAACCACATCGATCTGACCTACCTTCCGCCCGACCTCTGGTCGTCGCAGGCGCCGGGGAAGTGGAAGCTCCTCGTCCCGCGCGTGGAGGAGCTGGAGGACGGCCTCCACTGGTTCGTGGACGCGCAGGACAAGGGGATGTGGAACGGGGTCGGGCCGGGATTCCTCAAGTACCAGCGGGGGATGTTCGGCCACATCGACGAGATGAAGGACCTGGGCTTCGAGTGGGACTATCGCCCGGGCGCCCGGCCGAGGCCCACCACGCCCGAGCTGCGGCTGGCCGATCTGGACCGCGACGGGATCGACGCCGAGATCGTCTACGGCTGCCTGATGATCAACGACCTGATCGGCGACGCCGGGATCCGCGCCTGGGCGGACACGATGTACAACGACTGGGCCGCTGACTTCGCGAAGCGCTCCGACCCCAGGCGTGTCTTCCCGCTGGCCATCATCCCCAACACGGATCCCGTCGAGGCCGCCGCCGAGGTGCGCCGCTGCGCGAAGATGGGGCTCCGGGGCGGGGACCTCGCGTTCAAGCGCATGTCGCCGCCGCTCTACCACGATGGCTGGTTCCCGCTCTGGGAAGCGGCCGCCGAGTGCCGGTTCCCGATCGCGTTCCACTCGACGGGCTTCAAAGCCCTGCGGGCCCCCGACACGCCGCAGATGGAGCAGCAGTATCTGACCCAGTGGCGCCTGGTACGCTCGTCCCTCTTCCAGCTCGACACGATGGAAGTCCTCGTCTCGATCCTCGCGTCCGGCGCCTGCGAGAAGTACCCGGACTTCAACTTCGTGCTGGGCGAGTCGGGCGTGACGTGGCTCCCGTACGTCTTCGACCGGCTCGACACGGAGTACCAGGACCGGGCGCGGAGCCTCGGCTTCAGCTTGAAGCCGAGCGACTACTTCCGCCGGCAGGGCTACGTGACCTACCAACAAGATCAGTACCTCGAGCCGATCATTCCGCTCATCGGCGAGGACAACATCATCTGGGGCGCGGACTATCCGCATCCCGACTGCATCTGGCCGAACTCACGCAGCACGCTCGAGAAGAACCTGGGCGGGCTGTCGGAGCGCGTGCAGCGCAAGATCACGTGCGACAACGTGGCGCGGCTCTACGATCTGCGCTGAGCGCGAACCGTGAAAGGACCCGACATGACTTCGGCCGCCCTGGACATCCCGTCGCTCCGCGGTAAGGTCTCCGAGGAAGAATGGGCCGTGCGCGTCGATCTGGCCGCCTGCTACCGGCTGCTGGTGCGCTACGGCTGGGAGGATCTGACCTTCACGCACATCACCGTGCGGGTGCCGGGCGCCGACGATCAGTTCCTGATCAACCCGTACGGGCTCTTCTTCGACGAGATCACGGCCTCGAGCCTGGTCAAGATCGATCTCGAGGGCCGCAAGATCGGGGACTCGCCGTTTCCGGTGAACCAGGCGGGCTTCGTCATCCACAGCGCCATCCACGCCGCGCGCCACGACGCGCGCTGCGTGCTCCACACGCACACGGTGAGCGGCATCGCCGTATCGACGCAACGCGCCGGGCTCCTGCCGATCTCGCAGCATGCGATGTCCGTCATCCCGAGCCTCGGCTATCACGACTTTGAAGGCATCGCGACGCGCGACGACGAGAAGCCGCGCCTGGTCGCCGACCTCGGCGACAACACCCACCTGATCTTGAGAAACCACGGGCTGATCACGGTGGGCGAGACCGTCGCGGACGCTTTCGTCGCGATGTACTTCCTCGAATCGTCGTGCGCGATCCAGGTGCGCGCCCAGTCGGGCGGCGGTGAGCTGATTCCGGTACCGAAAGAGGTCCTGGATGCCGCCTACGCTGGCCCGGCTCGTCCGCGCGGCCGCGGCCAGACCATCTGGCCTGGGCTGCTCCGGCGGCTCGCCCGCACCGATCCCTCCTACAAGAACTGAGCCGCGCGCTCAGCCGCTGAGCCGCGGCGCACGCCGCTCCGTCGCTGTCAGTGGCGGTGGCCTGGGTGCGTGTGGTCGAACCGCGCGTGGTGCTGGCGGAGCAGATCCCGACCGTAGTCGTTCCCGTTCGGCGTGCGCACCACCGTGTGGATGTGGTGCCGCGAGGGCGCGTCGTTGTCGAAGGCGATCCCGCGCTGGTGGTCGAACTCGATCAGGATGACCGGGCTGTGGATCCGATAGTAAAAGACGCCGTTCTCGTCCGTGCCGCCCATCCACGCGAAGTGGGTGTGGCGGAGATGGCGCTTGACCTCGTCCCGTCTCACCTCGGAATGACCGGGCCGGATGCGTCCGAGGTACGTCTCGAGAACGTCGAGCAGCAGGCGCTGCTGGGTGGTCGTGAGGTTGCCTGAGGCGATGCCCTGGTACTTCATCTCGAAGTTGTCGCGGAACGCTGCGGTGAAGACTTCACCGGGAAGCTCGGCGGCGATGATCGCCCGCTGGCGCTGCTCCGGCGTGAGCGTCCGCATGAGCGCCAGGCCCTGCCGCTCCTCAGCTTGAAAGACCCGCGTGCCGGCGTACGGGCCCTCGTCGGCCGCGACGGGCTCGGACCCCATGAACATCGGGGTCATCACGATCTGGTCCCCGAGGACGAAGCAGTTGACGATGAGGTGGTGCCCGTCGATCTGCCATCCCCAGGGACCGTCGGTCGATGGCGTCCCCATCACGCTGAGCCAGTAGAGCCATTCGCCGTACTCGGCCTGGCTGCCCGTGATCGCCAGAACGAGCTCGTTGAGCCGCATGACGTCGCGTGCCGTCTTGAATCCCTGCGCGCTCAGGCTCTCGCGGACCAGCCCGAGCGCGCGATCCCGCTGCGCCGGGCTCATCTCGTCGAGGGATACCCCGTGGCGCATGAGAAAGGGATGGATGTTGCTCCACCGGCGCCACGCGTCGCTCTCCAGCGGGAAGAGCGCTCTCGCCCGCTGCGCGTCGCTCAAGGAATCGACAAACACCCGGGCGGCGTCGGTGATGGGCCGGATGGAGACGCCGGTCTTCTGGATCGTGAAGAGCCCGGGCCTCACGCTGCCGTCGGCGGTGATTCCCTTGAACGGCTCGGCGACCAGGGCTTCGCCGGTCTCGACGTATTTCTGGACCTGCGGCGGGAGCTCCGGCTGACGGGCGCGGGCGGAGACGGGCGTGCGCTGTCGCACTTTGAGACCGGGTGGAGGGCTCGGCATCGCTCGGTCTCCTATCGGGCGCCGGCGCCGAGGGCGCCGCGCACGGCCGGCAGCACCTCGCTGGCGACGCGAGCCATGAAGCCCCGCTCGGGATCGTCCGGGACCGCCGGGTTCGGGATCGGGTGCAGGCACACGTAGTCGAACGCCGCGGGCGCCGACCGGAGCACGGCGAGCAGCTGCTTGACGATGTCAGCCGGGCCCCCGCGCAGGCAGAACGCGTCGGCGGCGGCGTCGGGCAGGAAGTCGACGACGCGACCGCTTGCTTCCAGATCGGACGCGTGGTGAAAGTCGGGGAAGACGTTCCGCTCGCGCTTGAGCTTCTCGGGGTCCGGACCGGACCAGGACAGACGCGGCGGCTCGAAGAGCATCGGCGAGTATTCGTAGTAGCCGGCGG
>DASPZZ010000197.1:0-5311 GCA_035635995.1 Binatia bacterium | reverse complement strand
CAACGAGCCGGCGGCGGTGCTCGTGCAGGAATCGCTCGCGCAGATCGGGATCCGCACGACGATCCAGAAGATCCCCGGCGCCAACTGGCGCAACATGCTCCTGAAGAAAGAGATGCCGATCTTCCTCAATGCCTTCGGGGGCTGGCTCAACTACCCCGAGTACTTCTTCTTCTGGAACTTCCACGGCCAGAACGCCGTGTTCAACACGTCCTCATACCAGAATCCGGAGATGGACAAGCTCATCGACGCCGCCCGCTTCGAGAGCGACCGTGCGAAGTACACCGAGCTCGTCCGCGGCTTCGCGAAGCTGATGGTCGCCGATGTCCCGCGCATCCCGCTCTACCAGCCGCTGCTCGATGTGGCGATGCAGAAGAACGTGAAGGGCTACCAATACTGGTTCCACCGCCAGCTCGACTATCGCCAGATCGCGAAGGAGTAGCCGGCCGATGGTCCTCTTGCGCCTGGCCGGCCGCCGCCTCGCGCTGGCCGTCCCGGCGCTCGCGGGCGTTGTCGTCGTCACGTTTCTCCTCAATCGCGCCCTGCCCGGCGATCCGGCGGCGTTCTTCGCTGGGCCGGCGGCGACGCAGCAGGCGGTCCACGAGATCCGGGTCAAGCTCGGACTCGACCGCGCCCTACCCGAGCAGTTCTTGCTCTACGTGCGCGACCTGGCGCGGGGCGATCTCGGCAAGTCGCTCACGACCGGCCAGCCGGTCATCGCCGACCTCCTGACGCGCCTGCCGGCCTCGCTCGAGCTCACTCTGTGCGGTCTCGCGCTGGCCCTCGCCGTCGCGCTTCCGCTCGGCGTCCTCGCGGCCGTCCGCCCGGGCTCGTGGATCGACCACGCGGCGCGCGTCACGACGACGGCCGGCGTGTCGCTGCCGATCTTCTTCACGGGGCTGCTGCTCGTCTACGTCTTCTACTATCTCCTCGGATGGGCGCCGGCGCCCCTCGGCCGGCTCGACGCGTTCTCGTCGCCGCCCGTCGCACGCACCGGCTTCTATCTGGTCGATAGCCTGCTCGCCCAAGACGGCGCGCTGTTTCGCGCGGCGCTCCGACAGTTGGTACTCCCGGCGCTCACGCTAGGCCTCTTCGCGATGGCGCCGATCGCGCGTATGACGCGCGCGGCGATGCTCGGCGTGCTCGGGAGCGACTTCGTACGCACCGCGCGCGCGATGGGACTGGCGCCCCGAACCGTGCTCCTCACCTACGCGCTCCGGAATGCGCTGCTCCCGGTGGTGACACTCCTCGGCATGGTCTTCTCCTTCCTGCTGGGCGCCAATGTGCTCGTGGAGAAGGTCTTCGCCTGGCCCGGAATCGGCTCCTATGCGCTGGAGGCGCTCATCGCCTCCGACTACGCGCCGGTCCAGGGCTTCGTCCTCATGATGGCTTCGATCTACGTCGTCCTGAACCTCACGATCGACGTCCTGTACGGCCTGATCGACGCGCGCGTGCGGATCGAAGCGTGAGTCAAGCCCTGCGCCACGCCCGGTACGTCGTCACCGAGAATCCGGTCACCCTGGCCGCCTTCGCGCTTTTCTCCGGCTTCGTCCTGCTGGCTGTCGTCGGCCCCTGGGTCGCGCCGTTCGACCCGCTCCTCTCGGACACCGCGCGAGCGCTCCAGCCGCCCTCCTGGCACCACTGGCTCGGCACCGACCAGATCGGCCGCGACATCCTCAGCCGGATCCTCGTCGCCACGCGGCTCGACCTCGTCATCGCGCTCGCCGCGGTCGCCATCTCCTTCGGGCTGGGCTCGCTCGCCGGCGCCTGCGCCGGCTTCTTCGGCGGGTGGACAGACCGGATCGTGACGCGGGTCGTCGACACGATCATGGCCTTCCCGCTCTTCGTGCTCGCCATGGGCATCGTGGCCGCGCTCGGCAACACGCTCGCCAACGTCGTCATCGCGACCGCGATCATCAACCTCCCCTTCTATGCCCGCATGGCGCGGGCCGAGGCCCACGTGCGGCGCGCGGCGGGTTTCGTGGAGGCGGCCCGTCTGGCCGGCAATGGGCCCGGGCGTGTGCTCGTGATGCACGTGTTCCCGAACTGCCTGCCGCCCATGATGGTCCAGGCCTCGCTCAACCTCGGCTGGGCGATCCTGAATGCGGCAGGACTCTCGTTCATCGGGCTCGGTGTTCGGCCGCCCACTCCGGAGTGGGGGATCATGGTCGCAGAGGGCGCGGCGTTCATCGTCTCGGGGGAGTGGTGGATCGCGCTCTTCCCCGGCCTCACGCTCATGCTCGCCGTCTTCTGCTTCAACCTCCTCGGCGACGGGCTCCGCGACCTCATCGACCCGCGGGGGCGGACGTGAGCGAGCCTCCGCTCCTGTCCGTCGAGGACCTCTCGGTCGAGTTCAAGACCCGCGACGGCGTCGTGCGCGTGCTGGAGTCCGTCTCGTTCGACGTCCGCCGAGGCGAGACAGTCGGCATCGTGGGCGAGAGCGGCTCGGGCAAGTCGGTGACGGCGTTCTCGATCCTCGGCATCCTGGCGCCGGCCGCGCGGGTGACGGGCGGGCGGGCGCTCTTCGCCGGCGTCGATCTCCTCACCGCGAGCGAGAGGGAGCGGAACCGGTACCGCGGACGCGAGCTCTCGATGGTGTTCCAGAACCCGCGCACGGCGCTCAATCCGATCCGTCCCGTCGGCAAGCAGATCGCCGACCTCCTGCTGCGCCACGGGAACGTCCCGCGCGCGAGCGTGCGCGACCGCGTCCTGGAGCTCCTGGCGCGGGTGCAGATCCCCGACCCCGTCCGGCGGTATCACGCCTACCCCTTCGAGCTCTCGGGCGGCATGTGCCAGCGCGTGATGATCGCCCTCGCCGTCGCCGGCGCGCCGGGGCTCCTGATCGCGGACGAGCCGACCACCGGGCTCGACGTGACCACCCAGGGCGAGATCCTCGACCTGCTCGACGGGCTCACCGCCCAGAGCCGGATGGCCACGGTCGTGATCACGCACGACCTCGCGCTCGTCGCGGAACGCTGCGACCGGATCGTCGTCATGCACGCCGGCCACGTCGTCGAGTCGGCGCGCGCGAGGGAGCTCTTCACCACCCCTCGCCATCCCTACACGGCGCGCCTCATCGCCGCCACGCCACGGCCGCGCGCGAAGCTCGGCGAGCTCCTGCCGATTCCGGGCTCGGTGCCCGATCTCCGCGCGGCGCTGCCACCCTGCCGCTACCGGTCTCGCTGCGACCGGGCTCAGAGCGCGTGCGACCAGGCGCCGCTCCCGACGACCCGCGTGGCGCCCGATCACGTCGTGGCATGCCGGTTTCCACGGTGACATCGCCCCCCGCGCAGGCGCTCCTCGACGTGCGTGCGCTCACCAAGCGGTTCCCCGTCCGAGGGGCGCGCGGGCATCTGCACGCGGTGGACGACGTGAGCTTCTCGATCGCGGCCGGCGAGTGCTTCGGGCTCGTCGGCGAGTCGGGCTGCGGCAAATCCACGCTCGTCAGGCTCATCGCGCGGCTGCTCGATTCCGACGACGGGCGCATCGTCTTCGACGGCCAGGACATCGGCACCGTGCCGGCTCTGCGCTTCGCGGGAACGCCGGCCCGCGGGCGGATCCAGATGGTCTTCCAGGATCCGGCCGACAGCTTGAATCCGCGCTTCACGGCATTCGACACCATCGCCGAGCCCTTGCGCCGCCTCGGGCCGCCGGACCGGCGCGCACGCCCGGCGGAGCGTGTGCGCGAGCTGGCCGATCTCTGCGGCCTGCCTCGCGAGCTGCTCGGCCGCTTTCCGCACCAGCTGTCGGGTGGGCAGCAGCAGCGCGTCGGGATCGCCCGCGCCATCGCGCTCGAGCCGAAGCTCTTGATCCTCGATGAGCCCACCTCGGCGCTCGACGTCTCGGTCCAGGCGGTGATCCTGCACCTGCTGGCCGATCTCCGCGAGCGCCTCGGCATGAGCTACCTGTTCGTCTCGCACGACCTCAACGTCGTCCGGCTCTTCGCCGACCGGGTGCTCGTGATGTACCTCGGCAAGATCGCCGAGCAGGGGCCGGTCGACGAGATCTTCGACCGGCCGCGTCATCCGTACACGCGCGCCCTCGTGTCGGCCGCGCCGGTCCTGGATCCGGGGGCGCGCAGGCCACGTCTGCGGCTGCGGGGCGAGCCGCGTAGCCCGATCGATCCGTCGCCGAGCGTCTGTCGCTTCTACGGCCGGTGCCCGGACGGCTTCGCCCGTTGCGAGCGCGAGATGCCGGTGCTACGGTCCTTCGGGACCGGACGTCACCAGGTGGCCTGCCACCTGCCCGAGGGAGATCGCCTTGAACGTTCGCTTGGCCGTTAACGGCACCTTGATGCGTGGCCTTGCCCTGAACGGTAATCTCCTGGCGGTCGGCGCCACCTTCGAGCGCGAGGCGACCACGATGCCGAGCTATTGCCTCTGGTCGATCGACGACCGCCACCCGGCGATGGTCCGCGCGTCGAGCGGCGGCGCCGCCATCGCGGTCGAGGTGTGGACGGTGCCGGCCGCCGGGCTCGCGACGATCCTGCTCGGCGAGCCACCCGGCCTCTGTGTCGGCAAAGTCCGTCTGGCCGACGGCGAGGAGACGCTCGGGGTGCTCGGTGAGCCGGTGCTCTGCGAAGGCCAGCGCGAGATCACGCAGTACGGTGGCTGGCGGGCGTACGTCGCGGCGCGAGGCAGGTCGTGACCGAGGCCGACGTCGAACGGCTGGCCGCGCTGCTCGGGCTCCCGATCGAGCCCGAGAGCCGCGCCGCGGTCGCCGAGATTTTCACCGGTCTCCTCGACGCGGCACGGATGCTCGCGGAGTTTCCCCTGCCCGACGACGCCGAGCCTGCGCCGATCTTCCGCCCGTGAGCCGATGAGCACACTCGACGACGATGCTTCCGTGCTCGAGATCGCCGCCGCCGTCGCCTCGCGGCGCGCCTCGGCCCGCGCCGTCGTGGCGGCGGCGCTCGATCGCATCGGCAAGCGCGACGCCGCGCTCAACTGCTTCACCGCGGTTCTCGGCGAGCGCGCGCTCGCCGACGCCGAGCGGATCGACCGCGCGATCGGCGGCGGGGGCGAGGCGGGTCCGCTCGCCGGCGTGCCGTTCGCCGTGAAGAATCTCTTCGACATCCATGGCGTCACGACGCTCGCGGGATCGCGGATCTATCGCGAGAACCCACCCGCGGAGCGCGACGCGGCGGCGGTCGCCGCGCTCCGTCGCGCCGGCGCGACAACCTCAGGCGTCGCGCTGTCGATTTCGATCCGCGAACGCGCGACCGCTTTCGCGCCGGCGCCCTGCTGCCCGCGTCACACTATCTCCACGCGCAGCGCTTCCGCGCCTGGTTCAGGGAACGCGTGCGTGAGGTCTT
>DASPZZ010000196.1:0-1916 GCA_035635995.1 Binatia bacterium | reverse complement strand
GTCGGCCAGGAGCTCGGCCGAGCGCAGCGCGAGGAACACGCCGGGCGAGAGCATGGGATCGATGAAGCCGAACGCGTCGCCCAGCATGACCCAGCCGGGCCCGTAGCCGCGCTCGGAGATGAGCTGATAGTTGGCGTAGGTTGCCACGTCCGTCATGCGCTTGGCGTCGCCGCCGACGGAGAAGAGCCACGGATCGGTGGCGACGGCGCACTCGAGCCGCTCCTCCGGAGTGCGTCCGAGCTTGGCGGCGTCGGCCTGGTCCAGCACGATCCCGATGGAGAGACGATCCTGGAGCGGGATGCACCAGGTCCAGCCGCCGGCCTGACCGCGCGCGATGAGCACCTGGCCGGGCACGTCGTCCCAGCTGAAGTTCTCGTAGTGCGCGAAGTGCGCGACGTCCTTGCGCGGCCCGAGCTTGGCGCCGATCGACAGGGCGCGCGCCGCCTGACGAGCTCGCCCGGTCGCGTCCACGACGAGGTGGGGCGGATGCGCGTACAGGCCCGGTGCCGCCGCCAGCGTCTCGGGCGCGAGCGTCAGCTCGGCTCCCGAGCCGTTGCCCGGCTCGAAGCGCGCGCGCACCGGAACGTGGCGCACGCCGGAGGCCAGCGCCTTGGCGAGCAGCGCCTCGTCGAAGCGCGGCCGCGGGATGTTGTAGGCGTACGGAAACACCGCCGGCACGAACCGATCGAACGTGACGCTCACGCGATGCGTGGGCGACCAGATGAACGACACGCCGGGCTTGACCCGGCTGAAGCCGGCCGTCTCCTCTTCGAGGCCGAGGCGCCGCAAGATCGGCACCACGGCGGGGACGAGCGATTCCCCGACGAGCAGCGGCGGATGGCGGCCGTCGTCGAAAAGGGTGACGTCGCCTCCCGCCCGGGCGAGCAGCATCGCGAGCGCGGAGCCCGCCGGGCCCGCCCCGACGATCGCGATTCGCAACCGCTCGGTCGCCGCATTCGAGTTCATGGTGTCCTCGTCCATCCCATTCCGTCGCGGATCACCTCGATGATCCGCGCCGCTTCGGTATCCGTGATGGCCCCCTCGAGCCACGACACGACGATGTTATCGAGATTCTCGCAGCGATTGAAGAATACCCCAAGTGCCGGCCGGGGCGGAACGACCGGGACGTGATAGGCGTTGACGACGCGCCGTCCGAAGCACTCGGCCAGGTACGGCGGCCACTCCGCGAGGTCCGCGCAGTTGAACGAGAAGAGCTCGCCGCCCTTCGTCCAGGGCAGGACGCGCAGGATCATCGAGCGCGGCCGCCAGTGGAGGAAGTCCAGGCCGACCAGCGCGGCGTCCATCTGCCCGTCGCGGATCGCCTCGGTCATCTGGCGTCGGAGCGTTCGCGCCAGCACGGACACGTCGTCGGTGTCGGACGGAAGAAAGCGCGCGAAGTGAAACGTGAGGTGGTTCCCGATGGTCGCGCCCATCTCGCCCTTCGGTCGCACGTCCACCGAGATGGGCAGGAGGAAGGGAACCTTCGGAAGGCCTCGGCGGTCCCATAGCTCGGCCATCGCCTTGCCGACCTGGGCCAGGCGCCAGGTGATCTCGCGCGTCGCGCGCGGCCCGCCGCTCGAGTCGGGAGCGACGAAGCATTCGTGTCTGAATCGAACCCGACCCGGCGGCACCACCGCCGACCCCAGGGACACCGGGGGCACGGGAGAGGCCGACTGCAGGTGCTTGAGGCTCTCGCCGGCAATCCTCGCCCGGACTCTGAACGGACGATCGTCCGGCGGCGTGACGAACGGCGGCGGCGCGCCGTTCCAGGGGCCCTCGCCGGCGTGCCGATCGAGATGATCGAGGTGCGCGAGGAGATTCTGTCCCCCGCGCGCGTCCGTGAACGGATGAAACCACGTGAGGACCAGAAAGCTCGGCAGCCCCGTCGCGCCGGGCGCGGGGTCGAGCAGGAGGAC
>DASPZZ010000195.1:0-2491 GCA_035635995.1 Binatia bacterium | reverse complement strand
GTGTCACGAGGTTGACCTGGATCGAGGCCCGGTGCGCCCGGGCGAAAACCGAGTCGTCGCGCGTGCGGCGCGCCGTCTCGGCCCGCGGCATCAGCACGGCCGACGCAAAGACCAGCATCGTCACCATGAGCGCGGCGAGCGTGGTGCCGAGCAGCGGCCGCAGGCGCCCCGACCTGCCGGAGATCGCCTGCAGGGCCGAGGCAACGAGGGCGATCCCGCTCAGCGCCAGCCCCCACCGGTAATAGCGCGGGAGCACGGCCGCGACGGCCTGACCGGCGATCGCGCGGTCGATCGTCTTGAAGACGACCGGCGCGACCTCGAACGAGAAGAACGCCATGATGCCGAGCCAGGCGGCGACCGAGACGACGGCGAGCCCACGCAGCAGTGTCATCGGCCCGGCGCCGGGTGCGCGACGGAGATCACGCCGGGGAGGATCGCCGACACTCCCGGGGGAGTCAAGATTGACGGGCCCGGGCCCGGGCGGTAGAGTCCGCGGCGTGCGAGCGCGCGCGCGCCCGAAGCCGTCTCGAAGCGATCACGGACGAGGCGTGGCGATCGACGCCGTGATCCGCGGGCTTCGCCGGACGGCGCCGACGTGGAACCCGACCGCGCTCGCCGTCATCGCGACCCGCGAGGGCGACCCGTTCCGAGTCCTGATCGCCTGCATCCTGTCGCTTCGAACCCAGGACACGACGACGGGCCCCGCGGCCGACCGCCTCTTCGCCGAGGCCGCCACTCCGGAGAGCATGCTGAAGCTCACCCCCCGTCGCATCGAGCGCCTCATATATCCCGTCGGCTTCTATCGAACGAAGGCCCGCGTCATCCTCGGGATCTGTCACGACTTGCTCGACCGTTTCGCCGGACGGGTGCCCGACACGATCGACGCCCTTCTCACGCTCAACGGCGTGGGACGAAAGACGGCCAATCTGGTCGTGACGATGGGCTATGGCAAGCCCGGCATCTGCGTCGACACCCACGTGCACCGCATCTCGAACCGACTGGGCTACGTGAAGACGCGCCATCCGGAGGAAACCGAGATGGCGCTCCGGGCGAAGCTGCCGCGCCGGCACTGGATCGGCTACAACGACCTGCTCGTCTCCTTCGGTCAGAACGTCTGCACGCCGCTCTCTCCGCGCTGCTCGATCTGCCCGGTCGCCGCGCTCTGCCGAAAAGTCGGAGTCACCAAGGCCCGCTGACCCCGTCGACCCGTCCTACCGGCCGTGAGGCCGCCGCAGTCGCCGAAGCGTGGCGAGGTTGCGGAGATCGGCGGTGGGCTCCGGCTCCTTGGGCGTCTCCAGCACTTTCGGTACCCGGGCGAAGCGGCGGTCGTTCAGGAGGCGCCGGAAGGCGGCGAGCCCGAGGAAGCCGCGGCCGATGTGCTCATGACGGTCGAGCCCGGAGCCGAGGGGCGCCTTCGCGTCGTTCAGATGGAAGGCCAGCACGCGCCCGCGTCCCACGGTGGCCTCGCACTCGGCCATGGCGCGCGTGTATCCGGTCTCGGTGCGAAGGTCGTAGCCCGCGGCGAACAGGTGGCAGGTGTCGATGCAGATGCCGATCCGCTCGGGGCGCGCCGCGCCGTCGATCATGGTCGCCAGCTCGCCGAACGTGCGTCCGACCGAGTTGCCGCCGCCGGCCGTGTTCTCCAGGGCGACCTTGATACGGTAGCCGGCGGTCCGGTCGAGCGCCCGGTCGAGCGCTTCGATGACCCGACGAAGCCCGGGCTCGAGCCCCGCGCCCATGTGAGAGCCGGGATGGATGACCACGCACGAGAGGCCGAGCGCCTCGCCGCGCTCGAGCTCGTCGGTGAACGCGTCGACCGCCTGCGCCCAGGCGGTGGCGTCCGGGCTGGCCAGATTGATGAGATAGCTCGAGTGGGCGAAGACGCGCCGGATGCCGGTCTGCCGTCGTGCCGCGCCGAACGTCCGGATCGCCTCGTCGTCGAGCGGACGCGCCGCCCACTGTCGCTGGTTCTTCAGGAAGATCTGGACGGCGCCGCAGCCCACCTCGCGACCGCGCTCGAGCGCCAGGTGCAGGCCGCCGGCGATCGACATGTGGGCTCCGATCTCGTCCCGGCGCGGCGCCATGGCGGCCAAAGTACCACTCTGCTATCCTGGCTTCCATGAAACCGCTGACGATTCCCTCGTCCTTCACGACGACGTTCACCCTGGAGTACGGAGTCTCCGAGGCCGATCTGCGGCGGCTCTACGAGAACGCCAAACGGGACCAGTGGAACGCCTCGCACGACATCCCCTGGTCGGCGTCCCCGTCGCCCGACGGCCGTGTCATCGCCGACGAGCTGATCGACGTCTACGGCAGCCCCCTCTGGGAGCGGCTGCCGGAGGCCGAGCGCGTCGCGCTCAATCGGCACATCGCCGCCTGGCGCCTCTCGGTGCTCATGCACGGCGAGCAGGGCGCGCTCCTCGCCTGCAGCCAGATGGTCGACATCGTGGAGGGCGCCGACGCGAAGTTCTTCCAGGCGACGCAGGTGGTC
>DASPZZ010000194.1:0-2081 GCA_035635995.1 Binatia bacterium | reverse complement strand
CCGGGCCCTGGGGTCACCGACTCCGTGACCGGAGTCGCCAATGCCTACGCGGCGCGGAGCCCGGTGCTCCTGATCGGCGGTGCAGCGCCCCTCGCACTGCGCGGGCTCGGCGCGCTCCAGGAGACGGAGCAGGTCGCGCTGCTCCGGCCGATCACGAAGGGCGCGTGGTCGGTCTCCGAGACGCGGCAGATCCCCGAGGTTCTGGCGACCGCCGTGCGCACGGCGCTCGCGGGCCGGCCGGGCCCGGTCTTCGTCGAGATCCCCGTGGATCTGCTGATGACCACGATCGAGGACCGTCTGGCGCCGATTCCGACCGGCTACGTGCACCGGACGCGAGCCGCGATCGAGGCCGACGCGCTCGGGCGTCTCGAAGCCCTGCTCGCCGGTGCCGAGCGCCCGGTGGTGATAGCCGGCGGCGGGGTCTACTGGGACGACGCGGCGAAATCGCTCGCGGCGTTCGCCGAGCGGGCGGGTCTCCCGGTGTTCATGAACGGGGCGGGCCGCGGCGCCCTGGCCACCGATCATCCCAATGCGTTCTTCCAGACCCGAGGCTGGGCGCTGGGCCATGCCGACGTCGTGCTCGTGCTCGGTGCGCCGCTCGACTTCCGGCTGGGCTACGGCAGGCCGCCGACGTTTGCCGAGGACGCGAAGGTCGCGATGATCGACGTCGATCCAGTCGAGCTCGGGCGCAATCGTCCGCTCGACATCGGCGTCGCGGGTGACATCGACGTGATCCTGCGCCAGCTCAGCGAGGCGCTCCCGAAGGGCGTGGGGACACGGACCGCTCCGTGGCGCAGCGAGCTGCGGCGGCGTGAAGGGGAGGCGCGCGCGAAGCTCGTCGAGCTGGCCGCCACGGATCAGGCGCCTGTTTCCCACTACCGCTGGGCGTGGGAAATCGCGTGCGCGGTGACGCGCGACACGATCGTCGTGGGGGACGGCGGCGACGTCGTCAACTGCGCGGCGAAGTTCGTGCCGATCGACCGGATGGGCCAGTGGCTCGATCCCGGGCCGCTGGGCTGTCTGGGCGTCGGGCCGTCGTTCGCGCTCGCCGCGAAGCTCCTGCGCCCGGACCAGCGCGTACTGCTCGTGTCCGGCGACGGTGCCTTCGGCCTCAACGGGATGGAGCTCGAGACCGCGGTGCGCTTCAAGCTTCCGTTCACCTGCGTCATCGGCAACGACGGCGGCTGGGGTCAGATCCGGAGTCCTCAGGTGTCCTTCTTCGGCGAGTCCCGGACCGTGGCGACCTCGCTCCCGACGACGCGCTACGACCTCATGGTCGAGGCGCTCGGCGGCCGCGGCGCCTACGTCACCGATCCCCGGGAGATCGGGCCGGTACTCAGGCGCGCGCTCGCTTCGGACGAGGTCTGGTGCGTCAACGTCGCGCTCGATCCCGAGGCCTACCGGAAGAGCGGCCAGGTTTCGATGGCCATCTGACCGCCGCGTGAAGATCACGTTTCTGTGTCCGCACCTCCGCATCGCCGGCGGAGTGCGCGCGATCCTCACGTACGCGGACCGGCTCACCGCCGCCGGTCATCAGGTCGACGTCGTGGTGCCGGCCAAGAGCCGTGCGCGTGCTTTCTGGCGCTCGATGATGGCGGCGCGACCCGCCTGGATCCCTGGCTTTCGAGCGCGCGTCGTTTGGGTCGACCGCTGGCGGCCGAGCGTGCTCCCCGACGCCGACGTGCTCGTCGCGACGGCGTGGCAGTCCGCCGCCACGGTCGCCGAGGCGCCGGCGCGGTGCGGGCGGAAGTTCTACTTCGTGCAGCACTACGAGAGCCTCTATCACGGCCAGGCCGAGGCGGTTGACGCGACGTATCGTCTGCCGCTCAGCAAGATCGTGATCTCCACGTGGCTCCGCGACATCATGCGCGAGCGGTTCGCCAGCGACGCGGAGATCCTGATCACCCCGGTCGACCCGGCCCTGTTCCACGCCGTGCCCGTGACGGTGGCGACCTCCCGCCCGCGCGTGCTGATGCTCCACCACGACTACGCCTGGAAGGGCACGGCCGACGGCTTCGAGACGGTGGCGCGCGTCAAGCCGCGCGTGCCCGGCCTGCATCTCGTGGGATTCGGGGTGAGCG
>DASPZZ010000193.1:0-2189 GCA_035635995.1 Binatia bacterium | reverse complement strand
TCGTCGTTCGGCTCGGGGCCGTGGAGCCGCTGGTCGTCCACGGCGATCCGTCGACCTTGCGCCGCGCGCTCGTCAATCTGGTCGAGAACGCGATCAAGTACACGAAGGCGGGCGGCAAGGTCGAGCTCTCGCTCGAGCGCGACGGCCGGCACGCCGTGGTGGCGGTGAGCGACACGGGGGTCGGCATGAATCCGGCGGACGCCGACCGGATCCTCGAGCCGTTCGTCCGGCTCGACTCGGCGCGCGCCGGTGAGGCGGGCGGCGCCGGGCTCGGCCTGTCGATCGTCGACTCGATCGTCGCGGCTCACGACGGCCGCCTGTCGGTTCAGACGGCGCCCGGAGTCGGCAGCACGTTTGCCATTCGCCTGCCGCTCGGCTGACGGAAGCGATTCGATTTCTTGGTCTCGCCTCGAAGCCGACAGACACTAGTGCCGTGGACACGACCGGCCGGCGGAGCGACCGCGTTTGCCGCCTGATCGGTCTCGTCGGAGTCGTCCTCTTCCTGGTCACCGCGTTCAGCCCGCTCGCCTATCGGGTGAATCAGTGGCTGGCCGACTCGCCGCAGCTCGTGCCCTCCGACGCCATCGTGGTGCTCGGCGGAACGATCTCGCCATCCGGCATCCTGAGCCTCGAATCGCTGCGTCGGACCAACCGCGGCATCGAGCTGTACCGGCGCGGCCTGGCTCCCGTCCTGGTCCTCCTGGGCGGGGCCACTGATGGCGGACCGACCGAGGCCGACGTTCGTGCGGAGCAGGCGCGCCTGCACGGGATTCCCGCGGACGCGATCCTCACCGAGACGCGGGCGCAAACGACCCGAGAGGAAGCCGTGCGCGTAAAGGCGCTCCTTCGGTCGCGCGGCGCCCGGACAGTGCTCCTCGTGACCAACGCCGGGCACCTCGCGCGAGCGCGCCCGCTGTTCGAGCGCGCCGGGTTCGAGGTCCGGGCGGTATCTTCCGATCCACAGCTCGAAGCCGACGCGCCCGAGTCGCGCCTGGCGCTGATGCGCGTGCTGGTCAAGGAATTGCTCGGGTGGGCCTACTACCGGGTCGCTGGATACATCTAGCGCTGGAGGAAGTCATGGAGGCGATCTTCATCGCGGCTCTGGCGGGGCTGACGTCCATCGGCGCCTATTACGTGGGTGCCCGGGCGCTCGGGCTTTCGAGCGCCGGCCTCGGGGCCGCCATCGGCAAGATGCTCGAATCCGTCGGGATGGTCCTGATCTTCGTGGCTGTGAACGTGACGACGTCCGTCCTGGTGGTGCTGGCCGTCCGCGGCTTGACCGGGACGTTCCTGTCGGCCTACGCCACCGACGACGCGGTCTGGCTGGGCTTGTCCCTGATCCAGGGCCTCGCCTTCCAGGCGTGGCGAGGATCGGCGGCGGAGCGGTGAGCGCTACGCGAGGCGAGCCAGCGCCGCGCGGACCGCGTCGACGACCTGGCGAAGGTCGTACGGCTTTCCGATGATCTCCAGCGCCTCGGTGTCGCCGACGAGCCGCTCGAGCGCCGGCTTGTTGGTCGTGGTCAGCACGAACTCGCGCCGCTGCAGGGGCTCGGAGCTCCGCACGAGTCGCAGGAACCGCCAGTTCGCGTCGTAGGGCGGTGAGATGTCGTAGACGATCACCGCGGGCGTGTGATGGTTGATGAAGTCGACGAGGTCGATCTCGCCCTTCTTGACGTCCGGAATGTGACCGACCACTGTCTGAAAGCCTTCCGCCTCGAGCGCCGTACGCAAGAGCTCGACGGTGTCCTCGCTCGAGTTGAACACGGCGATCGTGGGCTTGCCGTGCTCCGTGCTGCCTCGCCCCATCGCGTCTCACTCCTCGTCGATTTGCCCGCCGGCCCGAACCGCCGAGCCGTTGCGAGCCGCGGTGAAACCGTTGGAAGCCTATCGTGTCGAGACGACCATGTCCAGCCGCGCGCCATGCGCGACGCGGTCAACCCGCGCGGCCGATCATGCTCGCGACGCTGGCGATCAGCTCGGCCGGATCGACCGGCTTGGTCAGGTGGAGGTTGAACCCCGCCCTCAGGCTCCGGATCCTGTCCCCCGGCCGGCCGAACGCGGTCAACGCCACCGCAGGCGTCTTGCCGCCCTGCTCGGGGCCCAGGGCCCTCACCTTCCGGATGAGCGAATATCCGTCCTGCCCGGGCATCTCGATGTCGGAGACGAGCACATCGGGCCGCCGCTGCGCG